>JBOHZJ010000488.1:0-6647 GCA_050738395.1 Steroidobacter sp.
GCTCTCATCGATCCGGGATTTGCGGTCCACTGCCGTGGCGATGAGTTCCACACTCCAGCCGCGATGCTCCGGCTCGTAGGCAATTCCAAGCACGCCTTTCAGCGGATCGACCGAGTTCAACGGCTCATCAGTGATGCGATCATCACCGCGCGCGTAAGCGATGCTGGACCTCAGACGCCAACCTTCGAGGTGCGGCGAAACCGCCGTCAGATCCAGGCCGCCGCGCACCTCGACGCCGTGAATGCGCGCCTTCGACAGATTCTGCGACTGGAACACCTGCAGCCCGTTCACGACGCCGACGAACGACAGCGACTCGATGAAATCGCTGTAGTCGTTGTGAAATGCGGCCAGCGCCAGAAAGCTGTCGCCGAAGTCTCCGCGCAGTCCAAGTTCGGAGCTGTCGCTGGTTTCCGGCTTCAGATCCGGATTGGCGATGGCGGTGTACCCGAAAGCAAGATTGGTAAATCCGATGTTGACGTCGTTGTAAGGCGGCGCACGAAAGCCGCGGGCGTAATGGGCGAACGCGGATAACTGTTCGCCAAACGCCCAGACCACGCCCAGTTTTGGCGACACACTGGTCTCGTGGATTTCTGCAACTCCGACGCCTGGATTATCGGCGACGAAGATTTCATCGGGCTTCGGATCCAGTCGGTAGTCATCGACGCGCACGCCGGGTGTGATTATCCACACGCCCTCGCCCAGCGAGATCTCATCCTGCACAAAAAAAGCGACCTGCTGCGTGTCCGTCTTCGGAAAATCGCGCACGGGAAACACGTCCGGCAAAACAGTCGCGGTCTGCGCGCCGGTCGCAACATTTGTCTGCAGGCCGTTACGCATCTGTTCGGTCCAGGTCCCGATCGCTTCGACGCCATAGGTGAGATGATGTCCGGTGCGCTCACCGGCGAACTCTTTGTGGAGAATGATCTCGCCCCCGAGTGATGCTTGCTCGAACGTAAACGTGCGATCCCGCTGCACCGTCGCCGCAGGCCCGGCAGCTGCGCTGTGGCGGCGTTCGAGCGTTCGTTGTTCGATATCCGTGTTCTGGGCATGGACCCGCCACTCCAGCGAATCGAACAGCGCCGTCGGGGTCAACCATTCATGCCTGACACTGATGCGGTTGCGCTCCTGGCGATCGTCGCCGCGCAGACCCAAAGTGTTCACGGCGAGTACGCCCGCGCCGGACACACCCACGCCGGACAGGACGTCCGTGTCCACGTCACTGCGATCGGCGGCGAGCGTCAACTGGAAGGTGTTGTCATCGTTGGGGCGCCAGTTCAGCTTCGCCAGAGCGCTATCGGATTCACATTCCTGCGGATTCGGCGCGGTGCGTGCGCGACTCGCGACATCGATCTCGCCCTGATTTTCCCGTTCATCGCCGCTGCGCCGCGTGTAGTTGAATAGAGCCGACAGCGAGTCGCCGCCGAGCGCCAATGTTCCGCCGAGCAGCAAACCGCCGTCATCGCTCTGATAACCTGATTTGATCGAGGAGAAGCGGTTGCGGGCCGGTTCCAGATAATCCTCCGGATCCTTCAGCACGAAGCTCACCACACCGCCGATCGCGTCGGAGCCGTAGAGCGCGGAAGCAGCGCCGCGGATGATCTCGACGGATTTCACGCTGTCGAGATCGATCAGATTGCGGCGCGCGTCTGCGAAACTGCCGATCGAGAAGGCGTCGCCCATCCGCACGTCATCGACGCGCAGGAGCACACGATTGCCGTCGACGCCGCGGATGTTGAATCCGGCGAGACCGAAACGCGTCGGTCCGTTCGCCGCCGAAACACCCGGCTCATACCGGATGAGATCCTTGATGTCGTTCGACATCTGCGCCGCGATCTGCGCTTCGTCAATGATCGTGACCGTGCCGGCGATGGTGTCGATCTGACGCTCGCCGCGCGTCGCGGTAACGGAGATCTTCTTCAGCTCCTGAATGACCAGCGGGCTGGCGTTCACGATAGTGGGCTTCGCCGTTGGCGCATCCGTCTCTGCGGCGCACGGCGATCCAGCAACAAGGAGCAGCAGGACGCCCGGATTGAAGGGAGAACGATTGATGTCCGTCATTGGTATCCAGTCCGCGGTGATTCATGCAGAGGCATGTGGGCGGCTGGCTGGCGGACATCGCAGCAGACACGGCTGCAGCGACTTCGGCGGGGCTGGCTGTTTGCGCCGTCTATTGCTTCATCAATAGCCGGCGTTGCAGATGATAACGATTCTCATCTTTAAAGCAAGGAGCTTGCGTGAAGGGCGATAAGAACACGGGTTGGGGATAGGCCGCTCCAGCGCATCACGTGCGCACGCGCCATTCGTGACCAGCGGAAATCCCGCGGCGCGCCATCCATGTGCAGCATCAGAGCGCGCAGTGCGCGCACCCCTCACCCGCGCTTCGCACGACCTCTCCCAAAGGAGAGGTGAAGAAAAAGACCCCCTCTCCCATTGGGAGAGGGCCGGGGTGAGGGGATGCGCGCGACGCGCTTTTCACTATGCCTATGCCCGATCGCTATCCCCTTTCCGCGATCAGCATTCCGGCAGATTCACGGCGAGGCCGCCGAGTGAGGTTTCCTTGTATGAATCGCGCATGTCTGCGCCGGTGCGCCGCATCGTTTCGATTACGCGATCGAGCGTCACGTGATGGGCGCCGTCGCCCATCAGCGCGAGTCGCGCCGCGTCGACGGCTTTAACCGCGCCGGTCGCATTGCGCTCGATGCAGGGGATCTGGACCAGTCCGCGAATCGGATCGCAGGTGAGGCCGAGATTGTGCTCCATGCCGATTTCCGCGGCGTTCTCGATCTGTTCGTTCGAGCCGCCCTGCGCCGCGGCGAGTCCGGCGGCGGCCATGGAGCACGCGACGCCGATCTCTCCCTGGCAACCCACTTCGGCGGCGGAGATGCTGGCGTTGCGTTTGTATAGCGAGCCGATTGCGGCCGCCGTGAGCAGAAAGACATGCCGCCCTTCACGCGCGCCGCCGTAGTAGCGATCGTAGTAACGCAGTACGGCAGGCACGACTCCCGCCGCACCATTCGTCGGCGCCGTGACGACTTTGCCGCCCGCAGCATTCTCTTCATTTACCGCAAGCGCCCAGGCGTTGATCCAGTCCATCGCGACCAGGGGATCCGTATGCACGCCACGCTCGCGCTCTTCCAGTGCTGCACGCAGCTTCGCTGCGCGACGCCTTACGTTCAGGCCGCCGGGCAAGACGCCTTCCTGATGCAGGCCGCGCTCGATGCAGTCGTTCATCGCAGCCCAGATTCGATCCAGCCCGGAGTGCACGTCCTCCTCGGAACGCAACGCACACTCATTGCGCAGCATTACATCGGCGATGCGAAGGCCCTCACGCTCCGCGACCTCGAGCAGTTCCGCCCCATTCGAGAAAGGCAATGGGATGCTCGCTGCGTCCGCACTGATCGTCGTGGACGGCGCACCGGCCTCGGCTTCGCTAACCACGAATCCGCCGCCGACGGAATAGAACGTCGCCCGATGCAGGACTTCATCGCTCGCGTCGTATGCGAACAGGGTCAACGCGTTGGGATGAAACGGCAGGCTTTCCTTGTAGAGCCATTGAATGTCGCGCGCGACGTCGAACTCGATCGGGCGAGCGCCGCCGAGCGTCAGCGCACGCCGGGTGCGGACCTCTTCGATCAGCCGCGCGGCGGCGTCGGGATCAACTTCCGCCGGGAGCAAGCCGGACAGTCCGAGCATGACTGCGATATCGGTCGCATGCCCCTTGCCGGTCAGCGCCAGCGAACCGTAGAGATTCACACTGACGCGCTTCACCGCCGGCGCGCAGCCCTTCTGCTCCACTTCACGGACGAAGCGATGGGCCGCCGTCATCGGCCCCATGGTGTGAGAGCTCGAAGGGCCGATGCCGATCTTGAACAGGTCGAACACGCTGACGGTTGGGCTAGGCAAGAGGGCTCCGATGACATGGGTTCAAAGCGATGGCGAAACCGCGATGATAGACGCCCGCGAGCGTAATTCCGACATGCAGATGATCTCCGCCCTGTAGGGGTAATCCTTGCGTAGGCGGGTTATGCCGTGCCTGCGTGTACAGGGTCGTGCTTTCGTACTTTCGACGCGAGCTGGATCGTCACGGCTGCGAGTCCCAGCCCCGAAAGCACGCAGGCACGCCCGGCACGCTCACCAGTCTCAGAAGAACCAGCCCAGGTGATCCGGGTACGCTGCACGCTGGTCGAGATACTTGAGTCCCTTCACGCAGCGCACGATCCACCAGATCGCCAACGCGAGGAACAACAGGAAGCCGATGAGCACCAGCGTCAGGATGCCGCTGATGATCGCGAAAAGAATCGCCATCCAGAATGTCCGGATCTGCAGTTCATAGTGCGTCTTCAGCCACGCTGGCGCATCGTCTTTGTAGACGTAGGCCATCACTACGCCGACGACGGCGGTCAGGCCCACCACGATGCCGATCAGATACAGGACGTAAATGATCTTCGCCATGTTCGTGTCGACGGGGCGCTCGGTGACGACTTCATTCACGGCGACTCTCCAGTTCATTTCTCGGGAGACGGGCGGATGCGGAGGAATTTTTCGTACATCTGATTGTGGCCGGGCCAGGCGCTCGCCTCAACCCGTTTCACCGGCGAAATACCGTTGCTCGCACCTAGGCTCTTAGGACGATGCCCGCGAACGTCGCTCGCCTGCAGAATCCCGCTCTGCCTGCAGTTACTCATGCCGCGCCGGAATCGATGTCATGCCGGCGAACGCGATGACAGGAAAACTGCTCACGTCGTAATCTCACGACGAATCGATATCGGACGACGATCATGTTTGAATTCCTCGCTCGCAGCGTCATCGCACTCGTCATCGGCGTTTTGTTTCTGATCGCGATGCTGTGCGCATTCGCGAGCGAAGCGATCGGCGAGTTGGTCGCGAGTCGCCGGAAAACGACGCATTTACGACGGAACCGCCGCAAAGCGGCGCAGTCGTATCGATTGACAATAGAAGAGGCGCAATCATGAAATTATCTGGCAACGTGCTTCGTGCACCCAGCGCAGTGAAAACGAGTTTGCCTGACGCCGCACGCGCGCTGGAGCAGGCGTGGCAGCGGCGGCGTCAGGAGCTGGCGGGCTGGCAACCAGCGAATGCCTGGCTGATCGATCCGCGAGCGACAGCGCCGCGAAACGCGCCGGCGCGCTGAAGATGAGTGGATGCTGAACGTGAGGGGATAGTGATCAGGGATAGGGACAGTCAGACAGATAGCCCTTTCCTTCTTTATCTTTTTCCCTCGTCGCGATGGGAGCACGCATCGCGAAGAACACCTCACCCGCGCGGACGCGCGACCTCTCCTGCAGGAGAGGTGGAGAACGTCGACTCGCGCGCTTCCGATACCGACGCATCCTTTCTGGTCTGACCATCCCCTGTCCCCTGATCATTATCCCCTCGCCTCATCCGACCGGCGCGACCTCGAACGTCGCATCGACTTCCCGGGCCCACGCAAGCAGCCCGCCTTCCAGATGCGCGAGGTTCGTTGCGCCTGCACGCGCGACGAGCGCTGAGGCGGACAGGCTCCGGGCGCCGCTGCGACAAATGAACACCACCACGTCAGCACGCGGCAGCTCCGCGCTTCGCTGCTGAACCTCGCCCACCGGAATATTCAATGCGCCGGGCAGGTGCGCGACCGCGAATTCTTTCGGCTCGCGCACGTCGATTATGCTGACGACGCCTGGCTTCGCCAGCAGCGAGCGCAGCTCACCAGGCGACAATCGCCGCACACCCGCTAAAGACTCCGGGTTGCACAACTCAGTGAGATCCTGCGGCGCGGTGATCGTCGGCTGATCGCCGCAGACTGCACAGTCGCGCCGTCGTTTGAAGCGGAATTCTTCGAACCGCATTCCGAGCGCGTCGTAGGTGAGCAATCGACCGATCAGCGGTTCCCCGGCCCCGACGATCAGCTTGATGGCTTCCGTCGCCTGAATCGTTCCCATTACGCCGGGCAATACACCGAGCACTCCGGCTTCGGCGCAGTTGGGCACGAGACCGTCCGCGGGCGGATCGGCAAACAGGCATCGATAACAGGGGCCACGGTCTGGCACGTACGTCATCGCCTGCCCTTCGAAGCGGTGAATCGCCGCGGAGACGAGCGGCTTGCGCAGGATCACGCAGGCGTCGTTCGAGAGATAGCGCGTCGTGAATCGGTCCGTACCATCGAGCACGACGTCGTAGCCGCGGAAGATCTCGCGCACGTTCGACGCGCGCAGCTCCACCTGATGAGCGATGACTTCAATTTCCGGGTTGAGCGCTCGCAACCGCTGTACCGCAACGTCGGCTTTCGGGCGGCCGACGCTGCCCGAGTCATACAACACCTGGCGCTGCAGGTTGGAGACATCCACGTGATCGTTGTCGATCACCCCGAGCACGCCTACGCCGGACGCAGCGAGGTACAACGCCGACGGCGAACCGAGCCCACCGGCGCCGATCACGAGCACGCGCGCGGCCTTGAGTTTTTCCTGACCCGCAACGCCAATCTCGCGCAACGCGAGATGACGACTGTAGCGGGCGAGATCCGATGCGGTGAGAGACATGGGAAGGAAGCGAGAACTCAGAACAGTCGGTTTCGATCGTTGAGGAGGATAATTGCCGCCAAAGGCGCAAAAAGCACGACGCAAGATTACAGAGCCGCCGCCGTCAAAGCT
>JBOHZJ010000489.1:0-11033 GCA_050738395.1 Steroidobacter sp.
CGACGCTCGACAGAACGATGTGCGCCCCGATTTCCCAGTTCCGACGCTCCACTGCGTAACCCGGGCCTCCCTCGAGACCAACGACGGCGGCGAGTCCCGCGGCAGCCAGCAGCAACGCTGAGAGCCCGGCAAATCGCGGACGCACCCACGCGAGGACGAGAGCAATCGCCCCCATCGGCCAGGCGATCAGAGACGCCGTCTCAGCAACCGTGAAGGACAACGAAGGTGTTGCAAACACCGTCCGCCATAACAACAACGCGTGCAACACGACCGCGATGAAGCCGAGCGCGAGGCCGGCAATGCGCCGTCCGTGGGCGGCGCTGTCCGTGGTGGCTCGAAAGACACTCGAGGCGAACCATGCAGCGCAGGCCAGGTAACAGACGAGAACGACGATGGGCAGCACGGACAGCGGGAGCTCACAGGCGGGCGATAGGCTACAGGCTACAGGCTACCGACCGCTTTCGGCTACCGCCTGCGGTAACCGAAAGCGGTCAGCGGTTGGCGGTTAGCGGTTAGCCAGAGCAGAGGGAGAGGAATTAGGCCTTAAACTAACCGCCAACCGCAAACCGCTTCCGGAGAATCATGTTCGACAAACTCACCGAACGCCTGCAGGGCGTAATGGAAAACCTGCGTGGCCGCGGACGTCTTACCGACGAGAACATCAACGACACGCTTCGTCAGGTACGCATGGCGTTGCTCGAGGCGGATGTCGCGCTCCCGGTCGTCAAGACGTTCATCGAAGCGATTCGCGCGAAGGTCGTTGGACAGGAGATCGACAAGAGTCTGACTCCCGGCCAGACGCTCATCCGCATCATTCACGACGAACTGATCGCGTTGATGGGCGCCGGGGTCCGGCCGCTGAATCTGCGCGCACAACCGCCGGTCGTCATTCTGCTCGCCGGCCTGCAGGGCGCGGGCAAGACGACGTCGGCTGCGAAGCTCGCCAAATGGCTGAAGGAGAATGAGCGCAAGAAAGTGCTGCTCGCGAGTACGGACGTGTATCGCCCGGCGGCCATCCTGCAGCTCGAAAGACTCGCAACGCAGCTCGACATCGGCTTCTATCCGTCGGATCCGGGAAAGCCCGCTCTGACGCTGGCGCGCGAAGCGCTGATCGAGGCGCGTCGCTCGCTATTCGATGTGCTGATCGTCGATACCGCCGGACGCCTGCACGTCGATGAAGAAATGATGGTGGAGATTCGCGAGATCAGCACCGCGGTCTCGCCCACCGAAACGCTGTTCGTCGTCGACAGTATGGCGGGTCAGGACGCGGTCAACGCCGCGCGCGCTTTTGGCGACGCGCTGAAGCTGACCGGCGTCGTGTTGACAAAGACCGATGGCGACGCGCGCGGCGGCGCCGCGCTGTCGGTGCGGCAGATCACCGGGCAGCCGATTCTCTTCATGGGCACGGGGGAAAAAACCGATGCGCTCGAAGCCTTTCAGGCTGAGCGCGTCGCCTCGCGCATCCTCGGCATGGGGGATGTTCTGTCTCTGGTCGAGAACGTCACGCGCAACGTCGATCGCGAGCAGGCCGAGAAGCTTGCGCGCAAGCTCAAGAAGGGCAAGGATTTCGACCTGGAAGACCTTCACGATCAGCTCCAGCAGGTCGAGAAGATGGGCGGATTGAGCGCCCTCATGGAAAAGTTACCGGCGCAGCTCGCCGGTAAAGCAGCGACAGCTCCGCAGGCTAATGAGAAGGAAATCAAGCGCCAGGTCGCCATGATCCGCTCCATGACGCCGGGGGAGCGCCGCTATCCGAAGACCATCGACGCTTCGCGCAAACGGCGCATTGCCGCCGGCTCAGGGGTGCATGTCTCGGAAATCAATCGTCTGCTGAAAAATCACCTACAAATGCAGAAGATGATGAAGTCGATGTCGAAGGGCGGCGGCCTCGCCCGCATGATGAGAGGGTTGGGAGGGGGAAGGTTTCCGATGTGAGGAAGCTGCTAGCCGCTAGCTTCTAGCCAGAAAAGACAGAGGGCTACTTCTCCTGTCTGGCTAGCGGCTAGAAGCTAGCAGCTTCCGAAGGGCTGAAGCCTCCGAAGCTCCTTTCACTTCCGCCCGCTTTTCAGTACTATGCGCGCCCTTTTCCGGGCGGTTTCTTCCGACCGTCTGGCATACACGCAGCGATTTCGAGGCTTTAGCAGCATGGTTACGATTCGGCTCACCCGTCGCGGGGCGAAGAAGCAGCCCTTTTATCACGTGGTCGTCACGGACAGCCGCTTGCGGCAGGGCGGCTACGCTCTGGAGCAGGTCGGGTATTTCAACCCGATTCCGGCGGGCAAACAGCGTCGCCTCGAGCTGAATCTCGACCGCATCGACTATTGGCTCGGCCAGGGTGCAAAGCCTTCGGAGCGAGTGGCCGAACTGGTCAAGAAGCATCGCAAGCAGGCAGTCGCTGCCTGAGGAATCGCGTGACGGCGACTGAGAAGCCCGCCGTCGGCAGGTTCGTCATTACTCCCGGATTCGCCAGAACGTGAGCTCCACTGGCGACTCCGCCGATCCGGCCGGAGGCCCCGAGCGGATCGTCGTCTTGGGCAAAGTCGGCGGCGCGTTCGGCGTCCATGGGTGGATCAGGATCACTTCCTACACCGATCCGCCTGAGAACATTCTCGACTACGACGCGTGGTTGATGGGCGGGTCGGGGCGCTGGCGCCCGATCGAGATCGAGGATGGTCGGGTGACCGGCAAGGGCGTGCTGGTCAAGCTCGCAGGCATCGAATCGCCTGAGGACGCGCGGCTGCAGGTCGGCGTCGAAATCGGGGTTCGGCGCGGCGATATGCCGCCTCCCGCGCCGGGCGAGTACTACTGGAGCGATCTCGAAGGGCTCGAGGCGCTGACGAAGGATGGCGAATCGCTCGGGCGCGTCGATCACTTTCGAACGACGCCTGCGGGCAGCGTGGTGATCGTACGCGGCGAACGGGAACACTGGATTCCCTTCGTGAAGGACCGGATCGTGAAGGTCGATATCGATGCGGGACGCATCGTGTTCGACTGGGGCGTGGACTGGTAGACGGGCGAATGCGCATCGAAGTGGTGACGCTGTTTCCTGAGTTTGTCGCCGATGCAGTCCGGATTGGAATGCTTGGGCGCGCGATCGAAAGCGGTCAGGTGGTTGTGAATGCGACCTCACCGCGCGAGTACGCGGTGGATGTGCATCGCACGGTCGATGATCGTCCGTACGGCGGCGGTCCTGGAATGGTGCTGAAAGTCGAACCGGCGCGCAGCGCGATACGCGCGGCGAGGGCGCGTCTACCGGCCGGCTGCCGCAGTATTTATCTGGCCGCGGACGGCGAACCGCTGACGCATGCGAAAGCACAGGCGCTGGCGCAGTCGCCGGGGCTCTTGTTGCTGGCGGGTCGATATGAAGGCGTGGACGAGCGCCTGATCGACTCGGAGATCGATGAGTGCGTATCGATTGGCGACTACGTGCTTTCGGGCGGCGAGTTGCCCGCGTTGGTGCTGATCGACTCCGTGGTTCGGCTGCTGCCGGGGGTGCTGGGGTCTGAGCATTCGGCGCAGCAGGACTCGTTCGTCGCAGGACTTCTGGATTGGCCGCACTACACGCGCCCGGAAGTCTTCGAAGGTCGCGCCGTGCCGGAAGTGCTGGCCGGCGGCAACCATGCAGCGATTCGTCGCTGGCGAGAAAAGCAGGCGCTGGGCCGCACGTGGCTCCGACGCCCGGAATTGATTGAAAGGTTGACTTTGACTGCCGAGCAGCGGCGTCTGCTGGAAGAATTCAAGACGGAGCATCGCGCAGGCGAGCCGTCGAATGCCTGAACGGATGGGTACTACGATGAACATCATTGAAAAACTCGAAAGCGAAGCGCTGACCAAGACGATCCCGGACTTCTCGCCCGGCGACACTGTCGTGGTGGAAGTGAGGGTGAAGGAAGGCGACCGTGAGCGGGCGCAGGCCTACGAGGGTGTTGTGATCGCGCGACGCAATCGCGGCCTCAACTCGTCGTTCACCGTACGCAAGATTTCGCATGGCGAAGGCGTCGAGCGCGTCTTTCAGACGCACAGCCCCTCCATTGGCGCCATCACAGTCAAGCGCCGCGGCAACGTGCGTCGCGCCAAGCTGTACTATCTGCGCGATCTCACCGGCAAGGCCGCGCGCATCGAAGAAAAGGTCTGAAACCAGCGCAAAGGCGCAGAAGCAACGGATCCAGACCGGCGCTCGCGCCGGTCTTTTTTTTCCAAACCAGGGACTCACTGCTAACTGCCTGCGTCGGGTTGGCGCCGCTTCGCGAACGACGGGTACACTGCGGCGCTCGCCGGTTCAGCGGTGTTCGCGTTGTCACCTTCAGGAGCGCTCATGCGCGCGACTCGTTCCGTTCTCCGTGACGTCTCATGGCTGGGTCTCGCGCTGACAGTGTGCGTTGCACATGCGAGTCCGCAAACCGACAAGGTTCTCGACAGCGTTCGGCTGCCTGCCGGCTTCAAGATGGAGGTGTACGCGGACAATGTGCCGGGCGCACGCTCCATGGCTCTGGGCCAGCGCGGCGCCCTGTTCGTCGGCACACGTAGCGACAAGGTGTACGCGGTCCGTCCGGGGAGCACCGGGGCGAAGCCCCTCGTTCGCATCATCGCCGACAAGCTCAACATGCCGAACGGCGTCGCGTTCCGCGATGGTGCGCTCTACGTCGCCGAGATCAGCCGCATCACGCGCTACGACAACATCGAAGATGCTTTCGGTGAAGGCTCGCCCGGTAAAATCCCCGCTCCGAAAGTCGTCAGAGACGATCTGCCGAAGGATCGGCACCACGGCTGGAAGTACGTTGCGTTCGGTCCCGATGGCAAGCTCTATGTACCGATCGGCGCACCGTGCAATGTGTGCAACGAGCCGAAGTACGCCTCGATCACGCGCATGAACGCCGACGGCTCAAATCACGAAGTGTTCGCACGCGGGATTCGCAACACGGTCGGGTTTACCTGGCATCCGACGACGAAGGAACTCTGGTTCACCGATAACGGTCGTGATTATTTTGGCGACGATCGTCCGCCTTGCGAACTGAACGTCGCACCGCGCGCGGGCCTCGATTTCGGCTTCCCCTACTGTCATGGCAGGGACCTCAAGGATCCCGAGTTCGGCCAGTTGGGCGAATGCAGCAGGATCACACCGCCGGTGCAGGCCCTTGGTGCGCACGTAGCGCCGCTGGGCGTGAAGTTCTACACCGGGTCCGCGTTTCCGGCGCCGTACCGCAACCAGGCGTTTCTTGCGGAGCACGGCTCCTGGAATCGTTCCGAGAAGAGCGGCTACCGCATCACCGTCGTGAAGCTCGATGGAAACAAGGCCGTAAGCTACGAACCGTTTGCGACCGGCTTTCATCGAGGCGATGAAGTGTACGGGCGACCCGTCGATCTGCTGGTGCTCGAGGACGGTTCGATGCTGGTCTCGGACGACAGCGCCGGCGCCATCTATCGCATCAGCTACGGAACAACCACGTAATGGCGAACTGGCAAACTGGCCGCTGGCAGATCGGCCAGAAGATGATGTGCCTGTAGTCCGGCCAGTAAGCCAGTCAGCCAGTAAACCGGTAGTCCAAGTTCAATGAAACACGTCGCCGCATTCTTCGCTTTCCTCTGGCGCGCGCTCGACGCCTCGCGCAAGGTCATGCACTTCGTCCTGCTGCTCGCGCTGTTTCTCGTCATCGCGGCGGCGCTGTCACCGCGTATTCCCATCGTTCCGCACAAGGCTGCGCTCGTGCTTGCGCCGCAGGGTGCGCTGGTGGAGCAGCTCGCGGGCGATCCGCTGGATCGCGCTATCGCCGAGGTGTCCGGCCAGGGCCGTGCGGAAACTCTGCTGCGCGATCTCATCGAAGCGATTCACCTCGCGAAGGCGGACGAGCGCATCGAAGTACTCGTGCTGGACCTCGGCTCGATGGCGGGCGGCGGCGTGGCCAAACTCGAAGAGCTTGCAGCGGCTATTCGGGATTTTCGCGCCAGCGGCAAAAAGGTGATCGCCTATGGCGAAGGATTCGATCAGGCGCAGTACTACGTCGCAGCGCACGCGGACGAAATCTATCTCGATCCGCAGGGGCTGGTGCTCATCGAAGGGTTCGGCTATTTCCGCACGTTCCTGAAGGGCGCCATCGACAAGCTGGCCGTCGACGTCAACGTTTTTCGCGCGGGCAAGTTCAAATCCTTCACCGATCAGTTCAGCCGCAGCGACATGTCGGAGCAGGAGGAGCAGGAAAGCCTCGAGTGGCTGAATGCGCTGTGGGCCCAGTATCAAGCCGGCGTGACGAGTGCGCGCGCGCTCGACGCGGGAGCGATTGCCGCCTATGCGAATGATTTCGCGGCCGCGGCGACAGCGCAACAGGGAGATCTCGCCGCCGTAGCCGTTGAGAAGGGGCTGGTGACCGAACTCAAGACGCGTCGTGAAGTCGAGCAGCAACTCATCGGCATCGTCGGTGAGAACGAAGACGAGCACACGTATCAGGGAATCCTGCACTGGGACTATCTCGCGGCCGTACGTTCCGATGGCGGGCTGACCTTCGACGGCGATCGCGTCGGTGTGGTTGTCGCGTCGGGTGAAATTCTTGACGGCGACCATCCGCCGGGCACGATCGGTTCTGAATCCACGGCGCGACTGCTGCGTCAGGCGCTGCACGATGAAGCAATCAAGGCTGTCGTGCTGCGCATCGACAGTCCCGGCGGCAGCATGTTCGCATCCGAAGTTATTCGACGCGAGATCGACGCGCTGCGCGACGCAGGCAAGCCCGTCGTCGCCTCGATGAGCAGCACCGCCGCATCGGGCGGCTACTACATTGCAATGGACGCAGATGAAATCTGGGCGAGTCCCGCGACGCTGACGGGATCGATCGGCGTGTTTGCAGTATTCCCGACAGTGGAGCGCACGCTCGGCAAACTCGGGATCACGGTCGATGGGGTCGGGACGGCGCCGCTGGCGGATGCGTTGCGCATTGACCGGACGCTCGATGAACAGGCGCGCGACATCCTGCAACTATCGGTGGAGCACGCCTATCGCGTGTTCGTCGACCACGTCGCCGCAGCTCGCGAAAAATCGTTCGATGAGATCGACGCAGTAGCGCAAGGCCGCGTGTGGGCGGGCGTCGATGCGCTGGAAAACGGACTCGTCGATAAACTCGGCTCGTACCGCGATGCGCTGAACGCCGCTGCGCAACGCGCAGAGCTGGGAGAAGATTACGACATTGAATACATCGAACCGCCGCTGGGCTGGCGTCAGGCGTTAGCCGTTCAGACGCAGGCTCTTGCCGCGCGCCTCACGCAAGCGCTCGTGCCGCAACCCCAGTTCATGACCGAAGCGCGCCGACTCTTCGCCCCGCTGGAAGCCGAACTCACGCGCCTGTCGCGCTTCACCGATCCGAAGCAGGTCTACTACTATTGCCCCTGTTCGGTGAACTGAAGATCAGGAGTAGACGCGGATCAGGAGTAGAGCCGCGAAAGACCGCAAAAAGGAATTGAAAGGTCGAAGAAGGTCGGGATCGGACGAACGTTCGCCAACTGCCCATTCACACTTTTATTGATTCTTTTTTGCGGTCCTTCGCGGCTCTCCCTCCTCTCTTTCTCTCTTACGGCTTCGCTTCCCAATCCATCACCACCTTGCCGGACTGGCCGCGGCCCATGATGTCGAAGGCGTGTTGGTAATCGGTGTAGGGGAGGCGGTGGGTGATGACGGGGCGGATGTTCAGGCCGCTTTGCAGCAGAGCGGACATCTTGTACCAGGTCTCGAACATCTGGCGGCCGTAGATGCCTTTGATCGTGAGGCCTTTGAGGATCACATCGTTCCAGTCGATCGCGACTTCGTTCGGCGGGATGCCGAGCATCGCGACGCTGCCTCCGTGATGCAGCGTTCGCAGCATGTCGCGAAGTGCGGCGGCATTGCCTGACATCTCCAGGCCGACGTCGAATCCTTCGCGCATTCCGAGCTGCTTCATTGCATCATCCAGCGAATCGCGCGTGACATTGAGCGCCAGCGTCGCACCCATCTTGCGGGCGAGCTCGAGGCGATAATCGTTCACATCGGTGATTACCACGTTGCGCGCGCCGATGAAGCGCACGATCGCCGCAGCCATGATGCCGATCGGTCCTGCGCCGGTGATCAGTACATCCTCACCCACGACATCGAATGCGAGCGCGGTATGGACCGCGTTTCCCAATGGATCGAGAATTGCTGCGATCTCATCGTCGATCGCATCGGTGAGCTTGAATGCGTTGAACGCCGGGATGACGAGGTATTCGGCGAAGCAGCCGGGGCGATTCACTCCGACCCCTACCGTGTTGCGACACAGATGCCGGCGGCCGCCCCGGCAATTGCGGCAGTAGCCGCAGGTGATGTGACCTTCGCCGGATACGCGGTCGCCGGGCGAGAACCCGGTCACTTCACTGCCAATTTCGACCACCTCGCCGCAGTATTCGTGGCCGACAGCCATTGGGACAGGAATCGTCTTCTGCGCCCATGCATCCCAGTTGTAGATGTGCATGTCGGTGCCGCAGATCGCGGTTCGCTTGACGCGAATCAGCACATCGTTCGGACCAGGCGTGGGCGGGTCGATTTGCTGCAGTTGAATACCGGGCGCAGTGTGGTGTTTGACAAGGGCGTGCATATGAAAAGGGACCAGCGAATAGCGGACAGCGGACAGTGTAGAGAACGCGGCCAAGCGTACCGCTCAATCGCTGTATTCAACAGCCGGATGGCGTTCAGACTGACCGCCAACGGCTAACCGCCTTTCAGCACTCCCAGCTCCGTTCCTACCCGCACGAAAGCATTGACTGCTTGTTCCAGATGTTCTCGCGTGTGCGCCGCCGACATCTGCGTTCGTATGCGCGCTTTGCCATGGGGAACAACAGGAAACGAAAAGCCGATGACGTACACGCCGTGATCCAGCAGGCGCTGTGCGAACTCGGAGGCGATCCGGGCATCGCCGAGCATGATTGGAATGATCGGGTGTTCGCCAGGAACGAGATTAAAACCGGCGGCGGCCATGCGTTCACGAAAGAAGGCGGCGTTCTGCTGCAGGCGCCTGCGCAACGTCGTGTCCGCTTCGAGCAGATCCAGAACACGCACGCTCGCAGCGGCGATGAATGGCGGGATGCTGTTGGAAAACAGGTATGGACGCGAACGTTGCCGGAGCCACGCGATGATTTCCTTGCGGCCTGAGGTGTACCCCCCGCTGCCTCCGCCGAGCGCTTTGCCCAGCGTGCCGGTCAGAATGTCCACCCGATCCATGACGCCGCGCAGTTCGTGCGTGCCGCGACCGTTCTCTCCGATGAATCCGGCCGCATGCGAGTCATCGACCATCACCATCGCATCGTATCGATCGGCGAGATCGCAGATATCCTTGAGGCGGGCGATCACGCCGTCCATCGAAAACACACCGTCGGTTGCGATCAACCGCACGCGGCAATGCGCCGCCTCCCTGAGTCGGGCCTCGAGTTCGTCCAGATCGTTGTTCGCGTATCGAAAGCGCTGCGCCTTGCACAGGCGCACTCCGTCAATGATGCTCGCATGATTCAGCGCATCGCTGATCACCGCGTCCTGCTCGTCGAGCAGTGTTTCGAACAGACCGCCGTTCGCATCAAAGCACGATGAATAGAGAATCGTGTCCTGCGTCCCCAGAAAGCGACTCAGCCGTTCTTCCAGCTCCTTGTGAATGCTTTGCGTCCCGCAGATGAAGCGCACCGACGCCATGCCATAGCCATATCGATCGAGCGCGAGCCGCGCTGCCTCGCGAACGGATAAGTCATTCGCGAGGCCCAGATAATTGTTCGCGCACAGATTGATCACTTCCTGACCGCTCGACACCCGGACGACCGCTTGCTGCGGAGAAGTGAGTACTCGTTCGGGTTTGAACAATCCCTGCGCTCGCAGGTTCTCGGTGTCTGCGCGCAGTCGATCCAGAAACGCTTGCTTCACGGCGGAGCCTCTTGGCGTGGAGGGGCCGGATTGTGCCACTCGCCGTTCCTCACTGCAGTCCAAACAGCGTCATCAATCCATCCATCGCACGTCGTGGCCTCGACGCCGAATTCCCGTTTCACTTTGGCAACGAGTTGCGGGATTCCCTTAGGCAGGCGGCGACTGTCCAAACATATCGGTCACGAATTTCTGTCTCTTTTTTCTGACCCTATTGATGTTCCGCGAAGCAGAGACTTACCATCGGACCGACTGCAGAGCGACTGACAATTCTGTAAATAACTAGTTTTCGGATTTCGCTCGATCCGAATGGGGGTCTTCAATGAGTCTCAAACAGCGAACGCTGCTGTCTTGTGCGATCGGCGGCATTCTTGGCATTTCCGCTACTTCCGTAGCGCAGAACGCGCCGGCCCGTAACACGAACGTGCTCGAGGAGGTGGTGGTCACAGCCGAAAAGCGCGAAGTGAGTCTGCAGGAGGTCCCTGTCGCGGTGACCGCTTACACGAGCGAGACGCGCACTCTGCTCGGCGTAAACACCGTGGAGGATCTCGCGCGCTTCACACCGAGCGTGTCGTATCGAAATGACGATCGCCTCGCGATTCGCGGCGTCGGGCGCCTGACGAACGCCGTCGGCTCCGATCCTGCGGTAGCCCTGTACTCGGACGGCGTCTTCTCGACCTCCATGGCGGACACGTCGACGCCGCCGCTGTTCATCGAACGCACCGAGATCCTGCGCGGTCCGCAAGGCACGCTATACGGCCGCAATGCAGTTGGCGGCGCCATCAACGTAATCTCGAAGCGCCCGACCGACGAGTTCGAGGGCGAGGTGCGTCTCCAGGGCGGCAATTACAGCTTCTACCACGGGGATGCGCTGGTGCGCGGACCGATCACCGACAGCGTGCGCTATCTCCTCGGCGCGTACACGGAAAAGCGCGACGAGGGCTTCATAAAGAACCGCGGTCCCGCCGAGGACGGCGCCACGAGCGATCGATGGATGGTCGAGGCGCAGCTCGAGGCGGATCTTGGCGACAGCGCCGTGGCCCGAGTGCGGTATTCGAAGTTCGAGTGGAGCGACACGTACGGCGTCGGCAACACGTTGCTCTCGAGCATCTCGCCGTACGATACGGCGCTGCCG
>JBOHZJ010000490.1:0-54771 GCA_050738395.1 Steroidobacter sp.
GTGTAGTAGTCGCCGAGATACGCCTTGCCGGTTTTCTGCTCGTCCTTGTAATAGTTGAAACGGCCCTGCTCGGGCGCCCGGAGATACACGAGGCCCGGTTGGTTGCGCAGCAATTCCTGCCCCGCGGCGTCCCTGATGCGAATGTGATCCGGTGTATCCGGCTTGCCGACGGTCCCGGGCCTGCTCAGCCAGGTGTGTGAATCGACGTATGTGCCAACGCCTTCGGTCGCCGCGTAGTACTCGTGCACGATCGGCCCCAGCCATTCGATCAGCGCGCGCTTCACGCTCACCGGGCATGGCGCCGCGCCGTGCAGTACGAATTTCAGGGATGAAATGTCGTAGCGATAGCGCGTCGCCTCGGGCAGGGACAGGAGCCGATGAAACATCGTCGGCACCATGTGCGTGTGTGTCACCCGCCGCTGCTCGATGAGCCGCAGCGCCTGCTCGCTGTCCCAACCGTCCATCAATACGGTTGCGGCGCCATAGGCATTCGGGATCGCCAGCGAAAAAGCCAGTGGCGCCGCGTGATAGAGCGGCCCAGTGCACAAGTGAACGCTCTCGCCCGGTCGATAGTCCGCGGCGGCGGTGGTGCTCGTCGCCGCAACCGGCGTCACCGACCGGTACACGCCCTTTGGCCGGCCGGTGGTGCCTGAGGTGTACAGCATCGAGCCGCCGAGCTGCGGGTCATCGATGTCGCTCGAGTCCTGTCCGCTCAGCGCAGCTTCATAGTTGTCGAAACCTGCGAGTGGTGCGCCGATCGCAATGCAGACGCTCGCCTGCGGCGCGGCCGCTCTCACCTGCAGCGCCGCCTCTTCGAAACGCGCGTCGACAATGAAAGCTTTCGCATCGCAATCGTTCACGATGTACGCCGCCTCTTCGCCGGTGAGATGCCAGTTGATGGCCGTGATGCGCAGGCCCGCGCGCCGCGTCGTCCAGAACGATTCGGCGAACTCGGTGCGATTGCCGCACATGAGCGCCACGCTGTCGCCTGCCTTCAAACCACGCGTGCGCAATGCACGCGTGAGCTGATTGCAGCGCGCGTTGAGCTCGGCGAATGTGCGATCTCCCGTCGCGGAGTACACCGCGGGCGCATCGGGAATGAATCTGGCCCACAGCGCGACATTCATACCGCTAGCCAGGGCGGCGCCGAATTGCTGGAGAGCGGCTTGCCGGCGCGCAGAGTCGAGCGGTTCGCGGGGAGTGGACTTCATTGCGATAGATCGGTCATCGGAAACGATTTTGATTGTCAGTGCATCCGGCAGCCGCGAGCAATAGTGATGCGGCCTTAAGCATTCCTTGTAGATGTTTTGCTCTGCGCCTGCACGGCGTGTGCAATACTTCCTGCGTCATCGCAATGCTCCCGCAGCCCGCCTCGAAACTCCGTTCGCATGCTCCGTGATCTTCGTCAATTCACGCCACGCACCTTCTGGAGCATGGCGCTCTGCGCCGCAGTAGTGCTCGGCGCCATCGTCGCAATCCCACAATGGCTTTCGAAGCAAGCGCGACTCGAAGTGTTGCGCTCGCACGTGGCGCAGACGGCGCAACTGGCGGCGAGCGTCGTCGACGGCGACCTGCATCGTCAGTTGCTGGATCCCGCGAACTACACGCCTGCACTCTACGAACGGACGCTTGCGCCGCTGGTGCGTTTTCATTCCGCCGCGCCGGACATCTTTTATGTCTACACGATGGCCGCACGCGAGGGTCGCAGCTATTTCATCGTCGACACGGCGGCGTCGGACGATCTGATCACCAGGCAGTCGCTGCGTGAGTCTCCGTATATGGAGGCGTTCAGGGAAATCGAGCCTGCGGCTGATCCGGACTGGTTGCAGCGCATCGCCGCGGGCGAGACGTATGTCTATCCGACATTTCAGCGCGATGACTACGGTAACTTCCTGTCCGGGCACGCGCCGATCTTCGACAGCGAAGGCCGCTACAGCGGCTTCGTCGGCGTCGATTTCGACATCGGGTACTACCTCGCGCAGGAAGCGAGCTTTCGCTCGATCTCCATCGGCACACTGACGGCCGCGCTGTTGATCGCACTGCTGATCGGCTACCTGGTCGCGCGTTACGATTACCACGTTACGCATCGGATCGAAGAGCAGTACAACATTTCGATTCGCGACGAACTGACCGGTCTGCTCAATCGTCGCGGCGCATTGATTGCAATGCGTCAGGCCCTGAGGGCGAACGCGTCGAGCTATGCGGCGATCCTCGTCGACGTGGATGATCTGAAGGGGATCAACGATACCCAGGGGCACGCCGGCGGCGATGATTTTCTCGTCAAAGTAGCCGACGCGATGCGCGCGAGCGTGCGCGACAACGATGCCTGCGCGCGACTGGGCGGCGATGAATTTCTGATCTTCGCCACGGGATGCGACCTGGACGCCGCGACGGAAATTGCACGTCGCCTGCTCGGCGAGGTGTACTCGGACGACGCCGCATCCGGCCGCTCACATTCTGGCGTATCGATCGGCATCGATGTGGCCGCAGGCCGCGACGCTGACTTCGAGTCGATGTATCGCCGCGCTGATCAGGCCCTGTACAGAGCAAAAGCAGCCGGTCGGAACCGATTCGTGATTTTCGATCCGTTGGCGGCGTGAACTCGTCCCCTCTCCCCTTGCGGGAGAGGGTCAGGGTGAGGGGGCAGGCGGCGGCGGCGCGTTCTGAACGAGAGCAATCGTGAGGAAAGGACGCTCAGCGAGCACCCTCACCCGGACTTCGTCCGACCTCTCCCTGGAGGGAGAGGCGAGGAAGCGGCCTTGCTTCACTCAGCAACCGATGCAGCACATCGCCGAGCTCTTCCACTGTGTTCGGCTTCAGTATCATTTCGCGCACGCCTGTTTGCAGCGCCGTTTCGCGATCCTCGGCGCGCACATAGCCTGACGTCATGACGACCGGCACGTCCGGACGCAGTTCGAGCACGTGCTTCGCAAACTCCGCGCCGGACATACCGGGCATCGACAGATCGGTGACGACGACGTCGAACGCTCCCGGCGTCGACCGAAACGCGTCCAGCGCCTCGCTCGCGCTGACGAAGCCGACGACCCGGTAATCGAGACGCTCAAGCACGCGCGTCATCAGATAAACGAGCGGCTCTTCGTCGTCGACATAGAGAATGCGCTGTCCTTGTCCTCGCAGGGCCGCGCCCGGCGTCGCCAATGGACCGAGGAGTGATTCCTCCACTGCGGGCAGGTACACGCGAAACGTACTGCCCTTGCCGGGTTCGCTGCGCACCTCGATGGCCCCGCCGTGCGCCTTGACGATGCCATGGACGACCGAGAGTCCGAGGCCCGCGCCCTGTCCGCGCGGTTTGGTCGTAAAGAACGGCTCGAAGACGCGTTCGATGACCTCGGGCGGCATGCCGGCGCCGTCGTCGCTCACGCAGATGCGGCGATAACGGGTCGGCGGCACGTGCATGGCGTGCGCCTGGCTGCTGTCGAGGTCGACTTCGTCCAGTTCGACGTCGAGCGCGCCGGCGGCATCGCTCATCGCGTGCGCCGCATTGGTCGCGAGATTCACCATCACCTGATGCATCTGCGCCGGATCGCCCCGCACGACTTGCGCCTTCGGCGCGCTGCGCATTCGAATGGTTACGCGCGACGGCAATGTCGCGCGCATGAGGTTCAGCGACTCTTCGACGATCGTGCGCAAATCGATCGGTCGGTGCGCGGATTCTTCGCGGCGACCAAACGCCAGGATCTGGTTGACGATGCTCGCCGCGCGTGCGCTCGCCTTGCTCACCTCCGCCAGCGAAGTCTGCGCGGGATGGTCTGCCGCGAGATCCTGAGCGGCAAGCTTTGTGTTGCCGGCGATCGCAAGCAGGATGTTGTTGAAGTCATGCGCAATGCCGCCGGCGAGCGTGCCGAGCGATTGCATCTTCTGAGCCTGGCGCAGATTCGCTTCGAGCGATTCGCGTTGCGCATCGGCGCGCAGGCTCGCGGTAACATCAGCGCCAAAGGCGATCACCGCCTCTTCGGGCGTATTGCGCCCGACGATTGCAAAACGCCAATGGCATTGCAGCCGGCTGTCGTCTTTGCGGCGGTTCTCGACGATCACGCCTTCGGGATAGGCGCCGCCCGCCAGCACCTGCGCGCGCACTCCGTCGATCACAACCAGACCGCCCGGCGTGGCGGTGAGTTCGTAGACGTTGCGTCCAATCGCTTCAGCGGCGCTGTAGCCGAACATCGTTTCGGCGGCGGGATTCCATTCGCGGACGATCCGATCCAGGCCCCAGACGATGCACGCGAGCGGGGCGCGCTCCAGATAAAGTTTGAGCCGCGCGTTCACCTGTTCGAGCTGTGCGCGGCTTGCATTCAGTTGTTCCTGAATCAGGCGCTGCTGGTTGATGTCCTCCACCATCCCCAGACCGTAAAGGGAGCCGTCCTCGCCGCGGCGCACGCCGGAGGCGATGAGTCTGCCCCAGACGATCGCGCCATCCTTACGCACGTAGCGCTTCTCGACCTGATAGGAACTACGCTCGCCGCGGCGAATCTCCATAAAGAGGGTGACGTCGACTCCCCAGTCCTCGGGGTGCGTAATCGAGCGGACTGAGGCGCCGATGAGCTCGCCCGGCGCAAATCCAAGGAATCGCTCGAAGGCGGGGTTGGTCCGCAGGAACGTGCCGAGGCCGTCCGTGATCGTGATGCCGATGGCCGCACGCGCGAAGATCGCAGCGAACTCCGCCTCGAAGTGCGGCGCAGCCGGAGCTGGCGGGCCTCGCTGACGCTCCCGCCTCCAGCGCGTCATTGCCTCGAGCGCGCGCTGCAACATCGATCAACTGTTCCAGCGTTCGCGACACAGCGCAAGAAAGCGCGCGCCCGCCTGCGACAACGGCTGATGCCGCAGATAGTAGACGCCGACCTGCCGCTCGATGCTGGAGAACGGCAATCCGTCAATGGGAACGAGTCCTTCCGGCAGCGTCGTGACGAGATCCGAAACGTACGTGACGCCCTTGCCTTCGGCGACGAGCGCCAGGCGCAGGTCCATGTGGCTGACTTCCCAGACCGATGCGAATGCATTGCGCAGACGATCTCCACTCGGCCGGCGCGCCAGTTCGTCAAGATAGGACGTCACGAGCGGCAAGGTGCGCAGCGTCGCCTGCGGATCGCGTCGCAATGCGTCGCGGCTCGCGTGCTCACGCGCGATCATCAGCCGGCGCGTTTCGGAGAAGCATGGATGAAATGCGAAGTATTCCGGCATCGAGTGCTGCAAGGGTCCGAAGCCCAGTTCCCAGCGGCCGTCGGAAACGCCATAGACGATCTCGCGACTCGGCGCGACGACGACCTTGAAGCGTGTCAGCGGATTACGTTCGGAGAATTCTTTCAACAAGTCGATGCCGAACCGGGCGTTTGCCGCCGGCGACAGCGCGAGCGACAGTGTCGATAACGCGCCGGATCTGATCTGCGCGATATCGGCGAGCGTCTCACGCTCCTCATTCATCACCGTTTCTGCAAAGCGCAATAGCCGGATGCCCGCTTCGGTCAATTGCGGCGGATTACCCCGGCGCAGCAGGACCGCACCCAACCGGTGCTCCAGGTTCGCGATGGCCTGGCTGACCGCCGATTGCGACAGATCCAGACGCTCCGCCGCACGGCTGAACCCGCCCGCCTCGACGACGGCGTGAAAGCAGCGGATTTCATTGCGCTCGATCTGCATGCATCGATTGTGGCGCGACGGCGCGGCGTTGCAAGAGTGATGTCTTACGGCGCGCGGACGCGGGGCATCAACCGCATTCGCGGGCGCCGCCTCCTCCGCCAGGACCATCAGAAGGACTGATAGGTGCATCGACCTGAGCCCGTCGTCGCGAGCGTGCGCGGGCGCTACCTTGAGCTCAGGGCGAAGGTGGGCAGCGGGAGACGACGATGAACGGTGCGATCGACATTCGAAAAGGGCTGGAAGGCGTATTGGCGGACTCGACCGCGGTGTCGCTGGTCGATGGCGACGCGGGTCGATTGTCTTACCGGGGCTATCCGATCGAAGCGCTCGTGCAGCGCCGCTTTGCCGAAGTCATGCACCTCGTGGTGTTCGGCGAGTTGCCCGACGCGGACCGGCTCAAGGAAGTCGAGGAGTTTCTCTGGCACGCAGGGCGCCTGCCGGCCGAACTTCCGGCCTCATTGCGCGAACTGGCGAGACATGGTGCGCACCCGATGGCGACGCTGCAGTCGATCATGCCGCTGCTGACGCTCGACCCGCCCGAACTGCGTCTGGGCCGCACCGCTGAAGAACAGGAAGGGCTGGTGGTCGCCGCGCGGATGCCCGCTGCGATTGCGGTGATTCACGCGGCGCTGCGCGACCATCCCGAACATCCCTATCCGCAGTCACGCCGCTATGGCGAACGTTACCTGCAGCTCATCAACGGCCGGACGCCTACACCGGATCAGGTAGAAGCCTTCGAATGCACGCAGATTCTGCAGCTCGAGCACGGCTTCAACGCAAGTACTTTCACGGCGCGCGTCGTGACGTCGACACTCGCGCCGCCGGCGTCCGCGCTTGCGGCGGCCGTCGGTGCGCTCTACGGACCGCTGCACGGCGGCGCCGATCAGGCGGCGATCGAGATGGCGTTCGAAATCGCCGATCCGCGGCGCGCCGCTGAGTTCGTCACGGAAAGCCTGGCGACGAAGCGCATCGTGATGGGCATGGGCCATCGCGAGTACCGGACGGTCGATCCGCGCTCGAAGATCATCCAGACGATGGCGGCGAAGGTCGCCACCGACCCGGAGCCGCGCCGTCTGCTGGAAATCCTGCGCGCCGTGGATGCGTCCTTCATCGAGCAGACGAGCAACCGTCCACGCGTCCTGCGCGCCAACCTGGAGTTCTACAAGGGCGTCGTGTGTCTGTCGCTCGGCATCCCCAAGGAATTTTTCACCGTAACGTTCGCCGCGTCACGCGTGTTCGGCTGGGTAGCTCACATCGTCGAGCAGCGACAGGACAACCGACTGATCCGCCCGTCGGCGCACTACGTAGGTCCGGAACCACGCGAATAACAGGGCAAGCTGCTAGCTACTAGCTGCTAACCAGATCAGAAGTTCCTGTGTTGCTCTGGCTTTCGGGCTAGCAGCTAATAGCTGGTCGCTATGCTCTGGAGATCCCCGATGCAGCCGATCGACTGGTCTGACTTCGAATGCGTTGAACTGCGCGTCGGAACGATACTCGAGGTGATGGAATTTCCGGAAGCGCGCAAGTCTGCCTGGAAGCTGCGCATCGATTTCGGGTCTGAGATCGGCGTGCGCATGTCGAGCGCGCAGATCACTGCTCTGTATCCGAAGGAAACGCTGCAGGGCCGGCAGGTCATCGCCGTCGTGAACTTCCCCCCGAAACTGATCGGCCCGTTTCGCTCGGAAGTTCTGGTCACGGGATTTCACGATGAAGAGGGGCGCGTGGTGCTCGCCATGCCTGAGCGCAGAGTGCCGAATGGAACGAAGCTGCTGTAAGCGAGCAACGTCCGTAGATATGCAGGATCAGAATCTGAGGTAACCACAAAGAACACGACCAACGGATATCGCTCGGGTTGCTGCTTCTAAACGACAGCCGACGTCCGGTAAGCTGGTCCGCCGGCTTGCAGCGGAGATCCGTCTGATGAGTTTTGCTGAGGTTCTGAATTCGATCAGCGCGGACGGTTCCGATTTCACCGTTTCGGTGGGCGAGGACTGGTTACAGGGTCGCGCCACGTTCGGCGGGTTGGTCGCGGCTGCCGGCAACGAAGCGATGCGACGCGTCGTGCCGCGAGATCGACCGTTGCGCTCTCTGCAGACGACGTTCGTCGGTCCGGCGACGCCGGGAACGTGGCGCCTGAGAGCGCGCGTGTTGCGCGTCGGCAAGGCGGTCACGCTCGCGCAGTGCGAAATACTCGATGGCGATCAGGTGGCCGCGCTGCAGGTCGGTGTGTATGGCGGGCCG
This sequence comes from Steroidobacter sp., assembly GCA_050738395.1. Taxonomy (GTDB): domain Bacteria; phylum Pseudomonadota; class Gammaproteobacteria; order Steroidobacterales; family Steroidobacteraceae; genus Steroidobacter. Next base: position 7,897 of record JBOHZJ010000490.1, read on the forward strand.
CGGCCGTCGGCAGTGTTGGTAAACCCGCAGGCGAAGGCGGCGCCGCGCCAGGTCGATGATCTAAATGAGGTGCGCTTTCAGCCCGAGCGCGGCTCGCCGGCGTTCATCCAGCATTTCGCGGTTCGCTGGGCGCAGGGCGCGAAACCTTTCTCGGCCGAGCGCTCGCCGCCGACGATTGCGTACATCCGTCATCGCGATACGGCGGCTGTCACCGAGTCGCATGTAATCGCCCTCGTCGATTGCATTCCGACGCCGGCGTTATCGATGTTCAAGACGCCGGCGCCCGCAAGCTCGCTGGTGTGGACGCTGGAGTTCATCGGACACGAGTTCGGCTTCGCGCCGGAACAATGGTGGCGCATCGACACCGATCTCGACGCCGCGGCCGACGGATACGTACAACAAAGCGGCGTCCTGATCGATCCGAACGGCCGTCCCTGCGCTCTCACACGGCAGTTGTTTGTGGTGTTTGGGTAGGGAGCGGGAATTTCCTCTCGCGGAGATCGCTGAGAGCGCAGGAAGATCTGAGGATCGTAGATCTTCTCCATCCAATTGCTCCTTACTCAGCGATCTCTGCGCTCGCTGCGAGAGACCCTCTCACGTCATTTACTCTCTCTTCTCCGTTGCAGCGCATAGATCAGCATCCCCGACGCACCCGCGATTGCAAGCTGCACCAACTCGCGGCCTGACGCGTTCACCAGCAGCAATAGCGACAATGCGATTGCGATCACGGCAAACGTTCTGCCGGCGGGCGCGACAAATCCGGCCGGCGGCGCGTCCGCCCGCTTTCGCAAGGCGATCAATGCAGCACAGCCTGCGACGTAGACGACCATGCGGGTGCTCGTCGCCAGCGTGATCGCCGACAGAAAAGAGCTCGCGAGCGTAGCAACCAGCACCAGCACGCCGCTGCCGAGGATCGCTACGTGCGGCGTGCGGAATTGCGGATGCACGCGCGACAACACGGACGGTAAATCGCCCTGTTCGGCGAATGCAAAGGGCAGGCGAGTCGTGGCGAGGAATCCCGCGTTCAGCGAGCCGAGCATGATGATGATCGCTCCGCATGCGATCACGAGTTCTCCTGCCGGTCCCCACATCGCGGTGGCGGCGTCCGCCACCGGAGCGGAGCTGTCGGCGAGCGACGGCACGGCGCCCATGCACACGATCTGCACGCCGAGATACAGGGCGAGAATGATTGCGAGCGCCGCTGCGACGGCAAACGGCGTGTCACGCCGCGGATCGCGCGTCTCGCCTGCACTCACGAACGCCGCTTCAAAGCCGACGAATGCGAATATCGCAAGCAGCAGCGCATCACTCAGATCGCCCATTGCCGGCGCTGGTGCAGCGCCGAACGAAATCTCTCCGATGTTCGCGAGTCCCGCGACCCCGAAGACGGCCAGAAAGGCGACTTTCAGCAGCGTCAGCGCGTTGCCGACGATGGTCGCGTGACGAATGCCGAGCAGGTGAATCGCAGTGACGCCGGTCACGACGATTGCGATGATGAGCACGCGCAACGCTTCGCCCGCGAGCGTCGGAACGAAGCGCGCTACGTATGCGACCAGCAGATTGCAGATCGTCGCGAACGTCAGCACGCGCGAGATCCAATATAGCCAGCCCACGATGAAGCCGGTGCGCGGACCGAGCGCAGTGCGCGCGATCAGATAGGGCCCGCCGCTGTCGCTGAAGCGGCTGCCGACTTCGGCGAAACAGATTGCGATGACGCCGACGAGCGCGGCGCACGCCACGAGCACCAGCAGGCTGTAGGCATGAGTCAGCTCGAAAATTCTGGCCGGCAGCCCGAGGATTCCCGCGCCGATCGTGACGTTGATCATCAACGCGACGAGATCCCACCGGCCGATGCCGCGCAGGATCGTCGCGCGTGAGTCACGCGGCATCGCGGCTTTTCAGGATCGTCGGTGAGTTTTTATAGCTTGGCATGTACCGGCGGATCGCCTGCGAGAATTTGATCGACCTGTTCGAAATCCACGGGCTTCACGAGATGACAGTCGAAACCGGCCTGCTTTGCAAGCTCACGATCGCTCTGCTGACCCCAGCCCGTCACGGCGGTGAGGACGGTGCACGCAGTTTGCGGCTGCTCGCGCAGGCGTCGCGCCAGATCGTAACCGTTCAGGCCGGGCAAGCCGATATCCAGAAAAGCGAACTCGGGCGCGTTCTGCGTCGCCGCCGCAAGCGCGGAGGCGCCGTCATTCAGCAGCGTCACTTCATGGCCCCGTTCACGAAGAATCGCCGCCAGACCGGCCGCGAAATCGACGTTGTCGTCCGCCAGCAGAACCCGTCGCGGCGGCGCGGGCGGCGAAATGCGTCGTGGCGCGGCTAATGCGGCCGGAGCCTGCGCATTCACCGGCAGCCTCACCACAAATTCGCTGCCGCATCCCAGTCCTGCGCTACGCGCTTCGATGTCGCCGCCATGCAGCTCCACGAGATGTCGGGCCAGCGACAGACCGACGCCCAGACCAGCATTGATGCGTTCCAACGATCGATCGACCTGCACGAACATGCCGAAAACGGCGGCGAGCTCCGCGGCAGACAGTCCGATGCCGGTATCGCTGACCGAGACCATCACTTCATCCAGCGCATGCACTGCACGCAAGCTGATCGTCCCACCCGCCGGTGTATAGCGAGCGGCATTGTTGAGTAGATTCGAAAAGACCTGAGCAAGCCGGGTCGGATCGGCGTCGAGCGTCACGCGAGCGCCTGACAACTCGGTCTCGAGCCTGTGCTGTTTTGATTCGATGAGCGGCCGTGCGGTTTCGATCGAATCGTCCAGCACGGTCTGCAGATCCACCAGCTCCCTGTTGATCGTCAGGCGGCCGCGCGTAATGCGCGAAACATCCAGCAAGTCGTCCACCAATCGCACCATCTGATTCATCTGACGCTGCATCATGTCGCGAATCGCGCCTGCCTTGGCGGGATTGTCGCTGGCGATGCGCAGCAGCTCGAGGCCGGTGCGCAGCGGCGCCAGGGGATTGCGCAGCTCATGTGCGAGCGTCGCGAGGAACTCGTCCTTGCGGCGGTCGGCCCGGCGCAGTGCATCCTCAGCACCACGGCGCTCGGTCATTTCATGCTGGAGAATGCGATTGGATTCTTCCAGCGCGGACGCACGCCGGCCCACTTCGGTGAGCATCGTGTTGAATGCATCGACCAGCACGCCGAGTTCGTCATCGGTAGTGCGCTTTACCTGTTGGGAGAAATCGCGATGCTCGATCACGTTGCGCGCCGCGGCGGTCACCTCATGAATCGGTAGCGTGACGGAGCGTTGCAGCCACGTCGCGAGGAGCGCGGCGAACGCCAGGCTCAGCAGAGTTACGGCCGTCAGTATGCTGACGTAGTTCACGAGGCGATCGGTCAGCGCGAAACGTCCTCGCAGATACACCGTCCCGAGTACGATGGAGTTATCGACGATGCGCGCAGCAAGCACCAACTGATCGCCGGCGATTTCGTGGCCGGGCGGCGGCGGCCGAGCTGGAATCTGCGTGTCGTCCTCGAGACCCGACTGTCGGTATTCTGCAAACACTGCGCCGTCCGGTGTATAGATCGCGCCGGCGAGAATCGCGGGGCGCACGCGCAGCAACGCCAGGTTTTCGTGCGCCGACTTCGGATCGTTGAATGCGAGCGCCGGCGCGCTGGCGCGCGCCAGAATGTCAGCCTGTGTGGTCAGATCCTGAATCCACAGGTCGCGATAGGCTCGCGCGTCGTAAATCACGAGCGTCACGCCCGTGACAAGCAACGCCGCCAGCGTCGTGGACAGGACCACCAGCATCATTTTGCCGGCGATCGACTGGCGGAACGTCTGCCGCATCAGGCGCTCCTGCTCAGACAGGATATTGCTCCGCTGAAAGGGGGCCGGTAAGTTGCAGGCTTGGGTCGCATGCGTGATCCGGAAGTTCTGATTGTTCGCTTTGAAAGCATCCGGGACTCCGACACTCCTTTGCGTGAGTCGCGGATCACGCCGGACATCGAGGAAATGCCGACTTTGCCTGCAATGTTCCGGGGCAAAGTTCGTGGTCAATGCACGATTCCCATCGCATGAGCCGGGCGCCGCGGAAAACACTGATGCGTCAACAGTGACTCGGGTCGGCGCTTTCCACGATCCGCAATACGGTTTTCATCTGTACTCTGCCTGGCTCAAGCAGCCACGAGACCACGGCAGTGACTCACCTCGACATGAAGCAGAAGAACAGGGAACGACGACGTTGATTGCGCTGTGTTTCAGAAGCTCCTTTGAGCGGTTGCAGGCGAACAGGATGCGCCGCTTTGCGCGGTGCGCATTGCTCGGCCTGCTATGCGCATTTGCTCCCCTGCACGCCGGCGCGCAGAGTCAGACCGCCTCGGCCGACAGCGTCAAGGCGGCGTTCCTTTATCACTTTTCCGGCTATGTCGAGTGGCCACAGGTCAGCGCTGGCGGTCCGGTGACGATCGGCGTCATGGGATCTGAAACGATCGTCGGCGAACTGCGCCAGCTCTTGCCGGGTCGCAGTATCGATGGACGTCCAGTGCGCGTACGCGCGTTGTCGCCGGACGGCAACTTGTCGGGCCTGCACGTACTCTTCATCGGCGAACGCGAGCATCGACGCGCGCGGCAGGTCATCGATGCTCTGCAGGGCGCCCCTACTCTCACGGTCACGGACCATCCCGAGGGCCTGGAGCGCGGTGCGATGATCAATTTCGTGATCTCGGATAACCGCGTGCGCTTCGAGATTTCGCAAGCGCAGGCCGAACGCGTCGGGCTGAGGCTCAGCTCGCGATTGCTCGCCGTTGCGACGCGAGTTCGCAGCACTGGCGTTCAGCTTCAGCGCAGTCCGGCGATGACAGCCGCGAACGCCAGGCCGCGCGCCTGATCAGCCGTCTGAGGCGGGAACGGCTCCAGCCCGCGCGGCGTTAGCCACGAAGGAGTCGATGCGAGGTGGATATGCGCGCGTTCTGGCTGCTGCTGATGGCCCTCGGCGCCTCACATGCGAGTGCGGCGGATGACTTCAAAATCATCAAGCTCGAGCAGGACGTGCGCAATCTCGAGCGTCAGGTGCAGGTGTTGTCGCGACAGGTCGATGAGCTGAGATCACACTCTGCGCGTTCGGGCGAACGCAGGATTGCACCTCGCACCTCGACGCCGTTGCTACCGTCGTCCTCCGCCTGGCTCAGCGCCGCAAATTGGGAGCGCGTCCAATCAGGCATGAGTGAACTCGACGTCATCCGCCTGCTGGGCCCGCCTTCATCGATGCGCGTCGAGGATGAGGCGCGCGTGCTGCTGTATGCGATGGAGATCGGAACTGACGGCTTCCTGAGCGGCAGCGTCATGCTGAAGGAACGGCAGGTAGCGGCGGTGGAGAAGCCGGTGCTGAAGTAGGGCCGCGCCGCTGTGAGTTCTGCGTTGTGCGTTGTGCGTCCGGATTGCGCACCGGAGGTCTGCTTCGGCGGGCAACGCAGAACTGAGAACGGACAACGCGCCGCGCCCTACGGACCGGCGCTCTCCACCACGCCCAACACGCCGTTGATCACGAACTGAATGCCCATGCAGATCAGCAGGAAGCCCATGATGCGCGCCATGGCGTTCATGCCTGTTGCACCAAGGAGCTTGTCGAGCCGCGACGCGGCCTTGAGTACGGCGTAGGAGATCACCGCCGTGATTGCGATACCCACCGCGACGAACACGTAGTGAGCCACGATGCGGTCGCTTTCCTGCGCGGCGGTCGAGATGCCGATTACGACCGCGATGGAGCCAGGTCCGCTGAGACTCGGCATCGCGAGCGGCGTGAACGAAATATCCGCCTTATGCAGCGCCTCGACCTGTTCCTGATTCGAGATCGCCGCGGTATCGGGAAACAGCATGCGAAAGCCGAGATAACTCACGATCATCCCGCCGGCGATGCGCAGTCCCGGAATCGAGATGCCAAAGAAGCTCATGATCAGACCGCCCGCAACCAGGAAGGCGGCCAGGATGAAGAACATATAGATGCAGGCGCGACGAATCTGATCGATGCGTTCGGCCTCGGTGAGATTTACGGTAATGCTCGCAACCAGCCCGACCGCCGAGAGCGGATTGACGATCGGCAGCAACGCCGCGATCGTGCTGAGAATGTAAGTCGAACCTTCAGCCAGCCAGTTCATGGGGCGGAGTATAGGAGGTTTCAAATGACGCTTTCGGCAGGCGGTTGTTCGCAGGACGGCTGCGGACGCAGCAGGACGGCATGCGCAGGACAGACACAGATCGGGATTCTCACTTGCTGATGAAGTCAGCCTTCCCGTCGCGGGCCTTCGTGCGAACGCCTTCCTGCCGCAGGCCGTCGCGCCTTGGTTTGCACAGCCGCTCGAACCCGCTGGCGATGAACGCCGCCATGCGCGCGTTGATCGCGTCGAAGTCGCTGGACCTGCACAGTCCATTGGAGAGCCGATCGATACGTCCGGTCTGCGAAAGCGTCAGCGTGAGGGCGCCCGACAAGAAGTGATAGCTCCAGTAAAGATCCTGTTCGTTCGCACCGGGCAATGCCTTGCGCAGGGCGTCGATCAGACGATGGATCACCGCATCGAAGGTGCGTCCCATCGTCTCGCCGCCCCACACGGGTGTGTTGTTCACTTGCGCGATCAGCGCGAAATAGTTGTGCCAGCGCTGATCGCCTTCCGCCGCCCGCTGCAGGATGGGCTGCAGAAATGCATCGATCACGCCTTCGACGGTAATCGCCTTGCCTGAGGACTCCACGTAGGCGTCGATCGAATCGATGCGCTCGCGATTGACGATCTCTGCACGCCGCGCAAACACCGCGTCGAACAGACCGCGCTTCGTCTTGAAGTAGTAGTGCAACAGCGCGGTGTCGACTTTCGCCTCCTGCGCGACTTCCCGGATCGTCACGCCCCAGAAGCCGTGCCGCGAGAAGTGATCTTCGGCCGCATCGAGAATGCGGTCGCGCATGTCCGGCGCGCCCTCGTCCTTGATCGGCCGTCCCCGACGCGCACGCTTTCGTTTAGGGGTCATTCTTGTTCCTTCGATGCATTCTTCCTGCAACGCAGCATATCGCGAGTCGATCCCGGCCGCATTTCACCGGTTGATGAATATTTGACACGCGCCCTTTCGAAAGGGCAATCTGAGTTTAATCATCATCTGATGAATAAACCGCACGCACGACGTCCGCGCTCCGCTCCTGAGGTTCCCGCCAGGGATTCCTCGATCAGGCTGGGCGGCGGTTTTCAGGCACACAGCAGTATCTCCGGTTCGGTTCAGACCATCGCCTCAGGGGAAAACAACATGTCCTTCCATGCCTCTCGCACTACGTTGCGCCTCACCATCGCGGCTGTCCTCGCTTCCGCGGCGCCCTCGATTACGCCCGCACTCGCCGCCGAAGGCGATGCGCAGGCGAGTTCGACAATCGAACAGGTCGTCGTCACGGCGCGACGTCGCGAGGAAAGCCTGCAGGATGTTCCGGTCGCTATCACCGCGCTCACTGCCGATCAGTTGCTCCAGCAGAACGTCCGCACGCTCGAAGACATGACCGCGTACGCACCAAACATCAAGGTGAACGCCGGCCGCGCAACGAGCAGCACGATCAATGCCTACATCCGCGGCGTCGGTCAGAACGATCCGCTGTGGGGCTTCGAGCCGGGCGTCGGCATATATCTCGACGACGTGTACATCGCACGCCCGCAAGGCGCTCTGCTCGACGTGTACGACGTCGAGCGCATCGAAATCCTGCGTGGTCCACAGGGCACTCTGTACGGCAAGAACACGATCGCCGGCGCCATCAAGTACGTCACTCGCGACATCGCAACCGAAGATCCCGCCTTCAATGTCTCTGCGACCGGAGGCAGCTACGATCAGCGCGACCTGAAGGTCAGCGGTTCAGCGCCCATCGTCGCCGACCACGTGTATCTCGGCGCGGCAGTCGCCTGGCTGCAGCGTGACGGCTACGGTGAAATCGTGGACGACGGCGCTCCGCGGCTCTACAACCGCGTCGGACAGGATGTTTCGGACAAGGACGTGCTCGCCGCGCGCGTGAACGCGACGTTCGTCTGGGGCGAAAATTCGAAGCTGCGCATCCTCGGCGACCTGATTCAGGACGATTCGAATGCGGCAGGCGGCCAGCGGCTGAACAATTTCCTGCAGCCGGCGTTGAACGACCGATTCGATCAGCGCACCGACATGCCCGTCGACCAGGACGAGTTCGAGACGAAGGGCGTTGCGGCGACGTTCACGCAATCGCTCACCGACTCCCTCGACCTGAAGATCGTCGGCGCGTATCGCGAGGGTGAAGGTCGTCAGTTCATCGACTTCGATGAACTGAATGCGAATCTCTTCCAGGTGCCCGCGCAGTACAGCGACGATCAGACGAGCGCCGAAGCGCAGCTCACGTATACGAGCGATCTCGTGAAGGGCGTCGGCGGGCTGTACTACTTCACCGGATCAGCGAGCGGCGCTTTTGACGCCTCGCTCGGCGGATTCAATCTCACGTCGCTGACCAGGGGGACGGTCGATACGGACAGCATCGCGCTGTACTTCGATACGACGTGGACGCTCACCGACCGACTCAACCTCAACGTCGGGGCGCGCTGGAATGAAGATGACAAGGAGGCGCAGGTATTCGTGCAGCAGTATCTCGGCAGACTGCCCGCCAATGCGACGCTGTTCGACGAGAACAATGTGCCGGTCGGCTTTCTCGCCCTCGGCCCGCCGCAGACCAACTATACGAACGACCGATCGTTCTCGGATATCTCGCCGCGTCTCGGCGTGGACTTCGATGTCGCCGACAATGTGCTCGCGTACGTAAGCTACAGCCAGGGCTTCAAGAGCGGCGGCTTCGACATGCGCGGCAACCAGGCCGCGAATCCCGCAACTCGCAATGGTTACGATTCCGAAACGGCGGACAACTTCGAAATCGGCGTCAAGTCGACGTTGCTGGATGACACACTTAACTTCAACCTGACCGCGTTCTACACGCCCTATGAGGACGTGCAGATCACGACGCAGGAGTTCCAGGTCGTCAACGGCGCGCCTACCAACGTCACGGCGGTATTGAATGCGGGCAAGCAGCTCAACAAGGGCGTTGAACTCGAGACGATGTGGCGGCCGGTTGCGGCGCTTACCCTGGTGCTCAACGTCGGCTGGCTGGACTCGGAGTTCAAGGACTTCTTCTTCGGCTGCACGCCGCCGCAACCAAACTGCCGCGTCAATCTCGCTTCGATCAATACGCCGATCAACGCGCCGGAGTGGACGTCCTTCCTCGGTGCGACGTATGAATGGGCGCTCGGCGCCGGCGATCTGAGCGCGCATCTCGGTTATCAGTATCGGGCTGACACGAAGGTCGCGAACACCGTCACGAGCATCACCGATCAGGACGCCTACGACGTGCTCGATCTCGGCTTTGCGTATATGACGGCCAATCAGTCCTGGCGCTTCGCAGTCGAAGGGAAAAACATTCTGGATGAGGAATACCGCGTGGCCGGCTATGACTTCGGCAACCCGGGCGCCGGCGCGACCGGCGGTCTGAGCCAGATCGGCTTCTACGGCCCGCCGCGCACGGTGTCAGTAACTGCGACATATCGTTATTGAGAAGTGAGTCGCCGATAAAGAATGCGCCTCTTCCCTCTCCTGAACTCCCTCTCCAGCAGGGAGGGCGAGGTGAGGGGTCTTCGGAACGCATACCACGCGGACTCCAACCCGCGCTGCGCAGGGCCTCTGCTGCACAAGGACGTGCAAGAGCCCTGTGATGGAAAGTAAAGGGAAGTACGTGCTCGCGCATCTCGCTGCCAGAGAATCATCATGCCTCGAACCATTCTCATCACCGGCGCCGCCAGCGGCATTGGCCTGGCGCTCGCGAAGCACTTCGCTGCTGGCAGACATCGTGTTATTGCGTGCGACCTGCACCAGTCGGCCCTTGATTCGCTACGCGCCGAGCTCAATGCGACGGATGTCGCAATTCGCACGCTCGCGTTTGACGTGTCGGACGCCGCGCAGATCGAACGGGCCTTTGCGGCGCTTGCGGACACGCCGCCCGACGTCCTGATCAACAACGCCGGCGTGCAACACGTCGCGCCGCTCGAAGAGTTCCCGCCGGCAAAGTGGCAGCAGCTCATCGCGGTCATGCTGACCGGCGCCGCGCTGCTGACGCGCGCCGCCTTGCCGACAATGCGCGCGAAGGGCTACGGACGTATCGTCAACATCGGATCGATTCACTCACTGGTCGCTTCGCCCTACAAAAGCGCGTATGTCGCTGCGAAGCACGGTCTCGTCGGTTTCAGCAAGGCCATCGCGCTCGAAACGAACGACTGCGATATCACGATCAATACCGTTTGCCCGAGCTATGTGAAAACCCCGCTCGTCGATGCGCAGATCGACGCGCTCGCGCAGACGCACCGCCTCACGCGTGAACAGGTCATCGATGAAATCATGCTGAAGCCGATGCCGAAACGACAGTTCATCAGTCTCGAAGAACTGACCGGCACGGTGGAATTCCTTCTGAGCGACGCCGCCAGAAATATCACTGGACAGTGCATCACGATCGACGGCGGGTGGACGGCGTCGTAGTAGGGCTCGAATGCCGGCCGCGATAGCCACGTCTTCGCAGCAAGGCCGGTCGCAGAATAGGAAATGGGGACAGTCCCTATTTCGCTCATCTGCGAGTTCCATGCGGATGTCGGCGAAATGGGGACTGTCCCCATTTCCTTCCCGGGGGCAGCGGCCGTCGTAATCTTTGGCTCTGACTGCCGCGGCCCCATCGTCGGCGTGCATCGCTGATCCGGCCTTCTGCTACCCTCCGACAGAAGTGCATCCATCAGGGGGGATTTGCCATGCGCACCAGAAGAGATTTCATCGCGGCCGGCTCATTGGCGGTGGGCGCGGCCGTCCTGTCATCGCAGACGTTGGCCGCGGCGCCGAAGGTCAATCGACGGATCGTGCTCGCCAGACGACCGCAGGGCGAACCGACGGCTGCTGACTTCCGCCTGGAGGAAGCGCCGATTCCTGAGCTGAAGGACGGCGAGATATTGCTGCAGACCGTCTATCTCTCGCTCGACCCCTATATGCGCGGTCGCATGAGCGAGGGGCCGTCGTACGCAGCTGCGGCTGAACTCGGGCAGGTGATGGTCGGCGGAACGGTGTCACGCGTACTGGCGTCGCGCAATCCGCGCGCCACGGAAGGCGATCTCGTCTCTGCCTACAGCGGCTGGCAGGAATACGAAGTCTCGAAAGGTCTCGGGCTGTCGAAGCTCGACCCGAGAATTCCCAAACCGTCTTATGCACTCGGCGTGCTCGGTATGCCTGGACTCACGGCCTATGTCGGCTTGCTCGATCTCGGTCAGCCGAAGGCGGGCGAAACGCTGGTGGTCGCGGCCGCCACGGGCGCGGTGGGTTCTGTCGTCGGCCAGATCGCGAAGATCAAGGGCCTGCGTGCGGTCGGGATCGCGGGCGGTAAGACCAAGTGCGATTACGCCGTGAAGGAGCTGGGGTTCGACGCCTGCATCGATCATCGCGACCCCAACATGCCGGCGCAGCTCAAAGAGGCGTGCCCGAAAGGGATCGACGTCTATTTCGAAAACGTCGGCGGTGCGGTCTGGGATGCGGTGCTGCCGCTTCTCAATACGCACTCACGTGTACCGTTGTGCGGATTGATTGCGCAGTACAACGCAACCAGCCTCCCGCCTGGACCGGATCGCAGCTCTCAATTGATGGGTGCGTTCCTGGTGAAACAGATCAAGGTGCAGGGCTTCATCATCTCGAATTACTTCAATCGACAGGCCGCGTTCGTGGAAGACATGAGCCAGTGGATGCGTGACGGTCGAATCAAGTATCGCGAGGACATCACCCAGGGACTGGAGAACGCACCGCAGGCGTTCATGGGTCTGTTCAAAGGCAGCAACTTCGGAAAGCTGCTGGTGCAGGTCAGCGAATAAGAAATAACCGCGGCCTGTGGCGGCAGGAGGCCTCCGCAGGAGGGATCAAATGACCGCCTTCGACAAGTAGCCTTTCGCAGGAGGGCCACTGGCAAGTAGGCGTTCGGCAAGACCGGACTGTGACGTCATTCTGGCCGGCCGAAGGCCTTCGTGCGGAGCTTTCCTGCGGATGCCGTCTTGCCGTAGGCCGTCATTGTCTGGCTGATTCATGCTCACCCGCACCCACAAGATCACCCTGCTAGTCGCGCTCTATCTCGCACAGGGCCTGCCCTATGGATTCTTCACGCTGGCGCTGCCCGTGTTGCTGCGCGAAGCGGGCTTTTCGCTCAAGGCGATCAGCCTGCTGAGTCTGGCGGCGCTCCCCTGGGCGCTGAAGTTTCTGTGGGCGCCGTATCTCGATCACCTTGGTACGCGGCGCAGCTGGCTGCTGTTCCTGCAGTTCTCTTCGATCATCGCCGCGCTCGTACTCACACAGCTCGATCTGGACAGCAACTACGCCGCACTCATCGTTGCGGCGTTTACGTTCAACATCATTGCGGCGTCACAGGATGTCGTCACCGATGGACTCGCGGTGCGCTTGCTGGATGCGCGCGAACGCGGTCTCGCGAACGCCATTCAGGTCGGCGCCTATCGCCTGGGCATGATTCTGGGCGGCGGCCTGTTGCTGTGGTTGTTCGCGAAGACCAGCTGGACGGTGATGTTCTCCTGCATGGCGGCGTTGCTCGCGCTCACCGTGCTGCCGGTCTTGTGGCTGCATGAATCGCCGCGATCTGCCGAGACAACGCATCTGAGCGCAGCGCAACTGTCTGTCGGCTGGGCCACGCGTCTATTCGCACCGGGCATGTTGGGCTTCATCGGGCTCATCGTCTGCTATCGCTTCGGCGATCAGATGGTGACGTCGCTGCTGGGTCCGTTCCTGCGCGATTCCGGGCTGACGAAGGAAACGATCGCGGTCATGAAAGGTACGGTGGGATCGGCGACCAGCTTGATTGGCGCACTCATCGGCGGCTGGCTCGCGTTCGCTGCCGGGCGGCGTACTGCCGTGCTCTTCAGCGGCGTGTCGCAGGCGGCGTGCTTCCTGCTTTACATCGTCGCTGCGCTGGGCGTCGGCGGTGTGAATCTGCTGTGGGCTGCAACCATCATCGAAGGCGTGCTGGGCACGATGGCGACCGTCGCCTTGTTCACGCTGATGATGGACGCCTCGGAACCCGAGCATGCCGGAACGGACTACACCCTGTTTGCGAGCGTGGTCGTGCTGGTCAGCAGCGTCGGAAATTTTACGAGCGCCTCGATTGCAGACGCGTTTGGCTATGCGCCGACATTCATCATCGGCGCCGTGCTCGCGTTGCTCGGTTGTCTGCTGGTCGTGCGGAGTCTCGATCGAAGCGCTCGTCCGGCGCGCGTGGCGCAGGTGTGGAATGGGCCGACTGGCTAACTGGCCGACGGGTCCGACGGGTCGGCTGGCCAGAAGGGCAGATCTGTCTTCAACTCGGGCCAGCTTGCCAGTTAGCCAGCTTGCCAGTGAGCCGATTCACACCACCACCACGCTTCCCGGCAGTTCGACGTGAAACGTCGCGCCCTCGCCGGGCTTGCTTTCCGCCCACACGCGTCCGCCGACGCGTTCGATCGCCTTGCGCACCAGCGCAAGTCCAATGCCTGTGCCGGGATACTGATCGTCGCGATGCAGCCGCTGGAAGATCTTGAAGATGTGATCGTGAAATTCCATGTCGAAGCCGATGCCGTTGTCGGCGAATGTGAGATGGGCTCCCGCGCCGCTGCGGCGAGCTGCGATCTCGATGCGAGGTTGCTCGCGCTCGCGCGTGTACTTGAGCGCGTTCTCGAACAGATTGCGCAGCGCCAGTGCGAGGCCGTCAGCGTCTGCGCGCAAGGTGATCGGCTCGATCGTGATGTCGAGCGTGATCCGGCGGCGCTGGATCTCATCGGAATAAGGCGCGACGACGGAGTCGATGAGCGTTGGCAATGCAATGACCCTCGCCTGCAGCCCACGCCGATCGATGTGCGAATAGGCAAGCAGATCGTCGATGAGCGTCGCCATTTTGAGCGAGCCGTTGCGGATGCGCGCCAGTTGGTCGCGAGCGGCGCCGGTGAGCTGCGGATCGAGTTCTGCTTCGAGCAGATGTGCGAAGCCATTGATCGTGCGCAGCGGCGCTTTCAGATCGTGCGCGACTGCATACGAAAAGCCTTCCAGGTCGTCGTACGCAGCCTTGAGCTGCGCAGTGCGTTCGGCGACGCGTTGTTCGAGCTCGGTGTTGAGCGTGCGATAGCGCGCTTCACTCAGGCGCAGTTCGGCGTTGGTCGCCTGCAGCTGCTCATTGGTCGAGACGAGCTGTGATGTAAGTAGCTGCGACTCGTTCTGAATCCACGCCTCACGCGCGCCCAACATGATCGCAAACAGGATGAACAGCGCCGCCGCGAGATAGATCGCGCGCGGCGTGAGCGTGAGAGAGCTGCTGACGGCGACGACCACCATGATGATGATGAGCAGCGCCGGGATGACCGCTTCCAGCCAGCGCTCCCGCACCTGGATGCGCTGCGCGAGGCCGGTGTGCTGCACTCGCCGCGAGCGACGCTGTTCGCGGGCCGCGACGGCGATCAGGCCGAACATCACCAGCCAGCTTGCGTTGATCAGATCATCCGGCAAGTAGCTGCGCGTGAGCAGAGAATGCGCATAGATGAGATTCGACACCGCGTAGATGCTTGCTGCGACCGTGAGCAGCAGCATCGGCGTCCAGCTCAGGCCCCACCGATAAGTCCACAAGGCATAGAGCGACACCAGAAACGTCGCGGCGACCAGCGCAGTGTGCGCAAGCGCGATCCACAGATAGAACGCAGGCACATCGATCTGCAGCGCCGGCTCGAGTATACCCAGCGTGACCGTAACCGCGAGACAGCAACTGACCAGCCCGATGTTGCCGAAAGTCTTGAAGGTGAACGGCGCGCTCTGGCGCGATGCCGGCAGCTGCAGCACGGCTGCGATCGCGAAAACGGCGAAGGCGCTATAGAAGACCTGGCCGATGCTGGGGAACGGCAGCTGCACGCCGAGCACCAGCTGGCTGTAGTTCCAGTGCATCTGGCCGACGAACCAGCTCGTACATCCCACGGTGAGCAGGAACCATGCGCGACGTCTCAAACCCTCGACAGCGCGCGCCGTCTGAAAGCAGGTGAGCGCGGCCAGGATCGACGCGAGCGTCCAGGCGACATCGTTGATCCAGATCACCATGCGCTCGGCCGCGATCAGTACGGCGGCGCAATACAGCACGAGCCCCGCCGTCCATGCATACGCGAGCGCCCAGCGCGATTGGAATCCCTTCAGCATTGGCTCTCTCGCGGCCACTTCCATCATGTTCAGTATGCTCTTGCGCGTCGGCGGCTGGCGACGCTCGCCTCGCGAGCTGGCCCTGCTAGCCGCCCTGAAAATCGTGTAGTACAAGGTGGGTACGGACGAATTACATGAGTTTACCTATGAGCTGGCAGATACGCGGGTTCAGCGTCGTCACTTCCCTGATGATGCTGGTCGGCTGCGGAGGCGGTGGGGGCGGCGGCGGCAATGCTCCGCTTAACCCGCCGACGTCAGGCAGCGTGCCGTATACGCCGGGCGTGTATCAACCATCGAGCGGTCTTGCCGCGCAATGCGTGGCGCCCCGCAGCGGTACGGACCCTCGCAGTGGCCGCGCCTGGCCCGATCGGCAAGGATCGGTTGCCAGCGAGAATAATTACCTGCGGTCGTGGACGAACGAATTGTATCTCTGGTATCGCGAAGTACCGGATCTCAATCCGTCGAACACCAACGACACGTTGAACTACTTTGATCTGCTCAGGACCAGCGCGACGACCCCAAGCGGGCAGGATAAGGACAAGTTCCATTTCACATATGACACCGATGACTGGATCGCGCTGTCAGAGTCTGGCGTCGAGGCCGGATATGGAGCGGAGTGGTTTCTCGCGTCAACGACGCCGCCGCGGCGCATCATCGTCGCCTACACCGAACCCGGTTCGCCGGCGGCGTCAGGGAATCTCACCCGCGGCGCCGAGGTACTCAGAATCGACGGGATAGACGCGGTGAACGGCAATACACAGGCCATCGTCGATACGCTCATAGCAGGGCTCTTTCCGGAAGGAATCAACGAAGCGCATACCTTCGAGATTCGCGAACTGAACGGTTCGCCCCGCACCGTCACGCTGACGTCCGCAGAGGTGACATCGGCGCCGGTGCCCGTCTTCAAGACGATTGGATCGGTCGGCTACCTGCTTTTCAACGACCACATCGCAACGTCTGAGCCCGCCCTGATCAATGCGGTGAATACGCTTCGTAACCAGAGCATCACTGACCTCGTACTCGACATCCGCTACAACGGCGGCGGCTTTCTCGACATCGCAAGCGAGCTCGCTTACATGATCGGCGGGACGAGAACGGCAGGCCGCACGTTCGAACGCCTGGTGTTCAATGACAAGCATCCGAGTACGAATCCGGTTACCGGCCAGGCGCTGACGCCGACGCCTTTTCACACTACAAATCAATTCATAGCACCGACTGGACAGGCGTTGCCGACGCTCGACCTGCCGCGCGTGTATGTGTTGACAGGTCCAAACACCTGCTCCGCCAGCGAAGCGATCATCAACAGTCTGCGCGGCGTCAACGTCGAGGTTTACCAGATCGGCTCTACGACTTGCGGCAAGCCCTATGGCTTCTATCCGCAGGACAATTGCGGCACGACCTACTTCTCAATCCAATTCCAGGGGAACAACGAGCTGGGCTTCGGCAACTACCCGGACGGCTTCTCTCCCAACAATACGAGCGGACAGGCCGGCGAACGCATTCCCGGTTGTTCAGTTGCCGACGACTTCACGCATCCGCTGGGCGACCCAGCGGAAGCCAGACTCGCCGCGGCGCTCGCATTCCGCGCTGGGAATAACCAGGCGTCCGCCTGTCCCGCAGCGACCGGCTTTGCTCCGGGCGTGCAGACGAAGCCAGGTCAGCCGCTCTACATCGCCGACGGCGTGATGCTGAAATCCCCGGCGCGCGAGAACCGCATTCTCAGAGACATGTGATGCGCGCTGCGCGACTGATCGCCTGTACTTTGCTGGCGTCCGGGTGTGCGTCCATCGCGAAGCCGGATACGCCGGCGGTGATCGTCGATCCGACCGCCGACAGTCGCATCGAACTTCACCGGGTTGTGACGGACGCTTTGCATCGCAACGACGTCACGCTCGCAGGCGATGCCCTGACTCGTGAGAGTCTGCTCATCATCGAGCGCACGCCTGCCCGCGATTCGACAGGTCAGCGCCTCAGCGGCCGCGAGTTCGGCAAACCCGAGCAATTCCAGCTCGTCATGAGCGGTGCCCGGTGCATGCTGATACACCAATCGAGCGGGCGGCGATACGAACTTACACAGACGCGCTGCAAGGGCGTCTGAACTGTCAGCGAGCGGCGAAATCCTTTCCGTGAAATTGCTGGAACTGAAGATACCGCCGTTGATTCTCCTACTGCTCGCGGCGGCGGCCATGTGGTTGGTTTCGTCGTTCGTTCCAGCATGGCGATTTGATTTCGATGGCCGCACATTGGCCGCTATCAGTCTCGCCGTCGCGGGAGTATGCGTCACAGCCGCAGGCGTAGTTTCCTTCCGGCGCGCCGGCACGACAGTGAATCCGATGAAGCCAGATGATGCGTCCGCGCTCGTCGACACCGGAATTTATCGCTACACACGCAATCCGATGTATCTCGGATTTCTACTCGCATTGCTTGGCTGGGGAGTATTTCTGGCCAACCCAGCGGCTCTCGTTGTCGCGCCGCTGTTCGTGCTCTACATGAATCGCTTTCAGATCACGCCCGAGGAACGCGCGCTCGGTCAGATGTTTGGTCCGACATTCCAAACCTATCGTCGGCGCGTGCGTCGCTGGTTATGAAACTGACGGTCGCGGCTCAAGCGGGGCGTTGGGCCGGCAAGGGATGGAGATGAATCGTGAAGATCGTTTTGGCTGCGATCATTGCTGGCCGGAGTCTGCGGACGGCGCATGGCAAATGCGCTCAAGGCTCGAGCGCCGAACCGAGCTGATTGACGAGTCGCACTTTCGCGTCATGCTTCTCGCTTGCAATAGCTGCGCTCAGCGTTTCCTCTCCGTGTTCTTTGAATCAATTGATTGGGAAGACGGTGAGGACCCTCAGGCATGGACGCTCATTCCCATCACTGCAACGGAAGAAAGTGGATTGGTAAAGGCAGGTCCTGCTCTGGTGGAAGCGCTCCGTTCATTGGGAGCGGACCGCCGCAGTCTTCAGCGTGACTACCCTAAAGGTCGCAACCCCGCTTCGTGCTGGGGGCAGGGCATTTTGGTCAGGCCACATGATTGATTCCCTGACGTTCACTCTTGAGGCCCAGCAACCGCAGGATATTCTGAGCGCCGTTGCAGAGTGGCTCCAGAAGGAATATGGAAAGCAGTCCTGACAACCGCTTCGAGTTCGCGCCCTGCAACGCCCGACTCGAGCGGAGCGTTTAGATGCATTCTGCATTTCCAATATCGTGATCTCTGAAGGAAGGGCATGGCTGCAATTGTTCTCGACGGAAAGACCCTGGCGCGCCAGATAGAGGTGGACCTCTCTGCGCGCGTTCGGGCAATCAGGGTACGGAACAACAGCGCGCCGATCCTGGCGACGATCCTGGTCGGGGACGATCCGTCTTCTGCTACTTACGTGAAGATGAAGGGCAACGCATGCCAACGGGTCGGGATGGAGTCACTGAGGATCGTGCTGCCACAAACTACAACTACAAGCGAACTCCTCGCGCAAATTGACGAACTCAATTTCGATCCGCGGGTTCAAGGCATTCTGCTCCAGCATCCCGTCCCCTCACAGATCGACGAGCGGCAGTGCTTTGACCGAATCGCGCTCGAAAAGGACGTTGACGGCGTCACCGTGGGTGGTTTCGGTGCGATGGCCATGAATCAGCCGGCTTACCGTTCGGCGACGCCCGCCGGCATCATGAGGCTGTTGAATCACTACGGCATTGATGTCCAGGGAAAGCACGCGGTCGTCGTAGGTCGTAGTCCAATCCTTGGAAAGCCCATCGCAATGATGCTGCTGAACGCCAACGCGACAGTGACGACATGTCATTCAAGGACTCGGGGCCTATCTGATCTCGTGGGTCTGGCGGATGTTGTCGTCGGTGCTGTGGGTAGACCGAAATTCATCAAAGGTTCGTGGATCAAGGACGGCGCCGTAGTCATCGATGCTGGCTACCATCCTGGCGGCGTCGGCGATATAGAACTCTCAACGGTAATCGCGAGGTGTTTCGCTTATACGCCTGTCCCCGGCGGCGTTGGTCCGATGACTATCGCGACATTGATGGCCCAGACGGTAGAGGCGGCGGAAAAAAATATTTAACGAGCGAAGGGGTCCGCGCGCGCGAAACGCCCGCGCCCCTGACTCCGACGTTGTGCGTGAGAGGACGTGGATGATCAGGCCTTACCGTAACTCAGATGTCGACGCCGTGGCGCTGCTGTTCACGGATTCGGTTCACCATCTCGCCAGCAACCATTACGATGCAGATCAACGTGCGGCCTGGGCGCCGCGCCCACCCGATCTTGATAGCTGGACGGCGCGGCTCGCTTCCCTCAGCACACTGGTGACTGAAGCGGACATGAAACTGGCGGGGTTTATCTCGTACGAACAGAACGGGCGCATAGACCTGTTGTATACCTCGCCTGGACATTCGCGCCGTGGAGTCGCATCGGCGCTATACCGCGAGGCGGAGGCGATCCTGGCTGGTAGCGGAGTTTCAGAACTCTTCACGGAAGCCAGCATTGTGGCGCGTCCCGTTTTTGAGCGCTTCGGCTTCCAGGTCGCTGAAGAGCAGTGCGTCCGGCTCCGCGGAGTGCTATTTCGGCGGTATGCAATGCGCAAGTCACTTGTCGCACAGCAAGTGCTTCCAGACGGCGCGTGCAAAACCACGCGCGCCTGACGGATGGCGTCAGGTTCATTCGCGAGTCAGCGCTGGAAGATTCGGAAGCGCCGAGAGATTATTGTCTATGGCGCCAGGTAGAAGAAACCAGATGACCGCGCTTGTACTATTCGGCTATGAGCAGGCGAGCGTTTAGCTTCTGAAGCACATGAGTACCCGCAAACGTATCGTCCACGCCGACACGCCGGAAGGTAAGCTGGCCCGCGAGGCTATTCTCGAGGCCGTTGAGAATCAGCTGCGTGAGAATGACCCGCCGGAAACCGCATTGACGTTGGCGCGACTGATCAAGAGCGGAGAGTCGAAGGAGAACGCCATGCGCCTGATTGCATGCGCCGTGACGGTGGAGCTGTTCGAGGCTCTGAAGGGAAACGGATCATTCGACGAGACGCGCTATGTCGAGAACCTGCGAAGGTTGCCAGAATTGCCGTTCACAGAATCGGATGAAATCTGACCCGGAATGGAGTTCGCACGCTGCGCACCGACTCGCGACTCATTCGGAGCGCTTGGTTTTTCAGCCACGATCTGAGAATTGCACGGCAGTAGCCAGACCAACAATCAAGAGGAGAAACGACCATGTGTAGCGGATCGATCATTTGCCGTTCATTGCAGGCTGCATTCTTGTTCTTGTTGAGCCTTATCGGCTCCGTCGCATTCGCACAAACGCCGGCTCCCGAGCAGGCGCTGACTCGAACTGCCAATGACGCGGAGCTCCAGTGGGGTCCCTGTCCACCGTTCCTGCCCAAAGGATGTGCGATCGCTGTTCTACACGGCGACCCGGCAAAAGATAACGTCGACGTCTTCTTCAAACTGCCTGCCAAGTCGAACCTCCCGCTGCATTGGCACACGTCAGCGGAGCGCATGGTGCTGGTTGCAGGGGAACTTCACGTTACCTACGACGGACAGAAGACCGCCATCCTCAAGCCAGGGACTTACGCATACGGCCCGGCGAAACGGCCACACCACGGCGTATGTGCAAGTGCGGACCCTTGTGTTCTCTTCATCGCCTTTGAATCGCCGCTGGATGCAGTGCCAGTCGAGGCGAAAGGGCGACAGTGACGTCCTCGCTCGACGTTGGTTCGAAGGAGGAGCGGATGCAGCAATGGTCAGTGCAACGCGCCGTAATCGTCGGCGGCTCCATCGCAGGCGCGCTCGACATTCTTTTCGCCATCTCTTTCGCTCACTTCAATGGAGTCTCGCCCCAGCGCCTCCTTCAGACGGTGGCGGGCGGCGTCCTTGGAGAGGCTTCCTATTCAGGGGGCGCAGCTGCAGCCGCGCTGGGGCTGGGGCTTCATTTTTTCATTGCCTATCTCCTGGCTGGCGTCTATCTCTTCGCCAGTCGACGCATTGATCTGCTGGCGAGGAATGCGCTTCTTGCAGGCGTCTTGTTCGGCATCGCTGTGTTCCTGCTGATGCGACTTGTCGTGTTGCCGCTTTCCGCGTTTCCGCATCCGGTCAGTTTCAAGCCGCTTGCCACCGTTCTGGATCTCTTGTCGCATACGCTGCTATTCGGCGTCCCGATTTCTCTGGCCGCGCGGAAGGCAGCTTCCCCTTGATCCGGTGAATCCCTGAGGAACTCGCCATGTTGATCAACGGAAGATGCCACTGCGGAAACATCACGTTCGCGCTTGATTGGACGCCGGAGCCATCGCAGATACCCGCGCGCGCCTGCACCTGCTCGTTCTGTGTCAAACACGGCGGCGTCTGGACTTCCTGCCCGACGGGCTCCCTCAAAGTGAACGTGACCGAGCCGTCGCTCGTGTCGAAGTATTCATTCGGTACGAAAACAGCCCATTTCCACATCTGCTCCCGCTGTGGCGTCGCACCAGTGGTCACCAGTCGCATCGATGGTCGTCTCTACGCCGTAGTCAGCGTCAACGCGTTCGAAAGCGTCGATCCATCGCTCCTCCGGCGAGCGTCCGCGACGTTCGATGAAGAGAGTGAAGCGGTTCGCCTCGCACGGCGCAAACTCCATTGGATCGCCAATGTCGAGTACGAGAGGTGTAACAGCGGGTTCCAGCCGACCGGCTGAGCCCATTTTTCCGGCAGGCGGCATGCTGCGGCTGCCGACAACGGGAGACTCATTTGAAATACAGGGGAAGCTGCCACTGCGGGAAGGTGGCGTTCGAAGTCAAAGGAGAGCTTGGCGGTGCGATGGCGTGCAACTGCTCGATGTGTTCTCGTCGAGGCTCGCTGTTGTGGTTCGTGCCGCGAGATCAGATGCGCTTACTGACACCGGAAGAAGATGTCGGCGTCTACACTTTCAACAAGCATCTGATCAAGCATTGCTTCTGCCAGACATGCGGCATTCACTCGCATGGCGAAGGCGTCGATCCGAAGGGCAACCGGATGGCCGCAATCAATATTCGCTGCCTCGAAGGGCTTGATCTCGAGAGCGTTCCGGTGCAGCACTTCGATGGCCGATCGATGTAGATAAAAACAATCGCCGGATCTCAGGTCAGCTTCACCCGTTCTTCGCCGCAACGTTTGCAGCGTTCCGCGCTCACGAGCTTCCCCTGTTTCACGTCGAAGCGCCGCTCGCTGAGCGCTTCCCATTTGTGAAAGCCTGACGTGCACAGCGTCTTCCGCTCGGCACGCTTCCGCTTCGCTTTGCGGAGATTGATGATGTTGGACATGACGGACACGTGAGTTGTGATTCGTGAGTCGTGAGCTGAAAGATCCATCTCACGGCAGCGCACGCGTTGTCTTTCAACTCACGATTCACGACTCACGGCTCACCTCTTCAATGCATCATCGCGTACACGACGACGTTCACGCCCACCATGTACGACTTGGTCGAGAAGGTTTCGAAGTACCACTCGCCGTAGGCTTCGCGCTCCCAGCCGTCGCCGACATCTGTGTTGTGAGTCGCGACGACCATGAGGCGGCCATCGTCGTCCGTCCAGGCGCGCATCTGCGGTTGATCCAGCGAACCTGCGGGATATTTGTGCGCGTTAGGAGTTTCGGCGGTGCTGCCGCCGGGACTGGCGAAAGGCAGTGCCGGGATTTGCGGCAATCCATCCAGGTCAAACACTGTGTGAAAAATCGGATGCTCGGGTCCCAGCACGGTCCATTCGCGGCCTGGGAGCACGTCGCGCATCACCTTGGCGAACTGACGCCACTCTGCATCGCCCCAGAAATCGTCGACCCACAGAAAGCCTCCCTTTGCGAGGTAACGCCGGAAGGCTGTCTTCTCTTCTTCCGACATCACCATGTAACCGGGATCCGACATGTAGAGCAGCGGGAAGTCGCCGAGATCGGGAGCGGTCAGCATGCGACTCGCCGCCGTCGGATTCGCATTGATGCGCGTGAGTTGTGTGAGGCGATGGCTGAAATTGTCGTCGCCCTGCGGAAAGTCTGTTTCCCACCGCGCCCACACGCGGCCGTCGTACGCGTAGTACGCCTCGCCCATGCCGCCTTCGCTGTCGTAGATCGCACGCACGAGGTTGAGTTTCGAGAGATCCGGTTGCGCGCCGCCGCGTCCGCCGTCGCCGGTGATCAGGTTCGACGCCGCGAAAGCGGTCAGTGAGAGAAGCGCGACCAACGCGAATGCGCAGCGACGGAGCGGGCGAGTCTCAAATCGCCTCCATGCAGCCTCGACTCGCGAAGCGCGGGAGAGAAGGTTGAGACTCTGGCCGTTCATTTGTCCCCGAGCCGCCGGTAGTACTCGGCCACCGCTTCGCGGTAGCGAGGCGAATCAGGCGAGGGCGGCATTGCGCGTGCGGCGGCGGAGTCCTGTGATTTCGGTGCGGCTGCGAGCGCGGCGAGCTCGATCTGGTCGATCAGTTTCAGCATCGCCTGCTTTTGATCCACCATTGGGTCGCCTGACAAGCGTCGCAACTCGTTGGCTCTCCGGCGCAGCGCCTCGAACTGCGCCTGCGTGAGTTCGCCCCGGTGCATGCGATTGGCGGCGTCGCGTACGCGTTGTCCGATCGCGACGGTCTCGCGGACGAGCGAGCCACGGCCATCCTGCAACTCGCGCGGCGAGCCGCGGCTCGCATCGATTTCCCCGGACGCGCCGCCGCCTTGCTGAGCTTCGCGCATCTGTTCGGCGCCGGAACGGCCAGGCGATTCGCCGCTGCGGGCGCCGGGCTGTGACTGCGCTTCACCTGCCTGCAACGCCCGGCGCATTTCGGCGACTTCGGCGAGCAGCCTCTCCGGCGCCGAATCGTCGGCCCTGCCCTCGCCCTCCTGCGCGGCCCACGCCGAAGCTTCGCGCAGATCGCGCTCAAGTGCTTCGAGCGATTCGGCGATCAACCCTTCTCGAAGCGCCGCTTCGCGCGCGCGGCCGTAGTAGATCTCGGCTGCGCTGCGATTGACGCGATACATCACGTCCGACTTTTCCAGATCGCGAATGATCTCGCTCACCCGTCGCGTCGTCTCCGGCGTCCGCACACGATGCTCGTGTACGGCGTTGCGCAG
Organism: Steroidobacter sp.; assembly: GCA_050738395.1. Classification (GTDB taxonomy): domain Bacteria; phylum Pseudomonadota; class Gammaproteobacteria; order Steroidobacterales; family Steroidobacteraceae; genus Steroidobacter. The sequence goes on from JBOHZJ010000490.1 coordinate 32,178, forward strand.
GTCGCGTTGCAACGCCGTGAGATCCGCGGCCATCTGCTGCTTCGATTGCACCAGCTCCTGGGCCTTGCGCCGATCGATGGCGCCGCGTGCGTTCAGTTGATCAACCGAAGAGGTTTGCGAAAGCGCCCTGTACAGATCGGATTCGATGGCGCGTTGCTCCTCACCGATCCCCTGCGCGCGTTCGGCAAGCTGCTCGAGCGCTTCATCGAGCCCCGATGGCGCGGGTTGATCGATTTGTCTGAGTGCGCGGCGCAGGTTCTGCCCGGCCTCGCGCGCCGCCTCATTCGCTTGCGCCTCGTCGCGCTGCGCACCCTCGTTCGCCGCCTTCATGTCTTCAAGCGCGCGGTTCACCGATGCCAGCGCCTGCTCGACCTCTCTGCTGCTCTCGCCCTGTTCGCCCGATTGCCCACTGGAGGGTTCACCCGAAGACTCGCCGCGCGCCTGGCTGCCCGATTGGCTGCCCGATTGACTCCCCGACTGCGAAGCTTCCTGTGAACCTTGCTGCTGCTGGCGGTTCATCTCGGCGAGGCGCCGGCGCAGATCCTCGGCTTCGCGGCGCAACTGCTCCTGCTTCCAGCGTTGTTCCTCCGCGCGCGTTTGGGGGCGCTTCGCCTGCTGAGCAAGCTTCTCCTGACGTTCGGCAAGCTCCTTCAACTTGCGGATCGCCTCATCCAGTTCCGCTTGAGAGTTCTGCATCGACAGCTGCGATTCGCTTTCGTACTGGTTCTTCTCCAGGTCCATTTCCAGTTCGAACATCTCGGTGAAGTTGCGCGAGTTCTGTGCACCGGCGCTACCGGCGCCGTCCTGCTGCATCGACACCTGGATCTCACGGAACGCCGCCTCGGCCCGCAGCAGCTGTTGCAAAGCTTGCTGCTCCACCGGCACGGCTGCAGCCAGCTTGAACTCGCTCAGATGCTTCGCGGCCGGGTCCATCACCGCCGCTGCGCGGTCGAGACTCTCGACGAACGTCTTGATGCGTTCGTCTTCGAGCGACGCGCGCGCGCGTGTTCGCTCGGCAAGCGTTCGCGCCTGTTGAGCGAGCGTCGCCTGCAGCTCCGCGAGCATCGTCGCGCTGTCTCGCAATTGTTGCCGCGTGCGTGCGTTGCCCTCGTCATTGCGTTGCAGGTTCCAGGTTGCCAGCAGAATCTCGCGCTGCCGCTCCGAGATCGCGCCCTGCTCATCGCTCATCCCGGAGCCGGCGGCGCCGCCCTGCGCCTGCGTGAAGCGCCGCTCGAACGGCTGCACCTGCACCATGAAGAGATCCGTTTCGGCCGTAAACTTGCGATCCTTCGCGACCGCGTAATAGGAAACCAGATCGCCGGGGACAAGCCGCTGTTGTTCGGCGTCGGTCTGCTGCGCGCCGAGCTCTTCGAGGCGCAACAGCGAGTCGCTGTTACTCTCCTTCGCGCCGCCGCCCATCGGCATCGACCGCCAGTCGCCGCCGTTGACGGAGTATCGCAACTCGACGTTGCGAAGGCGGAAGTCGTCCTGCGCCTGAATCTGCACCGGTACTTCTTCGATGCTGGTCGCGCGCCAGTCGCGACCGGGCTTGCGAATCTCGACTACAGGCTTCTCGTCCGGAACGATCTCGATCGTGTACTCATCGCTCAGTGCGACGAATTCATCCGCGACGCGGGCGCCGATCTGATAGCTGCCGCGCTTCTTCACGTCGATCGCACCGACGCTGGCGCGTTCGCGCTGTGCAAGTTCGCTCGTTTCGCCATTGATGATCAATGCGGGCGCCTCGAGCGGCGCATCCGCGAATACCTCGATCCTCACACTCGTGCCCGCGACCGCGCGGATATCGCGTACTTCTTCATCCGTCGCGGGTTCGAGCCCGGTCCATTCAGGATATGAATACGTCAGGCGCACGCGCTCGATCTTCGGCAGATCGACCACTGCCACACTGTGCTCGGGACTCCTCGTACCTTCCGCCTCGACGTAGTAGGACAGCGGGCCGCGTATCGCATACAGCCGGAACTCGAACTGCGAGCGACCCTCTTCCGAGACCTGCATCGGCGCACGCTCCCACTCGGGTTGATCGGCGAAACGCACGAATACCTGCGCGGCCTGCGAATGAAAGCCCTGGACGGACGCGCGTATCGCAAGATCGCTGTTGCGCCTCACCGTGGCGTCGCCCGGCGCGACGGTGACACGCCGCACGGGCACAGCGTCGCGCGGCAACTCGGCGCCGAACAGCACGTGTCGCGCGCCGAATCCCCAGTGAGCCGGACCGGCGATCAGCAACATTGCGAGCGTCGCGATCGCAGCGGCGCCGATCAGAAGACCTGCGCTTATGCGCCGGGTGGTGACGATGGCGTTCGGCGGCGTGCGCTCGGCGATTGCCGCAGCGTCATCCGCCAACAGGTCGATCAGCGGCGAACGGGCTGCGGCGCGCTTGCTGTCGAGATAGGTCTGGATGCGCCCGCGTTGCGTGGGCATTCGCTGTTCGAAGATCTGCGCGCCGTCGTCACGACGCAGCCGTCGCAGCGGCCTCCACAACAGGAGGCCGGCTATTGCAAGCAATGCGATGACGATCGCGATGCGTCCGGACAGCGCTATGCCGGGCGCGAACTCTTCTCGCTTCAACCAATACACCGTGGCGCAGGTGATGAGCAGGATGCTTGCGGCGGAAGCGGCCAACGCCTGCCCATAGATATGTGTGCGCAATCGTCGCCGCAGCGAATTCAGGTATCGGTCGAGTCGCTCACCGGCGGTCATTGAGAAATCCTCGCGGAACCTCCGCATTGACGGCGTCTCCTGCTATTCACGACGTATCGCCAGATACCGGTTCGCCAACAGCAACTCCGCAAGCAACAGTGCGGCGGCGAGCCAAATCAGGAGCGGCCCAAGCGATCGCCGCTCAGCCGGCGCTTCGCTCATCTGCCGGGGTTCGCGCATCGGTTCGCGAATACTCAAGCCCTGCCAGCGCTGCACGAACGCAGGCGGCAAGGTCGTCAGATCCGACTCGCGCGAGTCCACATTCACCGCCAGCCAGCGCGCGCCAGCGCCGCCGCGAATCTCATAGAAGCCCGTCAGGCGCGGAATCAACCGATCTGCAGTGCGCGCTTCCGCGAGACTCAAGCCGCGTTCGCCTTGCGGATCGAATATCTGCCCGCCGGCCTGGGTGGTCAACCCGGTCATCACCACCGAGCCGGCTGTATGACTTACAGGCGCCGCGTCCATTCCGGCCAGGTAGCGACCGGCTTCGGCGATGAAGTGCACGAACAAGGGATGAATCGCGAGATCGTTCCAGCTTCGGTCGATCGGGGCCGTCAACACCAGCATACGGCCGGCGCCGATCGCGCGCTCCACCAGCAGCGGCGCACCGTTGTCGTAGGCGATCAGTACGTTGTCGTCCTCGGCAGGAGTCACCGAGCGTTGCTTGAAGAAGCGCACGCGCCGCCAGTCGCCTGCTTCGCGCAACACCGGATGCGTTGTCGAGATTTCCCCGACCTTGGCGCTCTGGCTGCGCGTCTCACCGATGCGCCAGCCGTCGAGCAACGGCGACTCGCTGGATTCCGCATCGCCGCCCAGCGTCGCCAGCACTGCACCGCCGGCTGCGACATATTCAAGGATGCGATCCGCCGCGCCCTTCGACAGCGCGCTCGCATCAGCAATCACCGCCAGCGAGTAGCTGGCCAGTGGACCTTCGAGTGAGTTCGCCGCACCGCGCTCGACAGTAAGCCGTGGCGAAGTAAGCGAGCCGAGCGCCGCCTCGAAGTAGGCCGCATCGTCCGCGTCATCGCTTTTCGAGAGGAGCAGCGCTTGCGGATCGGCATGTTCGACGACTGCAAAGTGATGATCGTCCTGCGGCAGCGCGTCACGAGGCTCGAGGGACAACTCGATGCGATGTGCGCCAGGTGTGAGCTGTAGATCCGGGAAAGATGCTTTCGCAGACGCCGACGAAACTATTCGTTCCATCCCGAGGCCGGTAAAGCTCTCCGGGACGCCGCCTCCCTCGGTTTCTCCTGTCAGGACCGCAGATGGGCTCGGCGGCGGCTCGCCTACCTCAGATGAAGAAGAATCATTGCGCGCGGCTGGCAGTTCGACGCGCTGCCGCGCGTGCTCCTTGCCGTCGATCGACAGAACCACTTCGCGCTGTTGCGGCTGCGTCGCCGTGTGCCGGATCGTCGCCTCCAGGGTGCGCATGTCTTTCGCGGAGAGCGCTGCACTGGAGACGAATGCGTTTGCGGCGAGTTCTTCGGCCACAGAATGCATCACCAGTTGCGTTCCCGGCGGCGGCTCGAGGTCGGCGAATCGCAGCGGCGCGCCGCTTTGCTGCAGATCGGAGATGAAGTGCAACACGGTCGCCGGTCGCGGCGAGCCCAGCCAGCTGTCCGCCGTGTTCATCACCAGGCCGAAGTCGAGCCGTTCGAGACTGGGCTGCAGTCCTCCAAGAGCAGCACGCAGCGCACCTGCATTCGCGACGGTCACCGCTTCATGCATGACCTCCATACGTCGCCCGGCGGCTCGCACCAGCATCACGCGATCCGCGCCGTTCAGCTCCGCGAGAACGCCTTCCCCCGCCTTGATGGCGCGCGCCCAGCGATCTGCGTGCTGCATCGAGAAGGAGGCGTCGAGCACGATCGCGTGCAGGCGCGCATTGGCGTTTGCCTGGGGAACGATTCGCTCAGTGACCAGCGGTCCTGCAAAGGCGAAGGCGAGCGCAACGAGCAGCAGGATGCGCAACACCAGCAGCAACCAGTAGCGAATGGTGTGTTTCGCCGTGCGCTGTGTCTCGCTCGCTTCGAGAAACATGAGCGAGGCGAACGGATGCTGCGTCGGATTGGCGCGGGTAACGCGATGCAGCCACAACGGCGCGCCGATGGCGAGCAGGCCGAAGAGCAATGCAGGCGCGAGAAACATCAACGTCGGCCTTGGCGGAATACGAGATAACGGCGCAGTGCGTGATCGAGCGGCTCGTCGGTCGTGATGAGCATCTGATGCGCGCCGACGTTCGCCGCACCGAGGCGCACCGCGTTCAGATGCGCATCCAGCCGTTCGCGATATTCATTAGCGAGATACTCGGGCGACACGTTGAGGGTCTTACCGGTCTCGATGTCTTCGAGCACCACGGACTCGCGCCAGCCGGGTTTGATTTCCTGCGGATCCAGCAGTTGAAACAGCATGAGATCATGGCCATGGTAGGCAAGCGGCTGAACCGCCTTGCTCATTGCTTCCGGATCGCAATACAGGTCCGAGATCACTGCAACGAGGCCGCGCCGTTTGAGGTGTTCGCCAAGATTGCGGAAGCAACCGGCAAGATCGGTCTGCCCGCCCGGCGCAACCGCATCGATTGCGTGAATCATCGCAGCCAGACTGCCTGCGCGGCTCGTCGCCGGTCGATAGTCGCGCACCTTCTCGTCGAATACGATCAGCCCGACAGGATCGTGCTGCCGCGCGGCGAGATACGCGAGCGCCGCAGCGAGAAACTTGCCGTACTGCAGTTTGCTGACCGAGTGCGACCCATAGCCCATCGACGCGCTTGCATCGAGAAGAATCATCAGCCGCGCGTTCGTCTCACCTTCGAAACGCCGGATGTAAGTACGTTCGGTGCGCGCGTACACGTTCCAGTCCACGAAGCGCGGATCGTCGCCTTCCACGTACGCCCGGTATTCCTTGAACTCCTGACTGAAGCCGTAGTGCGGCGAGCGATGCAGCCCGGTGAGAAAACCTTCGACCGCCGTGCGCGCGACCAGCTCGAGATTCGACAGGCTCGCGAGCGTCGCAGGCGGGAGCAGACGCATGAGCGGGGCGGCGCTCATCTCCCCACCACCTCCCTCAGCACATCATCGACGCTCTTGCCGTCCGACTCGGCCTGATAGTTGGTGAGAACGCGATGCCGCAGCACGGGCAATGCGAGTGCGTGCAGATCATCGTTGGTAACGTGGTAGCGGCCGTCCATCAGGGCGCGCGCTTTGGCGGCGAGACACAGAAACTGCGTGGCGCGCACGCTGGCGCCATAGCGCACGTAGCGCCGAACTGCATCGGGCGCCGTGGGCTCGAGCGGTCGCGTGGCGCGCACCAGTTCAACGGCGTGACGGCGCACCTGCGAAGAGACCGGCACCTGACGCACCAGCCACTGGAACTGCATGATCTCCTCGGCGCTCGTGCAGACCTCGAGCGTCGGCAGGTCCATGCGCGTCGTATTACGGTCGACGACTTCCATTTCGTCTTCGGTGCTCAGGTAGTCGAGCAGCACGTTGAAGAGAAATCGGTCGAGCTGCGCCTCGGGCAGAGGATAGGTGCCCTCGAGCTCGATGGGGTTCTGCGTCGCGAGCACGAAGAATGGCGGACTGAGCGCATGCGTCGTGCCGCGAACCGTGACGGAGTGCTCCTGCATCGCTTCGAGCAATGCAGCCTGGGTCTTCGGCGGCGTGCGGTTCACTTCGTCGGCCAACAACACATTCGTAAAGATCGGACCGGGCACGAACGTCCAGCGACGATGACCGGTCGTAATGTCTTCCTCGATGATGTCCGTCCCGGTCACATCAGTCGGCATCAGATCGGGCGTGAACTGAATGCGCTTGAAGGTGAGCCCGAGTGCGGAGGCGAGCGTGCGCACCAGCAGCGTTTTCGCCGTGCCGGGCATGCCGGTGATCAGACAATGTCCGCCCACCAGCAGCGTGAGCAGCAGATGATCGACCACGTCGTCCTGGCCGACGATGACTCTGCGCACCTGATTGCGGATCGCGGCTATACGGTCGTTGAAGGTGCGTACGAGCGCGCGCGCGTCCTGTCCGTCGAGTAAATCGGCTCCCGCACGGCCCCCTGACTGAATTGGCGTATCGGCCACAGCGTCATTCATTACTTGTTTGCTCCTCGATCATCTGCAGCAGAAAGTCCTGGGCGGGTTTGAAGTGCGGCGCGGCCGCCAACGCATCGAGTACATGACGGCGGCTGGCGGCGTGATCGCCGAGGGCGTGCAGCGCACGCGCCGCGCCGAAGTGTCCGGGCGCCGGATCATGCGCGCTCAGCGCGAGCAGCACGGTGAATTCGCGCAGCGACCGAAGGTGCTCACCGTCGGCAAGCAATCGTTCACCGAGCTGCGCGTGTTGTTCGACGTTGAGCGGATCGACATAGTTGAGCGCACTCAACACCTCGGTTGCCTCAGCCTTGCGACCAGCTTCATCGAGCCAGCGTGCGAGATCGCGCAGCGCGGTGGGATCCCAGCCGCCGGCGCGCCGATAGGACTGGAGCGCGGCGAGCGCTTCGTCGCGCCGGCCAAGTTTTTCGAACGCGTGCGCGAGCAGCAGATCCGGACTCCCGGCCCCGATGTGCTCCGGATAGAGCGCGGCGGCCCGACGCGCGGGCTCGATCGCCGCATCCCACTGCTCGCTCTCGATCGCCTTGCGCGCACGCTGGTACTGCTGTTCCCACTCATTCATGTTCGCGAGCACGGCGGCGAAGCGCGTACGCAAGAACGCGTCGAATTCCTTATCGAAATTTTCCGCAGAGGTGCGAAAAACCGCTTCCACCGCCTGCGCGGTCGAAACGTTGCGCGTGAACTGGCGCAGCAGCGCGGCGAGACGTTCGAAGCCCCAGCGTTGCTCGATGAACAGACACACGAGTCCCGCCTGCATGTACGACACCTGCACCTGATTCGGATAGCTCGGGCGGATGAAGCCGGAATCGAGTTCGCTGATCGGCAGAAAGCGGCTGTCCTTCAGTGCAGTGATCACATCCGGCGGAACCGACACTCCGGGCGTCGGCCCAGTGCGCCATTCCTCGAACACGGAAATGCCTTCGCTCAACCAGCGCGGCACGCGATGATCAGTAGCTTCAAGCGTGAAGACATGCGCCATTTCATGCCATAACGTGCTGCCCCAGTGAAATTCGCCCGCCGCGCGTCCTGACGGACTGTCCATCGCCACCAGATAGCCGAAAGTGACGCCGAGCAGGCCGATGCCAGGCAGCGCGGCGACGCGCACCGCGAAGTCATCGTGATCCGGATAGAGTTCGAGCGTCACGGGCTCGCGCAGCGTGAAGCCGTAGCGCCGCGAGAATTGCTCGATGCTCTGCTGTGCAAGTTCCAGCAGGTAGGGCCGCAGCGCCTGCGCCTCTTTGCGATGCAATCGCAGCCGCACATCGAAGCTTTCGCCGCTCACGCTGACCGGCGTCGTCGTCAGCTCGAAATCGTCGATGCGATCCAGCAGGCGCAGTGAATTGACCGTGGTGGGGCTGTACGGATCGCCCGAATAGGCCTTGGTCAGGTGCGAGCGCGCCTCCACCAGATTGCCGAGGCGCAGGAGATTCGCGCCAAGCTCGGCGTGTGCGGACCACAAGTCCGGCTGCACCTCGACCGCGCGCCGCAGCAGCGCCGTGGCCTCGCGATAGCGCCGTCGCACGATTTCGAAGTGGGCCAGTTGTTCGAAAATCGCGCCGTAGCGCGGGTTGTACTCGAGCGCACGTTCGATCCACGCATCAGGACTGCGCTCGCGCGACAACTCCAGTGCGGCGCGCAGTGCATGTACTTCGAGCGGCGGCAGTTTCTGCCGGGAAGCGAGTTGCCTTGCACGATCGAGGGAGCGCTCTGCAGCCGCGAACTGCCCTTCCTCGAGCGACATGCGCGCGGCGAGCAGATGCGCCTCAAGCAGTTCGTCATCGTGCTGCAGCACCTCTTCGAGGAGCGGCTTTGCCTGTTCGTCGAAGCGCTCGGCGAAAACATGGGCGAGGCCGAGTTTGGCGTGTACATCGTTCGGAAAAGTCGCCAGCGCTTCGCGAAACAGTGCGACCGCATCGGCGTACTGATGGGTCTGCAGGAACAGACGGCCCCAACGCACCCGCGGCTGAACGGCTCGCTTGCTGGACTGCACGACGCGCCTGAATAGTTCGTTGGCGCTGCGAATATCGCCGATCGCCCAGGCTGCTTCGGCCTGCGTCGTCAGGTTCGAGGCGCCGAGCAATTGCGCGTAGCACTGGCGTGCCTGATCAATTCGCCCATGATGTTGATGTTCGTCGCAGGCGCGCAGTTCTTCAGGCCGGCGCGGATCGTAGTCAATGGACTGGGCGCTCGCGCCGTGGGGTGCAACGATGCAAACGGCGCAAGAAAAGAGGACAGCCGCGACGCCGGCGCTGCGCCGGATCCTCCTGCTGTCAACCGGAATTCGCGGAACCCTCACCCTAACCCTCTCCCTGGAGGGAGAGGGGATGACTTCTGTCGCCGTTCTCTCAACTGAACGGATCGTTTCCGTCACCTCTCCATTAGCGGAAGGGATTGTTTCCGTCACCTCTCCATTAGCGGAAGGGATTAAAGTTTCCGTCACCTCTCCCTCCTGGGAGAGGTCGGACGAAGTCCGGGTGAGGGTCTGCGGGTATCGCGCGCTCCTCATCCGTCGCTCCCCAGCGTCGCCTGCTTCGCGTCAATCTGCCGCTGCAGCAATGCGAGTTTCACCAGCACGCCTTCCAGGTCGTCGTAGTAAGCCTCTTCGACGAGCGTCGGCTTGCGCTCCTTGACGGCAGTCAACTCCAGCTCGAGCGCGCCGCGTTGTTTGAGCAGCGCCGCGATCTCCGGATCGCCGGAGGACGCGCGCGCCGCGCCGAAACGGGCGATGGCGAAGCGCTCGGCGCCATCGCCTTCCAGACGGGCGTGTTCGGTCGCGAGCGACACGTCGGCCTTGAACGCGGCTTCCACTTGTCGACTTGCATAGTCGAACGCCTCGGCGGCCGTCACGAGGTCGTCCTTGTTCACATCGGCTGCACTGGTTGAGGCGGCTTGCGCCCAATGCTGCGCGAAGCGGGTTGCGGTGCGCTCGCCGCCGCCCTTTGTCGCTGTAATGATCAGGCGCCCATCGCGTTTCCAGCGATCGATCGTCGCGCCGCTTGCGCTCGTGGCGTTCACGATCAGTTGATTGCGCGCCGGCAGTTGCTCGAACAACGCACCAAGCTCCGTGGCGGTCAGATCGGGGCCTGGCAAATTGAAGCGATATTCCTCGCCATCGAAACTGCCGTGCCCAATCAGCACGATAGTGATCGTATCGTCGGCGTTCATCTCTTGTGCGAGGTCGGTGAGCGCGCGACGCACCGCCTCCTGCGTGACCTGTTCGCCGCTGAGCGCAACAACGTGGGATTCTTCGGCGGCCGACTTGCGAGCGGCGTCCGCGATGGCGTTCGCCTGTTGCCGAAAGCGGGCGTCGTATTCCGGCTCACCGCCGAGGCCGGAGACGATGAAGGTGTGGTCGGCGGCTGAAATCTGCGATGAGGCAAACGTGGAAGCCAACAACACAAACAATGTTCCCAAACGGCTACAGGCTACGGGGGACAGGCGACGGTCAGCAAAGAAAGCAGCAGTCGCTCTCGCTGTCGCCTGTAGCCTGTAGCCTGTCGCCTCTCCTCTCACAGCCTTCCCCATCGCAGCCTCAGCAACCACTCGGCGAGCTTCAGTGTGAGCAGTACGAGGAAGACGATCGGCAGGTTCCATAGGTCGAGCGTTTGACGCTCGACGACGCCGGCCCTGGAGTAGGGAATCGCAGCGGCCAGCCCATCGAGATCATCGAGACTCCAGTAGCGACCGCCGGTGATCGCGGCGATGCGCTCGAGCACGTCGCGATGCTGATGGATGGCGAAGTGTTCGGCGACGCCGTCATTGCGCAGGACGTGTGCGACGGCGACGCCGATTTCTTCACCGCCAGCCTTTGCAGTCATGTCGATTCGATACAAACCTGTGGACGCCGCATCGATGGTTGCGGTGTAGCGGCCATCTCCCTGTCCTGAAGGCTGCATCATCTGTACCAACGACGGGTCGCGCTCGGGAGCGATGCGAAGTTCGACGTCGGCGTCGTCGATCGGTTCAAAGCGCTCGTTGCGCAACTGCGCCTCGAGCGTGACGCTGCGTTCATCGTCATAAACCACGCGTTCGCTTGCGAGGGCGGCGCGCGGCGGAGCACTGGCCGCGAGCGCATGCAATAACTGTCGCCAGAACGTCTCGTGGCTCTGATCTTCCGGCGGCAAATGCATCTGCCAGCGCAGCGTGCTCGCGGTGCCCAGAACGAACGTTGCGCCGCGACCATAGTGCTGCCACGCAAGCAGTGGGGCGCGGTTGCGTCCGGCGGCGGCCTCGAGCAGGACGACGGCGCCGGGCTTCAGGCGCCCAAGGGTCTGCCAATCGGCCAGCGCTGGTAAGTTTTTCCAGCGGTCCGCATTGCGCCTTGCATCGTCGTCGAGGCGCGCGATCGAGGACTCGACCCCATAGGCGGTCGGTTGTGCATGCGCCGTGCGCTGCACAAAGCTTCCCGCCTGTTTTACTGGCAGCTGCACCGGCAGAGTGTCTGCGAGCGCAACATTCTGCCAACCGCCCGCGGACAGACCGTAGCGTCCCGCCAGCATCAGCACCGAGCCGCCGCGCCGGTCGACGAATTCCTTCAATAAGCGATGCTGCTCGGAACGCAGACTGGCCGCTTCATAGCTACCAATGATGACGGCGTCGTAGGCGAACAACTCCTCGGCGGTCGACGGGAACCCATCGATCAGCTCGGCGGGAGAATTCACGCCCTGCCGATAATGTTTGTTGGGCGTCGTTCGCACCAGGCTGGCGACGCGCAGTGCGCGATCACGATCGACAGCACGCCGGAGAAATTTATACTCCCAGCGCGGTTCGCCTTCGACATACAGGACGCTGCGCTTGCCGACGGGCACGTTCACGACCCGCGTGCGCGTGTTGTTGACGACGTTGCGTTCGGACTCGAGCGGATCCAGCGTGAACCGCAGTTGGTGTGCGCCGGCTTCGGGGGGCGGCAGATCGACTGAGACAGTCGTGACCCCCAGCTGCGAGTCCAGCTTCAGCTCGCGGGCGGCGATCAATTCATCGCGATCGTAGACGCGCAGGCGGGTGGTTGCATTCGCGTCGTGGCGTACGCTCAACTCAGCACTGATCTTGGCGCCGGCCGGTGCGCTCGCAGCGACATCGACGCGTTCGAGTTCCAGATCATTGGCGATTTTTTCCGGCCCGACGCCAACCGTGTGTACGGGCACGCCATATGAAGCGATATGCGCGAGATGCTCCTCGCTCAACGACGCGCCGTTCTCCGCGCCGTCGCTCACGAGCACGACGGCGGCCAACGGCGCGCTTCCCGCATTCTGCAGGACCTCTGTGAGCGCATCGCCGATTCGCGTCTGCGCGCCGCTTGCCGGCGCGCCATCGACAGCTTCGAGCGGCGTGGCCGTTTGTGAGAAGCCGAACAGTCGCAGCTCGAACGTGTCTTCCATGCGCGCCAACGCGCCTTCGCGCAGCGCCGCCACAGCCTGCTGCAGACGCGACTGCTCGCCCTCGCCATAGCTCATGCTCGCCGAAGCGTCGAGTGCGAGCGCGAGAACGTTTTCCCGATCACGCACGCGTTCGACGTTGAGCACAGGCCGCCACAACAGACACAGCACGAGCGCAAGCAGCATCGTTTGCAACGCGCCGATCGAAACCAGCTTGCGCCAGCCGAGCAAACGCCGGCGTTGCAGAGTGAGCGCGATCAGGGCTGCGCCGATCAGGATCGATGCGATGAGCAGCCAGCGCGGCCACGCGCTTGCGAATGCGAAAGCGCCGCTTCGATACGCCCAGAAAGGATGAGTGAAAAGCAGCTCGAACACCTTCCTGTAATAGAGGAAGGGCACGCGTTGGCGCAAGCGCGGAATGTGCAAAGAAAGCTCTTTTGGAGCCGCGCACGCACGGTGCAAGCGGCAACTACTTACGGAACTGTTCCGCGGGTGCGTCGGTTAGGCGCCTACAGCCTGAGAACTGGGCTGGATTGAAATCGCCTGCCGTTCCGACGGCCCCCGCCCGGCAAGGAGACGCTGAATGAGATTGGATGTCCGCCGGCGTTCCCGGCTCTGGTTTATCGCTGCATTACTTTCGCTCTCGCCAACCTCCTTCGCTGAAAATCCAGTCGCCTCCGCGGAAGATGCGTTCGGTCCACATCGGGCGAATCTACAGCACACGTACGTCCAACGGCGGCCATCCACCCCGCCGGGCGGCTCGACGCTCGACTCGGTCATTCACTGGAATCGGATTGCAATCGATGCAAGCGGGCTCGATCACACGCCGCCCGCACCTGGCGAGACGCGCACCTTTGGTGAACACCTGGGTCCGGGACGCGCCAGCCGCGCGATGGCGATCGTGCAAATTGCGGTTTTCGAAGCGATGAACGCGACTCAGGGCGGTTATCGAAGCTATGTTGGATTGCCAACGGTTCACCGCTATTTCAGTCGGTACGTCTCTAGCGAAGCGGCTATCGCACAGGCGGCTCACGATACGCTCATCGCCATGTTTCCCTCGCAGAGGGCGATCCTCGATGCGCAGCTGAGCCAATCTCTTCAGCTGGTTCGCGATCCGTTCGCCCGGCAGGCCGGGGCGCTGCTCGGCGCGGCCGCGGCGCGTCTGATTCTCAGGAAGCGCGCCGGAGACGGCGCCGACCATGCCGAACCGCACCTGGATACCGACTTCGTCATGAGCGACAAGGCCGGCTGGTGGCGTCAGGACCCCGTCAGCCAGGTTCCGATCGCAATGGGCGCTAACTGGGGTCATGTGCGCCCCTTCGTGATGAAGAAGCCGCATCAGTTCCGTGTGCCGCCGCCGCCAGCAATGGACAGCGCCGAGTACACCGCGGCTTACGAAGAAGTCGTGAGGCTCGGGGGCGACGGCGTCATCACGCCAACACAACGCACGGCGGAGCAGACGCACATCGGCACATATTGGGCTTACGACGGAACCCCGAGCCTCTGCGCCCCTTCGCGCATGTACAACCAGATCGTCGTGCACATCGCGCAGCAGATGAACTCGAGCGCGATTGAAACGGCGCGCCTCCTCGCGCTGGTGAATGTCTCGCTGGCCGACGCGGGAATCGCGGGCTGGGAATCGAAGTACTACTACCAGGTGTGGCGACCCATCACAGCAATCCGCGAGGCCGATGAGGGTACGGGTCCTTCAGGCACGGGGGACGGCAACCCTTACACGATAGGCGACGCCACGTTCATGCCGCTGGGCGCGCCGGCGAGCAACCTGACGGGCCCGAACTTTACGCCGCCGTTCCCGGCATATCCTTCCGGACACGCAACCTTCGGCGGGGCGCTGTTTCAGACGCTGCGGCGCTTCTACAAGACAGATGACGTTGCATTCACGTTCGTCTCGGACGAATACAACGGCGCGACCGTCGACAACACCGGTCAGACGCGACCGCTCAAACCCCGCAGCTTCGCTTCGTTCTCGCAGGCTGAAGAGGAGAACGCGCGTAGCCGTATCTACCTGGGAATTCATTGGTCTTTCGATGCGACCGAGGGCATGACGCAGGGCGAGCAGATTGGCGACTACGTGTTCGACCGCGTATTCACTCCAGTGAAGCGCTAAGGGGCCGTCGATAGCGGAACCCGCCCGGAGTTCATGCGTACTGACTCTAACAAGCAACCAACACCAAGGAACTCGCATGGCTGGCGGGAGCGGCTCCCTGCATGAAAGGGCTGATCACCTGCGACCCGAAACGATCGACCGCCACCGCGCGGTCGTCTCGATCATGGAAGAGCTCGAGGCGATCGACTGGTACGACCAGCGAATCGACGCCGCGAGCGATCAGCAGTTGCAAGAAATCCTCGCGCACAACCGCGATGAGGAGAAGGAACACGCGGCCATGACGATCGAGTGGCTGCGACGTCACGATCAGAAGCTCGATGAACATCTGCGCACCTATCTGTTTACGGAAAAGCCGCTGCTGCAGGTCGAGCACGAAGCGGAGCAGGACGAGCCGTCGGACCAATCATCAGTGAGCGATGCGGGTGATGGCTGTCTCGGGATTGGCAGCCTGCGCGTCTGATCAACATGAACGATCTTCTTAGAACTCATGCGCCGATCTCCGCCGCCGCCTGGCGCGAGATCGACGCGGAGGCGGCGCGTACGCTCAAAACGCTGTTGGCGGCGAGAAGGCTGGTCGACTTCGTCGGGCCGCTCGGTTGGTCCGCTGCCTCGGTCGCCACCGGTCGAACGGAAAAGCTCGCTGTCCCGTTGCAGGACGGTGTGGTCGCGCGTTTGCGCCTGTCGCAACCGTTGGTCGAGATCCGCATTCCGTTCGAAGTTTCGCGCGAAGAGCTCGATGCGATCGACCGCGGCGCCCCGGCGGTGGATCTCGACGCGGTTCGCAATGCCGCGCGTGCGGCTGCGATTGCGGAAGATCGGGCGATATTTCAGGGGTATCCAGCCGCACGGATCGAGGGAATCTTCGCGGCGGCGGCGGCGCAGAAGCTCGCGATCCCGGCGAACTACGAGGGATATCCGGACATCGTCGCGGAGGCCACTCATCGCCTGCGCAGCGAGGGCGTCAACGGCCCCTATGGCATCGCACTCGGACCGCGCTGCTACACCGGACTAACGCGCAGCACCTTACGCGGCTATCCCATCATCAATCATGTGCGGGAACTGATCGACGGGCCGATCGTGTGGGCGCCCGCCGCGGACGGTGCGGTCGTGATGAGCCTGCGGGGCGGCGATTTCGAATTGAGCGTCGGCCAGGATTTCTCCATCGGATATCTGGACCACACCGGCACGTCAGTGCTGCTGTATCTGCAGGAAAGTTTCACCTTCCGTGTGCTGTCGCCGGAAGCGGCGGCGCCGCTCACGTATCCATCGCAGGAGTGATCGGGGCGACTACCCGGGCATTAAGGTAAGTCGCTCACACGCTGTCCCGCCGGGCAGTCACACTGCAGCGACCGCACCGACGCGAGCTCCAGCGACGGGGCTTCACGATAGAAGAGGATTGCACGTGCACGAATTGCAACTGGATCGACGCAGCGGCTCGGAACGCCGGCATGCGACGGTCGGCGCGTACTGGCGGGGAGCCATGCAGCCGCGACGTCGCAACGGACGGCGTGAGAGCGATCAATACCCGATTATCGACTGGCATTCGCCGCGAGTACTCGCCGTCGTCGTGACCATTCTCGGCCTGTGTGTGCTCGACGGTGTGCTCACCGTGATGCTGATGTCGCACGGCGCCACTGAGATGAACCCCGTCATGGCGATGTTTCTGCCGCACGATCTCGGGATGTTCGCCGCCGTGAAGCTTTCGCTGACCAGTGTCGGCATGTTCGTCCTGGTCGCCTGCAGTCGCATGAGAGTGTTTAGTGCGATTCCAGGCGAGGCGTTCCTGTACATCGTGCTCGCCGGCTACATCGCGCTGATCGGCTATGAACTCGAGCTCTTCAAACTTCTCCCGTCAGCCGATTGAACGGCCCCGCGACGCGTTCGCGTTATAGCCGCCGGCGTACAGACGCAAGGCGAAATAGGTCCAGGCTGCAAGGGCGCCGCTGACGACGGCAGTCACGAAATTCGCGTCGTCGAGCAGCTTCGCCGCCACCACGACGCAACCGAGCATCGAAAGCGTCGCCTGGCCGAGCCGCAACTCCCAGCGATCCACATAATGCATGAGCGCCGGAGCGTACTGGGCGATGCGGGTGCGATGCGGATCGAAGCCAAACACGTCCGACAGGACGATATAGGTCGCAACTCCGACCATGCTCCAGAACACTACCCGCCATTCATCGACGGGGTGGCCGGTGAGCGCGCCATAGAGCACTGCAATCAGCAGAAACAGAACGCACGCAGCAATAGCGTGGAGCTTGCGCGAGTGCATGATTGACATCCCGGCGGGTAAAAACGAACTGGAAGAATGAGCGCGCGACTTTGCCAGTTCTGTGACGCTCCTCCAAGATCTGTCGGCGCATGCGCGGCGCGGCAAAAGGTCATCAGCGGTTTACCTACGCGATCGGTCTTGCGGCAACGGCTCGCGTCAGATCGGAACAGGGCCAGATAGAGAGATTGATGCGCCGCGAATCGCAAACACCGACTTCGGGCGCCGTTGTGATCTTTGTCCCGCGGGACTCCCTTCAGTCATGATCTTGTGGTTACTCTTCCTTCCTCCTCACCAGCTTGTAGCTACATGCCCTACACCCAGCAAGATACATCCGACGCAGTCATCCTGACGCCCGGGTCAACGCCGGCCGCGGCGGTCATATGGTTGCACGGTCTGGGAGCCGACGGCTCTGACTTCGTATCCATTGTGGAGGAGCTGCGGCTTCCGGAATTGCTCGCGGTGCGCTTTGTATTTCCGCATGCGAAACCACGGCCGATCACGATCAACAATGGTCTCGTGATGCGCGCCTGGTACGACATCACAGGCTTTGGTCCGGATCGCGCGGAGGACGATGCCGGCATTCGCGAGTCCGCGGAGATCGTTGGGCGCTACGTCGCCCGCGAAGCAGCGGCCGGCATCGCCGAGGATCGCATCATCATCGCCGGCTTTTCGCAAGGCGGCGCGATCGCGCTACACACGGCGCTGCGTTATCCGAAGGGACTCGCCGGCGTCATGGCGTTGTCGACGTATTTGCCGTTGCGAGAGACGCTCGCGAGGGAAGCGTCAGCGGTGAATCGGCAGACGCCGATTCTGATGTGCCACGGGTTGCAGGATGGGGTGGTGTCGGCGGCGCTGGGCAAAGCGTCGCGCGACGCCCTTCAGGGCCTGGGCTATGCCGTCGAGTGGCGCACCTATCCGATGGCGCACCAGGTCTGCGTGGAAGAAGTCGTCGACATAGCGAACTGGCTGAAGCAACGATTGACAGTTGACGGTTGAGAGGCCGCTGACGAGAAGAAGCATCTCTGCAGTCAACCGTCGCGCACCGTGAATCTCAGCGCCTCGTATACCGGGCTTCCTCGCAACTCGCGCGGCGCGCTGTGGATGCTCGCATCGGCCGTGACATTCACTCTCATGACGATACTCATCAAGCTGCTCGGGGATGATTACCCGGCGGCCTTGCAGACCTTTTATCGTCAGGCGGCCGGATTGCTCGTGCTGACGCCGCTGATTCTGCGCAACCCGCGCACCGTGTTTCGCACGACGCGCCTCGGCATTCTGCTGTTCCGCGCGCTCGCCAGCACGATCGGCATGATCCTCGCGTTCTACGCCTATCAGAAGATGCCGCTTGCGGACGCCAACGCTCTTTCGTTCACGCGCACGTTGTGGCTCGTGCCGTTCGCCGCATTCGTACTGCAGGAGCACGTTGGGCCGCGCCGCCTGTCCGCGACGCTCGTCGGTTTCCTTGGCGCGCTGCTGATGCTGCAACCCTCGGCGCAGGCCAACATGGGTTGGCCTGCCGCCGCGGCGCTTACGTCGTCGCTCCTGTTCGCGCTGGCCGTCACTGGCATGAAGGTCATGACGCGCGATCACACGGTCACGACGCTGATGGCGTGGTCGGCGGTGCTTGGCTTCGTGCTCGCCATCCCGCCGGCGATTTTCGTCTGGCGCTGGCCCGCCGGCGTTGACCTGCTGCTGTTGGGCGCCCTGGGCGTCCTCGGTACGATTACACAAGCGTGCTACATCAAGGGCATGTCCGAAGGCGACGCCGCTGTGATGGCGCCCATCGATTACTCACGCCTCGTCTTCGCCGTGATCTTCGGATTCGTATGGTTCGGCGAAATCCCGAATGCGCTGACAATGGCCGGCGCCGGGGTCGTGATCGCATCGACCATCTACATCACCTGGCGCGAGGCGCAGCTCGGCAAGCGTGAAGCGTCGATACGTGAATAGTGGGTCTCGCGTCGCGTCTCAACCGACAGCGACGACATCGATTTGCAGCTCGATGCCGCCGCCGCGGCCGCTCCAACAAACAGTTACTGAGTCAGGTGCGTGGCTCGTTCGATGCACCTCGCTGTGCAAGGCGCATCCGCGAGCCGGCGCTATGCAGTGCGGTGATCCTGGCGTCGTTGACGTCCTCGACGGCAGCGGCCAGCGCGCGTTGCTCGCAGGTTTCTTTCATGCTCTTGCGCGCCACTTCGCGACTGTCATGCGCACGACACACTACGCTCGCCGCGCGCTCCAGGCGCGCATACAAATCGATCGCATCCCGCTGCTTCGCCAGATCGAGGTCGGTGAACCGCACAACTTTCTCCACCGTCGGCTCGGTTGCATAGACGTTCGCCGTGAGCATAGATACGGCGGCCGCGCCGAACGCCGTCCACACAACGCGACGCGACATTGATTTCTTGAATGACATGATGGCTCTCCTGAACTTCTCTGATCGAACGAATACTCGTGTGCGCCTGATTTCAGATGCAGCCTGTCGAGGAAAGGTTGCAGCGTACGCACGGGGATTTGGAGCATGCAGTGCGCGATTTGCTCCTTCGTCTCGTCGTCGAAAGATGTCGCTTCGACGAGAAGCGCCAGTAGTGAGCTGTGAGTCGTGAGTTGTGAGTCGGAGAACTGATTCGGGATTCGGGATGAGTATTCGAGCTGCATAGCGGAGCGCCAAGTCTCTTCTTGCGTCCCGGGTCCCGATTCCCCAGTCCCGTTTTACGATTCACGACTCACGGCTCACATTTCTGACGCAATGCGTGCGACGAGTTGTGCGGCGCGCGCGACGAATTGTTGTGCGCCGACGCCCCGCTTGCTTAGAGTACGAATGGTCTGAGGCGGCGCTGTGCGCCGCGGCGCCCGGAACGTTCCCGCCGTCCATTGACTGGATATGCGATCGAATGGGTGCGGGTGGATTCGAACCAGAAACTTCTCAACGCCGCAGCGGTTTGCCGATGAACCTCACACAACTAAAAAACAACCGCGAAGCGATGTTCTGGTCGTTGCACGCCATCGGCTGGGGAGGCTACGCCACGGTCCACTATCTCGGCTCCTTGCTGCACGACAAGCCGCCCGAATACATCGCCAACTATCTCAAAGTCATCCTGGCTGCGTCGATTGCGGGTTTTCTGATCAGCGCGCCGCTGCGCTACATCTGTCGCGTGCTCTGGTTCGGACCGCCTGCGATGATCATCGGCGGCGGCTTGCTGGCCGCCTACATCACTGCGCTTGCCTGGCGCCTGAGCGTCAATCTCGCCTATGTCGGGTTCATGCCGGACTCGGACATGGAGATGACGCGCATCACGCACTACTTCGGCGGGGCGATCAGTGCGATGTACATCATGACCTGCTGGGTCGGCCTGTACTTCGGCTTTCGTTACTACGAATCGATGCAATTGCAGCGCGAGGCGGTATTGCGTTCTTCGGCCCTCGCACAGGAAGCGCAACTCAAGATGCTGCGCTACCAACTGAACCCGCATTTTCTGTTCAATACGCTCAATGCGATCTCGACCCTCATTCTCGACAATCGCAATTCGACCGCGAACTCCGCCGTCACTGGATTGTCGGAGTTTCTGCGCTATACGCTGGACCAGGATCCGATGAAGAAAGTGACGGTCGCGCAGGAAGTCGAAGCGCTGAACCTGTATCTCAATATCGAGAAGATGCGCTTCGGCGAGCGGCTCTCGATTGGCTTCTTCATCGACGACGCGGCCAGCACTGTGCTGATGCCGAGTCTGCTGCTGCAACCCTTGATCGAGAACGCGATCAAGTACGCCGTGTCGCCGCGCGAAAGGGGCGGCGTCATCCGCATCGCTGCGCATGTCACGGGCGGCATGCTGCAGCTGGAAGTAGCCGACGACGGTCCGGGCATGATCGACGCGACCCGTCTCGTGAACGGCCGCGGCGTCGGTGTTCGCAACACCCGCGAGCGTCTGCAGGTTTTGTACAGCGAACGCGGCAATGTCGCCGTTACCAACACCGAGCCCGGCCTGCGCGTCGCGCTCACGTTTCCCGCCGAGCGCGCCCTCGCCGCGGCGTAAGATCAGTAGAACCTGTAGGGAGACTTCCCTGCGAATCGTCTGGATTAACCCATGAGCGATCAACGTTTACGCGCGATCATCGTCGATGACGAACAACTGGCGCGGCGCGGAATAGAGCTTCGTCTCGCCAGTTATCCGGACGTGGAGATCGTCGCCGAGTGCGAGAACGGCCGCGAAGCGATCGAGACGGTGCTGCGCGAACAACCGGATTTGATGTTCCTGGATATTCAGATGCCTGGGTTCTCCGGACTGGACGTGCTTGCGCGTCTGCCGCAGGAGTCGATGCCCATGATCATTTTTGTTACGGCGTTCGATCGCTACGCACTGGACGCCTTCGAAGCGCAGGCGCTCGATTATCTGTTGAAGCCGATCAATGACACGCGATTCGCCCAGGCGCTGGAGCGCGTGCGCACCTCATGGCGCCAGCGTACGGCGCTCTCGCAACGCGAGAAGCTGATGCGTTTGCTCGCCGCGACGCAGGGGTCTGGCTCGGTCGATGAGCAACTCCTGCGCGAGCAACTCGATGCTCACGACACGCCGCACTATCCTGGCATCCTGCCGATTCGCGACGACGCCGGCACGGTGCGGCTCGATGTAAAGACGATCGACTGGATCGACGCCGCCGGCGATTACATGTGCGTTCATGCCGAAGGACGCACCTATGTCCTGCGCGAAACGATGAAGTCGCTGGAAGCCGTACTGGATCCGAACGTGTTTCAGCGCGTGCATCGCTCCACCATCGTCAACGTGCAGCGCGTGCGCCGATTGCGTCCGCACACCAATGGCGAGTACTACCTGACGCTCGACGATGGCCAGGAAATCAAGCTGAGCCGCTCTTATCGCGACCGCGTGGACCAGCTGTTGCAGCGGCGCTGAACGGATCGACAAGCCGGGTTTCTCACCGGCCGCTAACGCCGACCGCCAGCTGCTTCTTCGTCGACAGCCACGGGTGTGCGAAGACCACTGCCAGAATGATCGCGACGCCCGCATAGAAACTCAGTGAGAGTTCGCGCTGCTCGCCGAGCAGCAGAATCGCCAGCACGATCGCGTATACCGGCTCCATGTTGACTGCGAGCGCGGTCGAAAACGCGCTCAGCTGGCGTAACGCGACCAACGACAGCGCGAACGGCAGCAACGTACAGCCAATGGCGAGGGCCACGAGCAGGAGCGCATCGCGTTGCGACGGAATGGCGAACAACGTTTCGCCGGCGGGCAGAAATGGCGCCGCCAGCGTAAGGACTACTGCACCCGCACCCATCTCGACGCCGGTGACCGTCAGTACATCAGTGTTCGCGATGTGGCGTTTGTTGAGCGACGCAAAAATCGCGACGAAGAATGCGGAGAGCGCTCCAACTGCGATGCCCAGGCGCATGCCGCTCGGCGTGCCGCCGATGACCAGTACGACGCCAGGAATGACCGCCAGTCCGAAGATCAGTTCGCTCACATCGAAACGACGCCATGCAAGAAGGGGCTCGATAAACGATATGAACACCGGTGTGAGCGCCATACAGGTCGCCGCCACCGACGCGTTCGACAATTTGATCGACGCGTAGAACGTGAGCCAGTGCAGCGCGACGACCACTCCGATCCCGGCATAGATCGCAATCAGCCGCGGTGAGAGTTGCGTCAGGCCGGACCAGAATCGCTGCACCAGCAGCAACGCGCCGGTCACCAGCACCATCCGCCACCACACCAGCGGCAGCGCGGCAAGGGAAATGAGCTTGCCGAAAATCGCAGTGAAGCCCCACAACACAACGCAGAAATGAATCTGCAGCCAGGCGCGGGTGTGGGAGGACATCTCGGAAGTGACTAGTGACTAGTGACTAATGACTAGTGATCTGTCGGAGCGGCCTGGTGGCCGCCGGCACAGTAAATTTGTGCTGCGATGTCTTCCAGCACGACACGCCATGCACCACAGTCGAGTCTCCGGACGAGTCACCAGTCACCAGTCACCAGTCA
>JBOHZJ010000491.1:0-15200 GCA_050738395.1 Steroidobacter sp.
GAAGGATTCGACGCCGGCATCCGCTACGGTGGCACGGTGCCCGAGGACATGGTCGCGCAATCGCTGTCGGGCGAAATCGCGTGGGTCGTTGTGGCGTCACCAGCCTATGTCAGGCGGCATGGCGCGCCCCTGCATCCCAGCGAGCTGAACAAGCATCGATGTCTGGGCATACGACTAGGCACTGGCCGCATATACGAATGGGAGTTCGATCGCGGCAGCGAATCGGTGCAGGTCCCCGTGCCGGGCGCCATTACAATCGATGACGGAGCATTCGCGCGCGCTCTCGTGGAGAGGGATTTCGGGTTGATGTACACGCCCGGGCCCTCCGTCGTCGATCTCGTGAACGCAGGCAGATTGCAGTACGTGCTCGAAGACTGGCGATCCATGGGACCGCCCTTTCACATGTACTACTCGAGCCGGCGCCAGGTCCCGGCTGGGTTGAAGCTTCTGATCGATCTCATCCGAGAGATGAAGCCGCTTGGGCTATAGACGCGGAGCCGGGGCGACTCCACTCTTTCGCTGACGGTTGACGACCCGACAAGACGCCATTGCTGACAGTCAGAGCCGGTAGCGCTCCGGTCAACTGTCAACGGCAGCTTCGCGCCCTATGCCGAGTGCACCAGCTTCAATTGCGGATGGGTCCGGGTGATGCGGCTGAGCGACTCGACCGATTCGGGTTTGGCGATATAGATGCCCTGTGCGTACTCGACGCCGATGTCAGCCAGACAGGCCAGCACTTCGGCGGTCTCGACGCGCTCGGCAATCGTCTTGATGCCCATCGCGTGACCCACCTGGGTAATGGCTTCCACCATGCTGCGATCAACGTGGTCCGTGGTCACGTTCTGAATGAACTGACCGTCGATCTTGAGATAGTCGACCGGTAGATTCTTCAGGTACATGAACGACGACAGACCGCTGCCAAAGTCATCCAGCGAGAACTGGCAGCCGCGTGCGCGAAATTCGCGCATGAAATGCACGACGTTCGGCAGATTGGAAATTGCCGCGGTCTCGGTAATTTCGAAGCACACCGCGCCGGGGCTCAGATCATAAGCCTGCAGTTCGTTGATCAGAAATTCGAGAAAGCGATCGTCGTTCAGCGAAGTGCCCGACAGATTGATCGACAGTGTGTAACCGTGTCGCGCATCGCCGTCTGCACGGTAGTGAGCGAGTGTGCCGAGCGCCTGACTGACCACCCAGCGATCGATCATCGGCATCACGTTGTAGCGTTCGGCCGCGGGTATGAATTCCGCCGGCAGGACCAGCTCGCCCTGTTCGCCGCGCATGCGAACCAGCAACTCGTAATGACCGCGCGGATCGCGAGTCGCGCCGATCGGTACGATGGGCTGATAGTAAAGCTCGAGGCGATTCTCTTCGCAGGCGCGCGTCAGACGCGACACCCATTGCATTTCGCGATGCCGTTCAGGCGCGGCGCCGTACTGGTACATGTGTACGCGATTGCGGCCGGAGTCCTTCGCCGCGTAGCACGCGACATCCGCGGCGCTCATCACGCTCGCAATGCTCTCGCTCGTGCTGTTGATTTCCACGATGCCGATGCTCACGCCGACATTCATGGCGCCGTCCTGCCATTCGAAGCGGTACTCACGGATAGCCTGACGGAGATTGTCGGCGATTTTGGCGGCGCGCTCGGAGGTACAGTCCTGCAGCAAAATTCCGAACTCGTCGCCCCCCAGCCGGGCGATCGTGTCGCTGGTGCGAATGCGCGTCTGCAGAATGCCGGTGATCTGTTTCAACAGGCGATCGCCCGCCTGGTGTCCGCAGGTATCGTTGACGAGCTTGAACTGATCGAGATCCAGATACAGCAGTACGTGCGTCGTCGCCGCATCGGCGCGCGCGGTGAGCAGCGCTTCATTCAATCGATTCTCGAACTCGCGACGATTGATGAGCCCGGTCAGTGCATCGTGGCTGGCCTGATAGGCAAGCGCCCGCCGCAAACGACGTTCCTTGCTGACGTCGTGGAACACCATGACGGCGCCGATGATCTTTCCCGCGCGATCCCGTATCGGAGCCGCGGAATCCTGAATCGCGATCTCCTGCCCGCGCCGGCTCACCATGACCGTCTGATCGGCCACCGCAATCACGCGCCCGTCGCGCAATGATCGCGACACCGGGTCTTCGAGCGGCTCGCGAGTAACCTCATTGAAGATGTTCATGACTTCGGGCAGCGACTTGCCCGACGCTTCGCGCGTGTCCCAGCCCGTCAGATCCTCAGCGACCGGATTGAGATACTCGATTCGACCATCCGCGTCCGTCGTGATGACGGCGTCGCCGATCGATTGCAGCGTGACCTGCGCTTTCTCCTTCTCTTCGAAAACCGCGGTCTCCGCGCGCTTGCGCTCGGTGATATCCGAGATCGTGCCTTCATAGCCGACGAGATGGCCGTTGTCATCACGCACTGCGCGGGCGCTTTCGACCACCGTGAGCGTCGTACCGTCGATGCGGCGCAAATGGAACTCCGCGTTGCGGATCTCCCCGTCGCGCTCGAGCACTGCGATGATCGCAGCGCGTTCCGTGGGACTCTGATAAATCGTCTCGGTCGGCAGCGACAGTAATTCGCTGGGCGAAGTCAATCCGACCATGCGCGCGAGAGCTGGATTGACGGATAAAAACTGACCTTCGCGCGTCGAGCTGTACACGCCCTCCAGGACGTTCTCGAACAGCCGCCGATAGCGCGCCTCGCTCGCGCGCAATGCACTCTCCGCCATGCGGCGTTCAATTGCGATGCCGGCGAGTTGCGTCATCCTGGCCATCAACTCGAAATCGCGCCGCTGCGGACTGCGCGGCGTTCTGAAGTACAACGCGAGCGTGCCGAGCGTTCTCCCATCGGAGGCGTAGATCAGCGTCGACCAGCAACTGCGCATTCCCGCCTTGAGAACGGCGTCGCGACAGTTCTCCCACAGTGCATCGCGTGCAATGTCGGCCACGATCACCTGGCGCTGCAGGTACACGGCGGCCGCGCACGAGCCATTGCGCGCCGCGATCGCGACCCCCTCCATCTCGCGTGCGTAAGCAGCCGGCAGATGCGGACCCGCGCACAAATTCAGCCGCATGCCGGATTCGTCCAGCATGCGAATCGCGCAGACAGCATCCGGCGCGACTCTTTCCACGACATCCGTAATCGCTTCCAGCGTGATGCGCAGATCGACGTTGGCCGCAAGACGTTCGAAGACCCGCCGTTCGCCGGCGCTCATGAATTCGGTGCGCTTACGCTCGGTGATGTCGGTAATGCTGCCGCGGATCAGGCGATAATCGCCCGATTGCAGACGCACCCATCGCACTTCGCACGGAATGTCCGAGCCGAAGGCGTCACGGAACACCCATTCAAGAACCGGAGCCTCGCCGCTCACGGTCCGCTCGAATTGCGCACGATTTGCGTCCAGCGACAGAGAGCCATCGGGCTGATGGGGCGGACTCAACGCATCCGGGCTGCTTGCCAGCAGCATGTCGCGATCCATCTTGAAGAACCGCACCGCGTTTTCATTCACATCGATCAGGCGGTTCTGATCGAGATCCACGACGACGATGATTTCCGGTGCATGTTCCACCAGCGTGCGATAGCGCGCCTCGCTGTCGCGCAAGGCGACTTCCGCGGCCTTGCGATCGGTGGTGTCGCGCAGACAGACCACGAACATCGGGCGTCGATTCAGGCGCGTCTTGCTGACCGCAATTTCGGCCGGAAAGCGCGCACCGCTTGCATTCAGGCCGAGCGTTTCATGCGGGGCCAGATCGACCTGCGTGTCATCCAGGCGGGCGGCAAGCTGCTCGAGATGATCCGGCAGCGACTGGCTGGCGGCGAACTGCGGCAAGAGAAAACTCAGGGGACGCCCGACTGCTTCCGTCTCAGCGTGCCCGAACACGCGCTGGCCGGTCGCATTGATGGACGCGATGCGCCCCACTGCATCGACGGTCATGATCACGTCCTTGACGTGATCCAGCACGGCCTGAAGCTGGCTCGCCGTGCTTTCGCGCAATTCGCGAGTGAGCGCAGTGGCTTCATCGGACATCAACTGCATTGAGCGGACGACGCCGCGGCGTTCTTCGTCGGTCTTGCCGTAAGCGCCGTCGATCGCGGCGAGCAGTCGTGCAAGATCGATCTCCCCGTCAGAACGGGTTGCTTCCTTGACCTGCTTATCTAGCAGTCGATGCATCTTCTTGTTCCGTGTCCCAAACCGCGGACATGCGGCATTGGTTGTAGGCCAGTGCAGGGTTCGCCGCATCCTAGGTCGGGCGGCGACGCGCAAGGTGTGAAGCAGCTCCCGGTTTTATGTGAAAGCCGCCGATGCGTTTCTTAGCAGAAACGAGGCCTTATGTTGTATTGCTCGGAAGGGAGGGCGGATAGCCGCTGATTACGGGCGCATTGCGCCGACTCGACAAACAACCCTTCGGCGGCGAGGCGCATTACGCGGACTCGGCAGGCAACCCTTCGACGAGCTCAGGGCGAACGGAAGGACAGAGGATCGAGAGGGTCCTTCCCTGCTTTCCGTTCGCCCTGAGCCTGTCGAAAGGTTCTTCAGTCCTGCAAGCTAAGACGCGCCGTGCTTATTATTATCAAAGAGTTACCGGGCTTAGTTACGAGAGAGCGGCAGCTCGATCGATCCCGACGAACCGCCGTCCGTGACTAACGGGAATCGCGCGGGACTAATCGCTCTCCTTCACTCTACCGACTCTTCCGCACGTCCTGCTCGCTTGCGCTCATGCTCCTTCAGCGCGCGCTTGCGCAGACGAATCTGCGCGGGAGTCACCTCGACCAGTTCGTCATCGGCGATGAACTCCATCGCCTGCTCCAGCGTGAAGCGGATCGGCGGAGTGAGGATGAGGTTTTCGTCGCGACCGGCAGCGCGCATGTTGGTCAGCTTCTTCGCCTTGAGCGGATTCACGACCAGGTCGTTGTCGCGGCTGTGAATGCCGATGATCTGGCCTTCGTAGACTTCATCGGCGTGCGCGGTCATGAGTCGGCCGCGTTCCTGCAGGCTGAAGAGCGCATACGCGAGCGCTTTGCCCTGGCCGTTGGAGATCAGTACGCCGTTCTGGCGTTCGCCGATGTCGCGATCGAGAACCGGCGCGAAGTGATCGAACACGTGATGCATCAGGCCAGTGCCCGACGTCATCGTGCGAAAGTCCGTCTGAAAGCCGATGAGCCCTCGCGACGGGATCACATAATCGAGCCGCACGCGGCCTTTGCCGTCCGGATGCATGGCCGTCAACTGGCCGCCGCGCTCGCCGAGGGCCCGCATGACTGCTCCCTGTGAGTTCTCATCGAGATCCACAGCGAGTGTTTCGTACGGCTCGCAGGGCTGACCTTCGATCTCCTTGATCACCACTCGCGGACGCGACACTGCGAGTTCGTACCCTTCGCGACGCATATTTTCGAGCAACACGCCAAGATGCAGCTCGCCGCGGCCGAAGACGCGGAACTTGTCGGGATCTTCGGTTTCCTCGACACGCAGCGCGACGTTGTGCATCACTTCGCGCATCAGACGCTCGCGAATCTGCCGACTGGTGACGTACTTGCCTTCGCGGCCGCAGAACGGCGAATTGTTGACCTCGAACGTCATGCTGATCGTGGGCTCATCCACGATCAAAGCCGGCAACGCCTCGGGTTTTTCCGGATCGCAGATCGTGTCCGAAATCTCGGGGCGCTCGATGCCGGCGAATGCGACGATGTCCCCGGCGCCCGCTTCCTCTATCTCGACGCGATCGAGGCCCAGAAATCCAAGCACCTGGATGATGCGCTCGTTGCGCACCTTGCCTTCGCGATCGATCACGACGACCGGACTATTGCGACGGATGCGCCCGCGCTTGATGCGGCCGATGCCGATCGCGCCGACGTAGCTCGAGTAATCGAGCTGGCTGACCTGCAACTGCAGCGGGCCGCTTTCATCCACTTCGGGCGGCGGGCAATGTTTGACGATCGCTTCGAACAGCGGCGTCATGTCGCTCGCCAGATGTTTCGTGTCGTTGCCGGCGAAACCGCGCAGTGCGGAGGCGTAGACGACCGGGAAATCGAGCTGCGCTTCATTGGCGCCGAGCTTGTCGAACAGATCGAACGTCTGATCGAGCACCCAGCTGGGTCGCGCCTCGTCCCGATCGATCTTGTTGATCACCACGATCGGCCGCAGTCCATGCGAGAACGCCTTCTGGGTGACGAACCGCGTCTGCGGCATCGGGCCGTCGACGGCGTCAACCAGCAGCAGCACGCAGTCCACCATCGACAGCACGCGCTCGACTTCACCGCCGAAGTCGGCGTGGCCCGGCGTATCGACGATATTGATGCGGTATTCGCCCCAGCGAATTGAGGTGTTCTTGGCGAGAATCGTAATGCCGCGTTCACGCTCGATCGCGTTCGAATCCATCGCACGGTCCGGAGCAGCCTTGCGCGCATCCCAGGTCCCGGATTGCTTCAGCAACTGATCGACAAGAGTGGTCTTGCCATGATCGACGTGGGCGATGATGGCGATATTGCGAAGCTTGGACGTGGACACGGGCGGCCTGCGGGGCTCTAAGGGCCGCGCATGGTATAGGAAGAACGGCGTAATGATGAGGGGGTAGCGAGTAGTCAGCGCGCAAGGCGCACCCCGGTTCTCGCTCGGGCGATTCCCTACCGCCTGCCCGCGGGCGCCTCCTACTGCGTCGTTTCCTCAGCCTTCATCGGCTCGATTGCCTCGCCCGATGCGTCCCTGGCCGGTTCGGCCTTCTGCTGCGCCGGCGGATTGCCTACTACGAAGGGAATCGAAAACGTTCGCCCCAGCGTCGAGCCGCCGATCTGAGTGTTTACGGAAACCGTGATGTAGAAGACTCCGGTTCGGTCGGGCAACAACGAGAACGTATGCGTGTAAGGCTTGCCGGGATCCACATCTGCAAAGCTCGCTGTCAGCGGTCCGGCCAGCGTGACGCCTTGCATGCCGCTGATCGTGGCGTCCAGCGCATCGACGCCCGCGTTCGGGATCAGCGCCAACTGTACTTCCGTCGGCGTACCAACGGCCGGCCTGCCGAGAAACTCGTATTTGATGTCAACCGCGGCGCCTGGTTTGCCATTGCCGACCGCACGCGCCATTCTGGCCGTGGAATTGTCCTGGTCAGCCTTGGCCAGCGTCGAAGGGGCCGGCGTGGCAGCGACAGCGGCAGCTTCGGGCTCGGGCTCGGAACCGCAGGCGCTGAGAAGAACGAGGCCCGCAATATAAACGACTGACCGGTTCATTCTGGATGTGCCTCTGTTAGCTTGACTCATTATCACTAGCCGGCAATAGACATTGACATGCAGCGGCCGGCCTGGGCGTCCAATTCGAAATCGTAGATTTCGAGAATGTGAGTGCCAGCAGCCAGCGCGACTTGAGAGAGCGTTTCCTGTCCGGGGGTAACTTCGTCACTGAATGCGACCAAGTCTCCGCGGCGGAATACAAATATATCCGGATCAGTCGCGGCAGTTCCCGGACCAGATGCCTGGCCAGTGACATGGATGGTCACCGTCGCTCCGCCGCCTGGAATATCCAGACGGAAGAACTTGCGATTGCCCAGCTTGTTCAAATCCGTCGTGCCCGCAATTGGCTGCGTGCAGAAGATAAATTGCGGCATGCTGATACCGACGCTTTCATAGACCGGCGTTACGCCCTGAACGCCGCCCTCATTACCTTCGCCTGCGCCGAACTCGTCAGCTCCCGAAATCGACTCGCCGTCCAACAGTGCATCAATCGCCGATGCAGAGCTCGCATTCGCACTCTGGAGCGCCGTGGCAAAGGTGAAGATGCTCGTGAACGCGTCGGTCGAAATCTGTGGACCGCCCATAACCGAGTGGATCGGCGCGAAGCCAAGCGCAGCCGTATCGCCGCTCTCATTCGCAGGATCGAACACATCCCAGAGAATTTCGCCGACGGAGAACTCCGAAAACCAGCCTTCGGCCGTGTTGCTGTCGGTCTCAAGATTGAAGCCGAACTCGCTCGTGACTCCACTCTGCGAATCGCGGTACGCAGGATCGTTTAGCGACATCGCTGAATAGGCATTGCCCCAGCCTTCGCCAAAGGCGAGCCGCAGATCGAGCCGATCTCCGCCGCCGTGGCTGCCGCCGATCGAATCGGATCGCGAGAAGCGATCCTCATAGTAATGGCCGAACTCATGCGCAATGACGTGCGCATCGAACTCATCCGTGTCCAACTGCGAGAAATCTCCGAGAATATAGATGCCGTCCTCGCCGGGTTGAGGTTGTGAACATTCATCGACGTCGTCCGGTGCAGCGCCGAACACCACGTAGCTGCTCGTGCCGATATTTCCATCATCCGGGCAGAACGGAGCGGCCGGACGATTCTCATTGCTCCAGAACAGATTCAGGGGTGGAAATGTCGCAGTCGGGGCCGCGCTCAGTACGAGCTCCTTCGATCTGTACACAGTGTCCAGAATCGCGAACGGCGCCGCTGCGCGCGTGCTGGTGTAACTCGCACCGCCCCAACCGCTCGGGGCCCGCAGATTGCGCGTGCTGTTCGCAGAACCGCTATCGAAGTTCGCGCCATCCAGCGCGTAGAGCGCATCGCTGTTTGCGTTGTTGCGAACGGCGAAGTCCCACGTTGGGGCTGCGCCTGTTTTGAGCATCTGCGCCCGCGCGCGGACGAACATGTTGCGTCCCGCGGGCACGGTTACCGAATAATCGCCGGCTGCATCCGTCGTGGTCGAACTCAGAATCGCGTTGTTGCTCGCATCAATTGCTTCGACGATGACCTGGCGCGCGGGCGATTCGATCGGTGCGTCGGGATTGAGACCCCGGCCCGCAACTGTATCGAACGGCACGCGATCGAAGGTAATGCGTCCGCTGACCGTCACCGTCGATCCGGCAGGGGGCGGATTGCCGCCGCCGCCTCCGCCGCACCCCGCCAAGGTCACTGACAGCGCCGCGGCCGCCGCCATGAGTCGAAAAGATCTTCCAGAATCGTGAGGCATTGTCTTTGGCAAACTCTGTTGGAACCGCGGGCGCTACCCGACAGGCTGCGCGACGCTATCACAGCGCATGAATTCGGGAAAACAGACGGCGCCGCGGATTGCTACTGCAACTCCAGCGGCCCTTCCTCGATCGCCGCCAGCTGTTCTCGCAGCGCGAGAACCTGGTTTTCCCAATAGCGCGGTTCGACGAACCAGGGGAATGCGGCGGGGAATGCGGGGTCGCTCCAGCGCCGGGCGAGCCACGCGGAGTAGTGGATCATGCGCAGCGTGCGCAGGCTTTCGACGAGCGCGAGTTCACGCGGATCGAAATCTGCAAAATGACGGTACCCCTCCAGCACATGCGCGAGTTGTTCGCCCATTTCCTCCCGGGAACCCGACAACAGCATCCAGAGGTCCTGAATGGGGGGGCCCGTGATGCAATCGTCCAGATCGACGAAATGCGGACCCGCGTCCGTCCACAGCACATTGCCGCGATGACAGTCGCCATGCAGACGTATTGCGGAGGCGCCGTGCGCGAGATCGAACGCCTGATGAATGCGATCGAGCAGGTCAATGGTGAGCGAATCGTAGGCGGATTCGAGATGATCGGGAATCCAGCCATTCGATAGCAGGAAGTCGCGGGAATCAGTGCCGAGCAGATCGATGTCGATCCGGCCGCGGTGCTGAAAGCGCTGGCGGCGGCCGATCATATGTATGCGGCCCAGAAATCGGCCCATCCATTCGCGCTCGGTGCGCGTCCCGAGTTCGGGCCAGCGGCCGCCGCGACGCTCGAACAGAGCAAATCGGAACCCATCGAACTCGAACAGCGTTCTGCCCTCGCGAACGATCGGCGGCACGACGGGAATTTCTGCGGCGGCGAGTTCAAGCGCGAAGCCGTGCTCTTCCTGAATCGCGGCGTCGCTCCAGCGACCCGGACGGTAGAACTTGGCGATCAGCGGCGCGCCCTGTTCCACGCCGACCTGATAGACACGATTCTCGTAACTGTTGAGTGCGAGGATGCGCCGATCGGAGGTGCATCCCTGTGACTCGACCGCAGCGATGATGACGTCGGGCGTCAAGCGGTCGTACGGGTGGGGGTCAGTTCGAGCCATGGGGCGGCGACGGTAGCGAACTCTGCATTCACTAACAATCGGAAGTCTGAGGAGAACGTAAGATGGGGAGAGCCGCGTCCTGCATCCCTGCGTCCTCACGTCCCGCCTTCGTCGCGTAGAATCTTTACCGCATCAGGTCACCATCTACCAGTCACAACCTACTTCCAGCCATGTCCATTCTCGTCACCGGCGGCGCCGGATACATCGGCAGCCACGTCGTCCGTCAGCTCGGCGAGCGCAATGAAAAAGTCGTTGTGCTCGACAATCTATCGACAGGCTTTCGCTCTGCCGTACTGCACGGCTCGCTGGTCGTGGGGGACACGGGCGATCGCGAACTGGTGCGCCAGCTGTTGCATGAACACGGCGTCGAAACGGTGATGCACTTCGCTGCGCATACCATCGTTCCGGAGTCGGTATCGAATCCGCTCAAGTACTACGCCAACAACACGTGCTCGACCCGCAGCCTGCTGCAATGCTGTCAGGAAGCCGGCGTCCGGCGCTTCGTCTTTTCATCCACCGCCGCCGTGTACGGAACTCCGTCGAGCGGCGTGGCTGCGGAAGACAGTCCGACGCAGCCGATTAACCCTTACGGGACATCGAAGCTGATGAGCGAATGGATGCTGCGTGATCTGGCGGCGGCAACGGACCTGCGGTACATCGCACTGCGCTATTTCAACGTGGCGGGAAGCGATCCGGACGGCCGCATCGGCCAGTCGACGATCAACGCGACGCTGCTGACGAAGGTCGCGTGCGAGGTCGCGGTCGGCAAGCGCCCGCATGTATCGATCTTCGGCACGGATTACCCGACGCCCGACGGCACGGGCGTACGCGACTACATTCACGTCGAAGATCTGGCGTCGGCTCACGTCAAGGCGCTCGACTATCTGCGTCGCCAGGGCGAATCCGCAACGCTCAATTGCGGTTACGGCCACGGCTACAGCGTGCGAGAGGTCATTTCGATGCTGAATCGAGTCAACGGACGAGCGTTGACGACGGTGGAAGGCCCACGCCGGGCTGGCGATCCGCCGACGCTCGTCGCGCAAGCGCAGCGTGTTCGTGAAGTTCTCGGCTGGGCGCCGCATTACGACAATCTGGAAGAAATCGTCCGTTCCCAGCTTGAGTGGGAGCGCCGCTTGCAGAAAGAGCCAGGGCTGCAGAAGAACTGATCAGGGGATAATGATCAGGGGATAGGGGATAGTCAGAACGACGCAAGCGATTAGCCAGAATGAGAGGCATTCCGCGCGCCCGGCGCGTTCGGACTATCCCCCACCCCCTGGTCATTATCCCCTTGGCTTCTACCCCTTGGATTAGAATGCCGGGCGATGCGCTGGCCCCGCCCCAAATCCCTGACGAGTCTGTTGCTCACCGGTTTCGCACTGGTGTCGGCGCCATTGCTGTTGGCCGTCGTTATCGCCGCCACGAAGGTTCGAGCACTGTCGGATGAAAGCGCGACACTGGTGCGCACCGGCGTTGAAACAACGCACTACACCCAGCAGCTCTTCCAGCAAATCGCATCGATGGAGCGCAGCGCAAAGCTATACCAGGTGCTCAACGACGCCGGGCTGCTGGAGGTGTATCGCGACAGTCGCGAGCGTCTGCTCGTCACGCTTGCCAGCGTCGAAAACGTTGCAGACGATCCGGTGCGAAGTACGCATCTGCATGCGCTGCGATCGGCAATGCGCCGTATCGACGCCGCCCTGCTCTCCCCGACTCCAGCTTCGCCCGAGGTCATGCGAGACGGCGTTGAAGCGATCGCACCGATGTGGGAGGCGGCGTTTCAGCTATCCGCGGCGACCGGTGAACAAATCGAAACCGGCCTGTCGCGATTACAGGCTTCAACGTCCGAGACGCAGCAGTATCTCTTCTGGCAATCGGCGGCGGTGATTCTGCTCACCGCGCTGCTCGTCGGGGTGTTCACGTTCGTGCTCATGAGGCCGATCCGACAGATCGATAGCGCCATCAGTCAGCTTGGCAAGGGAACGTTTTCGAAATCGATCGCTGTGCGCGGCCCGACCGACCTGGTGGATCTCGGCCGCCAGCTCGAATGGCTGCGAATGCGTCTGCTCGAACTCGCACAGGAACGTAATCGCTTCCTGCGACACATGTCTCATGAACTGAAGACGCCGCTTGCGAGCATTCGCGAAGGTACGGAACTGTTGATGGATGGCGCGGTCGGTGAGCTCGACAGCGCACAGCGCGAGGTCACGACGATTCTGCGCGACAACGGCATCAGACTGCAGCAACTGATCGAGAACCTGTTGTCGTTCAGCGCCTGGCAGGCGCGGCATTCCGGTCTCGAGATCAGCGAGTTTCGTCTGCGTCCATTGGTCAAGTCGGCGCTGGAAACTCACCAGCTGACTTTGCTCGCGCAGCGCGTGCACCTGGACCTGAAGGTCCAGGACATCGAATTGCGCGCCGATCGGGCGAAATTGAAATTGATTCTGGATAATCTGCTGTCGAATGCGCTCAAATACAGCCCGCGGGGCGGTACGATTTCCATTCGCGCGCAAGCAGACAAAGATGTGCTCGTCCTCGATGTCGCCGACACCGGGCCGGGCATATCGAAAGAAGAACGCGGCGCCATTTTCGAAGCTTTCTATTCAGGGCGCGCGCCGACCGCAGGGCACCTGAAGGGAACCGGTATCGGCTTGTCAGTAGTCAACGAGTTCGTGCAGGCGCATGGAGGCTCCGTGGAGATCGTCGACGGCATGTTTTCAGGAGCACATTTCCGCATTCGCCTGCCGCTCGCGCCAAGCCTGGAAGCCGAGACGGTTTAGCACGCCATGACGTCGCGCCATCGAAAACGAACGCCGCAGGCGCATCGCGCCAGCCGCAGCGCTATGGGCATGATTCTGGTTTCGCTTGTGCTGGGCGGCTGCGCGCTCACGGAACAATTTCGTCAGGAACCCGCTGCAGCGCCTGCTGCACAAACCGCGACGACCTCGCCTTCCAGCAGCGTGCGTCTGTATCTCGACACGATGAATGGTCTCGGTATGCCCGACCCCGCGCGGCAAGCCGACGTGTTCTACGAGGTCGAGCGCGAATACACACGCGCTCCGACCACAGCGAGTACGCTTCATTACGCAGTCGCACTCGTCACGCCGGGACATCCCGCCAGTAGTCCGAGTGAAGGCAAGCGATTGCTCGAAACGCTGCTTGCAACGCCCGAGCGCATGACTCAGGAAGAGCGAACGCTCTGTGCGGTGTTGTTGCAGGAAACGAATGCGCGACTGAAACTCGAAGCAGAGAATCGTCGGCTGCTGGCGACACTCGACGACCGCAGCCGCTCGCAGGCAAACTCGGACAAACGGGTGCTGGCGCAAATAGAGGAAAACGCCCGCCTGCGCCGCGCGCTTGCCGACGCCCAGCAGAAGCTGGATGCGATCAAAGAAATCGAGAGGTCCATCATTGAACGCAGTTCCACGCCCCCTGGCAGTCGTGACTCCGCCGTCAACTCAAATGAAGCGCAAAGCTCGTCTATTGGTCGTTGACGACGATCCGGGGCTGCTCAGGCTGCTCACCATTCGTCTTCGCGCCGAGAACTATGAAGTCGACGCCGTCGAAAGCGCTGCGTCGGCGCTCGCTGCGTTGGCCCGCGTACGTCCCGACCTCGTCATCACTGATCTGCGCATGGATCAGATGGACGGCATCGGGCTGCTCAAGGAAATCCAGAGCCGCGCGCCGGGGCTGCGCGTCATCATCCTCACTGCGCACGGCACCATCCCTGATGCAGTGCAGGCGACACAGAGCGGCGCGTTCGCGTTCCTCACGAAACCGGTCGACAAGCAGGAACTGCTCGATCAGGTGCAGAAGGCGCTGAAGGTATCTGGCTTCGCCGACACGACCGAAGACTGGCGCAGTGAGATCATCACGCGCAGCGCCGTCATGGAAGAGCGGCTCGCGCAGGCGCATATGGTCGCGGGCACAGATGCACGCGTCATGATCACGGGCGAGAGCGGCACGGGCAAGGAGTTGCTGGCCAAGGCCGTTCACAAGGCGAGCCCGCGACGCAATCGCCCGTTCGTCGCGATCAACTGCAGCGCGATGGCCGAGAACCTTCTCGAGAGCGAACTATTCGGTCATGTGAAGGGCGCATTCACGGGCGCCATTCGCGAGCATCGCGGACTGTTTCAGGCCGCCGACGGCGGCACGCTGATGCTCGATGAGATCGGCGACATGCCAATGCGCCTGCAGGTGAAGCTGCTGCGCGTGCTGCAGGAGAATCAGGTGCGGCCGGTCGGCAGCACGGAAGCGACCACGATCAACGTGCGGATCATCTCTGCAACGCACCGTGACCTGAAGCAGCTCATCATGGGCGGCCACTTCCGCGAGGATCTGTATTACCGCCTCAATGTCGTCCACATCGAGATGCCGTCGCTCGCGAAACGCCGTGAAGACGTTCCGCTGCTGATCTCGCACTTCCTCGAGAAAATCGCGAAGGAAACTGGCCAGCCCCGCCACATCTACGCACCCGAGGCAGTCGAACTCCTGGTGAGCGCGGAATGGCCAGGCAATGTTCGTCAGCTGGAAAATGTCGTGCGCCAGAACGTCGCGCTGGCGACCAGCCCGATCATCAGCGCCGAACTCGTCCAGGCAGCGATCGGCGGCGGCCCCGCCCGGCTCCCCTCCTTCGACGAAGCGCGCGATGAGTTCACCAGGAACTACCTGTCGCAGATCCTCCAGATCACCGGCGGCAACGTGAGTCAGGCGGCAAGGCTCGCGAAGAGAAATCGCACGGATTTCTACAAACTGCTCGCCCGGCATCAGTTGACGCCAGAGGATTTCAAGCAGCGATAAGACGCGTGTTGCGCACGTAGTTTGTACGTTCAACGGCGGCTCGGACCAGCCGGTGTGGCTCATCCCGGATCATTTTCATGGAAGTTCTTCACACCCTCCCTTCTGTCGAGGATTACTCGCACCGCTGAAATCGTGCATGCCTTCGCGATGCCAGCCGCGGACTTGTCGCGACTGGTGCAGATTCGATTGTGATGAGATCGTGAGCCTCGCGATGGAACAGGTCGTGACTCTCGCGCGTATAGCCCCCCGCATGGATATCAGAAGACTCGCGAAGTGAGATGGTGCGCATCAACCTGCCAACCGAACGGTTGCCAGGCGATCATGACGCGAACCGCAGTGCTCACACTTCTCCTCGCAGTCACACTGGAT
>JBOHZJ010000492.1:0-4432 GCA_050738395.1 Steroidobacter sp.
GGGTATCCGCTGCTGCTCGCTCTGCTCTCGATGCTCGGCGCGCGCCGACGCGTGGCGACCGGTTATGACGAGCCGAGCGTCACGCTGATCATCTCCGCCTTCAATGAGGCCGACGTGATTGCGGACAAGATCCGCAACAGTCTCGCCATCGATTACCCGCGTGAGAAGCTCGAAATAGTCGTCATTTCGGATGCGTCCGATGATGGGACGGACGCAATCGTGGAACAGTTCGCCGCCCAAGGTGTGCGGCTGCTGCGCATGAACGATCGCGGTGGCAAGACCCTCGGTCTGAACGCAGGCGTTCGGGCGGCGAGGGGCGAGGTCATCGTGTTCTCGGACGCCAACGCCATGTACCTGGCCAACGCCATTCGCAAAATCGTTCGCAACTTCTCCGACCCGCAGGTGGGCGCGGTCGTGGGCGAGTCCACCTATGCAGCTGCGAACGGCGGCGCGCAGCAAAGCGAATCGCTCTATTGGAAATACGAAACGGGCATCAAGCGTCTCGAAACAGAGATCGGCTCGACCGTCGGCGGAGACGGCGCAATCTATGCAATCCGCCGCTCGCTGTATCGCGACATGCGCGCCGACGCACTCTCTGACTTCGTGAACCCCATGCAGATCGTCATGAGCGGCCATCGCTGCATTTATGAGCCCGAAGCACGATCGGTCGAAGAAGCAGCCGAGGGTTTCGATAAGGAATTTCGTCGCAAGGTGCGCATCGTCAATCGCGCCTGGCGGGCCACCTGGACCGTGCCGGCGCTGCTCAATCCGCTGCGCTACGGCTGGTTCTCACTGCAGCTCGTTTCGCACAAACTGCTGCGCTGGCTGATGCCGCTATTTCTGGTCGGTTTCTTTCTGGCGAATGTTCTGGTGCTCGACGGTGGTCCGCTCTATGTCGCCGCTTTCATCATCCAGTGCATCCTGTACGCGCTGGCGGCGGTGGGTTACTTCGCGCGCCGCAGTGCATCGATGCCACGCGTCATGTCTGTGCCGTACTACTTCTGCCTCGTGAATGTTGCGAGCGCGCGGGGCATTCTCGAAGCCTACCGCGGCCGCACGTATACGACGTGGACGACGCCTCGTACATCGGCTCCCCCCAGCTCAATCAAGTGACACGTTAGAAGGTGCATCCAGATCATGACCACAGTCGATCGTCTCAAGAGAATCATTCGCGACGCTCTGCATCTTGGCGAGCGCGCCGATGTGCTGACCGCCGCCAGTCCGCTCCTGGGCGCCATTGCGGAGTTCGATTCGATGGCGGTCGTGACCGTGCTGACCATGGTCGAGGACGAATTTGGTTTAAGCATCGACGATGACGAGGTCTCCGGGGAGGTTTTCGAGACGCTGGGCGCGCTCGCGACCTTCATCGATGGGAAAACAGCACGTTGAGCAGAGGAAAACTGTCTGCAGCCTTTCTCGTCGGTGGGCGAGGGCGTATTTTTGCAGTGCTGCGCAAACCGGCGCTCGCGGTGCGCGGCGGCTTATTGATCGTGCCGCCCTTCGCGGAGGAGATGAACAAGTCGCGTCACTTGTTCACTGAAGTCGCCAATCAGCTGGCGGCGCTCGGAATCGCGACGGTTATCGTCGACCTGTTCGGTACGGGCGAGAGCGAAGGAGAGTTCGCGGACGCTGATTGGGACGTATGGAAGGCGGATCTCGCCGCCACGGTAACTTGGTGCAGCGCGCAGGGCATTCGCATCACGGATCTGCTCGGTGTAAGACTCGGATGCGCGTTGGGTTGCGAGACCGCACGCGAGCACGGATGGCGCCTGGAGCGGACGGTGTTGTGGCAGCCGGTCTTGAGCGGCGCCCGCGCCCTGGACCAGTTTCTGCGCTTGCGCGTTGCAGCGACGATGATGCAGAAGAATGGCAAGGATACGATCGCCGGGCTGCGTGCGCGACTGAAGAACGGCGAAACGGTCGAAGTCGCGGGCTATGAAGTAGCCGGGCGACTGGCCGAGCAACTGGATCGAGTCCATCTGCCTACAGTTATGAGTGCGAATCTTGGCGCAGTGCAATGGATCGAAGTCGTTCGCTCGGCCGACGCCGCGCCGCCCACCCCGTCGCTCAACGCCATTGAACAGGCGCGCGCCAATGGGGTCACCGTCGGGTTGCAAGCGCTGGAGGGTGAGCCGTTCTGGTCGTCGGTCGAGATCGTTCGAAACCCGGCGCTCGTTGCAGAAACCGCGCGCACGTTGGGAGCGCAGCCGTGAGTAGCACGCCCGAAGTTCCGGTCGTGTTCGAGTGCGCCGGCGAGCAGTTGCTCGCAGTGATGCACCACGCCGGGGCTCGCGTCGGGGTTTTGGTCGTCGTGGGCGGGCCCCAGTACCGGGTGGGCAGTCATCGTCAGTTCGTGCTTATGTCGCGCGCTCTGGCGCAGGCCGGTTATTCGGTGTTCCGCTTCGACTACCGCGGCATGGGCGACAGCGACGGCGCACCGCGCAATTTCGAAGCTATAAGCGAGGACATCAGGGTCGCGATAGATGCATTCGTGAAGCAGGCGCCGCAGCTACAAGGCGTCGTTCTGTGGGGACTGTGCGATGCGGCCTCCGCATGCCTTATGTACGCGAGCACGGACACCCGCGTCCGCGCCGCGATCATCGCGAATCCCTGGGTGCACACAGAGGCGGG
This sequence comes from Steroidobacter sp., assembly GCA_050738395.1. Classification (GTDB taxonomy): domain Bacteria; phylum Pseudomonadota; class Gammaproteobacteria; order Steroidobacterales; family Steroidobacteraceae; genus Steroidobacter. Next base: position 2,632 of record JBOHZJ010000492.1, read on the forward strand.
CGCTGCGACGGCTTACATCAAACACTACTACGGGCGCCGGCTCCTGCAACGGTCGTTCTGGGCGAAGGTCGTCAAAGGCGATTTCAAAGTGGGCGAGTCGATCGCCGATTTTGCTCGCAAGCTTGCGCGCGCCTCGACCGGTGCACGCTCGGCCGCACAGCCTGCACAATCCTTTATCGAACGAATGCGGGCAGGCTTGCAGCGATTTACCGGCCCGGTGCTGGTGCTGATGAGCGAGAATGATCTGACGGCGCAGGAGTTTCGCGGTCTGTGCTGCTCGAATACCGCGTGGGCGAAACTGCTGGCGCGCAAGGATTGTGAAGTCGCCGAGCTCGATGGTGCGGATCACACGTTCTCTTCGCGCGAGGCGCTTGACCGCGTGACTCGCCGCTGTGTTGAGTGGCTGCGGGAGCATGCGCGTGCGCTCGATGCTACAGCCGCAGAGCGAAAGCGCGCGTAGGGGGCTGCGATGTCGCTGACCGGTATCGCCTTTGCCCTCGCATTCTTCGCCGGGCTCGGCATGGCGTTCGCGCGCCACCCTGTCTACGGCCTGTACACCTACGTGGCGGTCTTCTACCTCCACCCGCCCTCGCGTTGGTGGGGCGCCTCGCTGCCGGATCTGAGATGGTCGTTGCTGGCAGCCGCGGTGACGTTGATCGCTACGATGGGATTGTCGCGCGACGAGAGCAGAGCGCCGTGGTACTCGACGACGCCGGCGAAGATCCTGATCGTCTTCACAGTATGGGTGTGGCTCCAGAGCTTCTGGGCGCTTTCCCCCGAACAGCATCGCGAGCTGGCGATTTTGTACACGAAGTACTTGCTGCTCTTCTATCTGATCTATCGCCTGATCGAAACACCTGAGCAGTTGCGCACGTTCCTGCTCGTCAATCTTGCCGGATGCGCCTACCTTGGGTGGCTGGGCTATTCGACACCTGTTTCGGGACGTCTGGAAGGCGTCGGTGGTCCGGGCATCAACGAGGCGAACGCTCTTGCCATGCAGCTTGGTACGGCTGTGATGATGGGCGCAATGATGGTGCTCTCGGAGCGCAAATGGCGGCTCTGGTTCGCGCTGGGAGCCATGCCGTTCATTGTGAATACGATCGTGCTCGCAGGCAGCCGCGGAGCGTTCCTCGCCATAGTCGTCGGCGGCGCCGTGCTCTGGTACCTGAAGCCATGGGCGCACCGCCGCCTCTTTTACGGGCTGGCCGCGCTCGGCCTCGTGCTGGTGGGCATGCTGGCGCATGAAACGTTCTGGGAACGCATGGGAACGATGAAGGCAGGGGTGAATGAAGCCGAACAGATGGATACCAGCGCGGAGAGCCGGATCGCTCTGGTGAAAGCGCAGTGGGCGATGGCGAAACGCTACCCGCTGGGCACCGGGCATCGGGGTACTGAGGTGCTCAGCCCCATGTATCTGGACCAGAAGTATATGTCGCGCATTACCAATCCGAGCGATACCGGCCGCCGCTCGTCGCACAACACGTTCATGAGCGCGCTGGTCGAGCAGGGAATACCTGGGGCGGTTCTGTTCATCGCGCTGTGGTTATGGTGGGTGAAGGCCGTCTTCCGGATCAAGAAGATGTCGAGATCGCTGTCCCCGAGTCTCGGCGCATTGTGCGCCGGCGTCGCGGCCGCGTTCGCGGTCGTTCTCGTCGCCGGCCTATTCGTCGACTATCTGAAAGCGGAGGTGCAGATTTGGCTACTGATCCTGTTGACCTGTCTCTTGCATTTCGCGCAGGTCGAAATTGCTGCGCCTCAGACTTCGAAGGAGCTCGCTCCGGGGCCGCGCTCGAGTGTTGCG
>JBOHZJ010000493.1:0-5756 GCA_050738395.1 Steroidobacter sp.
CCCTCTCCCTTGGGAGAGGGCCGGGGTGAGGGGACGACGCGCAGCGCACACGACGATAGGCAATCAAAGATTGGTGAGGAGCGCCATTTCCATATCACGATAATGCGTGCTTTGGCGGCAATCAGCCAGCGAGGCGATCGCCACTGACTAACCGCTAACCGCCGCGATCACCCTCACGGCGATTCGGCTGCTCCCAGTGCGGCCGATCGTGTGACCAGATACGCGCGGATCGCTTCGGCGTCCTCTTCAGAAAGCATCGACGCGAAGCCGACCATGCCTTTGTCGGCGCGCACGCCGTCGAGGACGATCGATTTGAAATTCGCGCGACCCACGATGGTTTCCGAGTAGCGCAGGTCCGGCACGGACGTCGTGCTCTTTGCGCCGGCGCCATGGCATGCAGCGCATACGCGATCGTAGTGGCGTTGACCTGCTTCTCGATCGCCGTTCGCTTCCGCGCGCCCGAGTCTCGGGGCGACGCGCGCAGTCGTCGGAATCAGCGATGGCAGTTCCGCCTTGCCGCCGAGCTTGAACACGACGACCCGGCCGAACTCGCTGCGTTGCTGGGCGCCGCCGCCGAGGCCGCCGGCCATTGCAACGCCGCCGATGCCGGCGAGTGTCGCAACGTACTGTTCGCCGTCGAGCTCATACGTGATTGGGCCGCCGAGAATCGCGTTCTGCGCGTTATACGACCAGAGCCTGGTTCCTGTGTCGGCGGCGTACGCGTTGAAGAATCCATCGACCGAACCCTGGAAGACGAGATTGCCGCCGGTCGACAACAGACCGCCGTTGCCCGCACGCTCATACCGCACGCGCCAGACCTCGCGCTGCGCGACCGGATTCCACGCCAGCAGGAATGCGCCAGCCTTGCTCTTCTCTGCGTCGGCGACGCTCTTTGCATTCGCCTCGCCGCGGAACATCGAAATGCCGGTATTCCAGGTGCGATCGCGAAACTGAAATTTCTCGTCGTGCTTGTAGTAGCTCGCGGACTCGAGCGCCGGAATATAGACGAGCTGCGTCAGCTCGCTATACGACATCGGATACCAGTTGTGCGCGCCGAGGGGACCGGGCGCCACCATTGCGGGCTCGCGCACGTAACGCGCCTCCGGCACGCCCACAGGACGGCCGGTCTTCGGATCAAGCCCCGAGGTCCAGGTGACGTTCACGTAGTTCTCCGCGGAGATGAATTCACCGGTCGCACGATCGACCAGATAGAAGAATCCGTTCTTCGGCGCCTGCATGAGCACCTTGCGCGTCGCTCCGTTGATCGGCAGGTCCGCAAGGATGATGTGCTGAGTCGCGGTGAAGTCCCACGACTCGGCCGGCGTCGACTGGAAATGCCAAACGTACTGGCCGGTGTCGGGCTTCAGCGCGACGACAGACGACAGGAACAGATTGTCGCCTTCTCCCTCCGAGCGGATCTGATGATTCCACGGGCTGCCATTGCCCACGCCGATGTACAGCAGGTCGAGGTCGGGATCGTAGGCCATCGAATCCCATACCGTCCCGCCGCCGCCATAGGCCCACCATTCGCCGGACCATGTCTTCGCCGCGCGTTCGAGTTCAGGCGTTTCGAAACCTTCTGCTGGATTGCCCGGCACCGTGTAGAAGCGCCACAGCATCCTGCCCGTCGCCGCGTCATAGGCGGACACATAGCCGCGCACGCCCATTTCCCCGCCGCCATTGCCGATGATCACTTTTCCCTTGATCACACGTGGTGCGCCGGTGATGGTGTAACGCTTTTTGGGATCTGTCGTCTGCACCGACCATACCGGTTTACCGCTGGCGCGATCCAGGGCGATCAGCCGTCCATCGAGCGTGCCCACGAAAACGTTCTCGCCCCAGGCGGCGACGCCGCGATTGACGACATCGCAGCACGCATCGATCGCCTTGTCGCCGGGGACCTCGGGATCGAAGCGCCACTTCTCTCTTCCCGTGCGTGCATCGACTGCGAACACCTTGCTCCACGACGAGGTGAAGTACATCGCGCCGTCGATGACGAGGGGCGTCGCCTCCTGGCCGCGCTTGGTGTCGAGATCGAAGTACCACGCGAGCGACAGATCCTTTACGTTGCTCTGACTGATCTTCGCCAACGGACTGTAGCGCCGCTCGTCGTACGTGCGGCCGTGTGAGAGCCAGTCGGCATTGTTGGCGGCAGCATTGAGAATTCGCGCGGCGTCGACGCCGGTGCTGTGCACCGGACTGGCGCCTGCAGGCAGCGGGACCGCCAACATGATCGAAGCAGTCAAGACGTGCGCGACGCGCATGGTCGCCAGGAATCTACTCATAGAATGATCGCTCGCCTCCCCATCCGACGCGAGTATGCCCAAGATTGCGGCGCGTCGCTCCGCCGGAGCGGTCTCCAGTTCTTGCACTTCTTGACGCGCGGCGCCCGCCCTCGACCGCACAGGGCGCGGCCTGTCCCTTTGGGGAAGACGCGAAGAGACCCTCACCCGCCAAAGCGCGGCCTCTCCCTGAGGGAGAGGCGAAGAGTGTGTCCGCTCTCCGAACGGGTCTGTCCCTCTCCCTCCAGGGAGAGGGTTAGGGTGAGGGTCTCCAATCGCGAGGGGCCGTTAGATCGCGACTCACGCCGCAAACTCTTACTCGCCTTCGAGTTCCTTCTCGATCTCCGTCGCGCTCTTCGTCGGCGCACCGCCGGCAGCGACGCGCTCTTCCTCGCGCGCGCCCGCGAGGATGCCGGGCAGCGCGTAGTTGCCTTCGTGGCACGCGTATTCGTACATGAGATCCGGCGTGGCGTTCATCGGCAGTTCGCCGCTCCACGCCTGAGTGAACGTCGTCGGATCATCGACCGTGAACTGGTAGAGAATCTGATCCGCTGAGGTGCGCGTGAAGCGTTCGATCACCTTCATATTCTGGCCGGCGCCGCGGAAGGTCTGCAGCGGATGGAAGTTCGACGTCTCGACGACCAGCGTATCGCCTTCCCAGCGACCGATCGAATCGCCTGTCCAGCGCGGCACGCTGCCTGGCAGCGGCTTGCCGCCAAGGCGAATGACGCGCACGTCGTGAACCATCTCGACGAGGATCATGACGTGATCCTTCGTTTGCACGATTGAGTACGTGTTGTTGTACATGAGCGGCAGCATGGGCGGACCTGCGCTCGAGCCGAACGACATCAGGCAACGCTCACCCAGCGAACGCATTTCAGGGCCGTCATTCACGCCCGCGCCGCGCCGTGCGGCCATTCGCGCCGCCATGCGCCGACGCGCCTCTTCGGCCATCGGCGGAATCCGGCCGTTCTCCGGGCTCGTAATGAATGAGCTGCGCGGCTTGCCATCGATGCGGACGACCTGCGTACCGCGGTCAACCCAGAAGTTGTTGTAGCCGCAGTTCGTACCGCTGAATCCATAGCCGCAATCCTTCGGCAGATCCTGGATGCCGAGCGTCGGATCGGTCGGCTTTGCATTTTCTTCGACATGCTGTGCGGCAGCGCCTTCGACCGACGCTGCTTCTTCGGGTGTCATGATGAGATTCTTGAACTGCTGCGGGCGCTCGAGCGACGTGAGCGTCGCATTGGTCCAGTTGCCCTGCAGATCCGGATGACCGAACTCCGTGCGTGGCGCTTCCCAGCCGCTCTTCGGCGCCGCGTCCGCAGTGGACACGAATGTGGAGAACGCAACGCTGAGCGCCATGCTGCTCATGAGCACGATGCGCGAGGTATGGACGTGGTACTTCATGACTCACCGAAATTGCCGGACGGGCGATGAGCGCTGAGTCTATCGCCGAACGAAACGAATCAAATCACGATTGACCATTCATAACACTCTGGCGCTTCAGGACGCCGAAGGAGAAGGAGAAGGACTGGATTAATAGCCGCAAAAAAAGTGGGAAACGGCGCAAAACCGAAGGGAGTATTCAAAAGAGGCGATTCATGATTTCTCCTTATGCGCCTTTTGCGGCCATTAATTCTTTGCGCTATTTCGCCGACAGCGTCCTCGCTGACGTTTCTTAATGCAGCGCGCTGCGGTTCCGGTGAAGAATCGTATGGGCTCGATGCGAACGACCCGGCTATAAAGAGAATGCGATGAACACTCGTTTGGTCCGCTGTTCCCTGATCGTCCTCACTGCCGCGTCGTATGCAGCGCAAGCGCAGGAGCTCCGTGCCGATCATGCTGGCAGAGCGGTCTACGAGCAGTACTGCGCCGCGTGCCATAACCTGCCCGGCACTCGCGCCCCGACCTTGTCCGCGATTCAGCAAATGAGCGCGCAAACGCTGCGCTTCACGCTCATCGAAGGCGTCATGCAGCAGCAAGGCTCCGCCGTGCCGCGCGATCGATTTCAGCAACTCCTCGGGTATCTCGCCGCGGCTGACGGCGCAGACGGCGACTGGGTGGCGGGAATGATGTGCAAGCCTGATCAGCGCATGATCGACCTCAATGCGCCTGCATCGCTCACGATGTTCGGGACGGATCACAGGAACAGCCGCCGCTTGACGGCGACGCAGGCGGGACTCGCGAGCGCACAGCTTGCGAATCTCGAGCTTGCGTGGGCGATTGGATTTCCGAAAACCACCTCGTTGCGCTCCTCCCCCGTGATCGTCGGATCGACGCTGTTCTATGCGCCGACGCAGACTGGAAAGCTGCTCGCCCTCGACACGAAAACGGCGTGCGTGAAATGGGCATTTGACGCCGGGCTGCCGCTGCGCAGCTCAGTTTCCTACGGCGAACTTGGCGAGAGCGGGAAAATGGCATTGGTGTTCGGCGATGCGCGCGGACAGGTGTACACGGTCGATGCGAAAACCGGCGCGCTGATCTGGAAAGCAGAAGGCCGCCACGAACCTGCCGGCGGCATCACCGGCGCGCCGGTTCTGTACAAGGACAGAATCATCGTGCCGGTCTCCGCGTCCGGCGTCGGCGCGGGAGCGAATCCGAAATTCGAGTGCTGCACGGGTCATGGCGCCGTCGTGGCGCTCGATGCGCTCACAGGAAAACAACTGTGGGTCGCACATACGATGGAAGACGCGAAGTACACCGGCAAGCTCAGCGCCGCCGGCGTAAAGCTGCGCGGTCCGTCCGGCGCGCCGATCTGGTCGACGCCGTCGATCGATGCAAAGCGCGGTCTCGTTTATGCGGGCGCCGGACAGGCGACGTCGCTGCCGGCCACGCACACGAGCGATGCAATTCTCGCCATCGATCTTGCGAGCGGCGATCTCAAGTGGACCTTTCAGGCGCTGGCGAATGACGTCTGGCACCTGGGCTGTCAATTCGATCCGGCGAAGTCGGGTCCCAATTGCCCGAGTCCGGATGAGAGCGTGCTCAAGGACTATGACTTCGGCGCCGGCGCCGTGCTCGCGCAACGCAAGGATGGCAAGGACATCATCATTGCCGGTCAGAAGTCAGGGGACCTGTGGGGTATCGATCCGGATGACGACGGTAAAGTGCTGTGGCGGCAGACGTTCGGGCAAGGAACGCCGCTCGGCGGCATCCACTGGGGACTTGCGACCGATGGCGAGCGTGTGTTCGCGCCGATCAACGATCCGCACTTCGAGCAGATCGAGGGCTACATACCCCAGCCGGGCATGAACGCCGTCGACATCAGTACGGGTAAGGTGCTCTGGCGCAAGCCAGTCACGGCAGATTGCTCCAACGGCCGCGACCAACGCTTCGCGTCGTGTAATGAGAAGTATGGTCTGTCGGCCGCCCCGCTCGTCGTCGATAAATCGGTGATCGCCGCCGGCCTCGACGGTCGCGTGTACATCTACGACGCTCCCACCGGCGACATCATCTGGCAGTACGACACTC
>JBOHZJ010000494.1:0-2481 GCA_050738395.1 Steroidobacter sp.
GCCTTGGGCAGGAGTGCACGAGCGAGTCTGATTTGTTCCTCGGCCGCCGCCCGGTCGCGTTCCGACAAATGATCGCAAAGCAGCGTGCGCGCTTCGATTTCCAGATCGGTGTCGGGTCGCAGCGTCAGCAGTTCCAGCGCCGCCTGAGCATCGCGGCTGCTTGCCGCTGGATCGTTGCGTACACCGACTGCGGCGCGATCGATCAGCGCCTGTGCGGGGTGCGGCTCCGCGGAATGCACGTCCGGCATCGCCATCGCGAAAAGCACGCAAGCGAAAGCGCTGCGCGCGAACACACGGAGACGCGAAATGGACTTCGACAAGGCGTGGGGTCTGGATCGGCAAGGAATGGAGGTGAATGGTATCGGGATCGCATCCCGCTTATCCACCCACGGCCGCCCAGTTTGAGGAACCCGACGGGTCCGCAGACCCGCCGCCGACGAGGAAGCCCCGCGGACTTACGCCTGCGGGGCCGAAAAGTAAGCGTCAGCGCCCCTGACTAGTCACCGGTCATCAGTCACTTCCCTGTGACTCAAAGGCTCAGCGCCATTCGAGGTCCCGACCCCCATGGAGCGCACGTATAAGTGACTTCCTGTCCACTGGTCGCGGCCAGACCGCGCAGCGATGCGTCCGTGCGCTGCGAGCCATCCGCTGCGACAAATCTCTTCGCCGCCGCGTCAAACAGATACCCGCGCATCACCCCGCCCTGCGCGACCTTCGCCACCAGGTCGCACTCCTTGCCAGCGCCGCCGAGTTCCTTCGAAATGAACGAGGCTTTCGCACGCTGGATCAGCAGATCGATGCGCGGATTCGCAACGCCGGCGTTCGAGTTCGACAGGGTGACCTGCTGCCCGACAACGTGGTCTGATTACCGGACTTGAATCCGGCCACGTACACCGTGTTCCGATCCGCGCTGACCGCAAGCGCACGCGGCGTGTCGCTGAAGAAGTTCATAATGCGCAGCGGCCGACCGCCGACTGCCGCACCCAGCGCTGCTGGATCGAACACCCACACATCGGCGCGTCCGACGCCGCCTGCCGTGAGTTTTGGATCGCCGGCGCCAGGCACGCCATTGAGGGAAGGATCCATGCGGTGCTGGCCGCGATGCGCCGTCGTGATGAACGCACGCACGGGCGACCCGGCGAATACGACATCGCGCGGCTCATCACCGACGAGCAGCGTTCGAACGACGCGTGGTGTGCCGCTCAGGCTCACGACGCTGACACTGTCGGACAAATGATTCACGACCCAGACTTCGGTGTTGCTGCGCGCGGCGATTGCGACCGGCTCCAGTCCGACCGGCACGCGTGCGCGCAATGCGAGCCCAGCCAAGGTGATGTCGAATACCTCCAGCGTGCTGTCCGGCGTATTCGTGATGAACAGTCGTGTGCGGTCCGGAGACATGGCGATGGGACGAACGTGTCCGCTCTCGAAAGCCAGGAACGCAGGCGCTGCGGCCGAGGCAGTCGTCCACGCGACTATGCACGATTGCAAAAGAACGACGACCGCAAATCCGCGTCGGCCCCGACGGGACCGCATGAGCTGCTTGAGCATGGCTTGTCTCTCCACTGTGGCCACTTTGGTATCCCCATCCCGGCGGTCGTGTGGTGCGATTCCGCGCGCACGGTCCGGATGACGACCATGCTAAGCGTCGGCATAATCAGTCGCCCCCCTCGATGGGAGGGCGATGCGAGGGGCTCTAGGGGTGCGCGCCGTGCAGGGCCGACACGATCGGTGCACGTGCGCGTGAGTACGCACAAGCACGTACGAGGGAACTGACAGTTCCCGTGCGTGCTTGTAATGCCTGCACACTGGCGCAAAAGAAGTGCAAGACCAGCTCATCAGCGATAGCGGAGTGCTTCGTGGCGTAGAGCCGCAGAAGCGGCTCCGCGGCGTGGAAAGCTCCATAGACGCCGGCGCTGCACATCTGATCAATTCCAAACTCAAGCCGCCGTTGCCTGCCGCGGCCTGTGTCTATCGCGAAGATCTGATCGAGCGCCTCGACGTCGCATCGCATCGCAAGCTCGTGCTGCTCGCGGCGCCGATCGGCTCGGGCAAGACGACGCTGCTGACGCAATGGCATCAGCAGTACGCCGCGGAACGCGCGATCGCCTGGCTCTCGCTCGACGAACAGGACAATCAACCGATTCGATTCTTCTCCTATCTGATCGGCGCCGTGCGCAGCGCAGTCGGCGGATTCGACGCCTATATCGCGAGCCGCCGCGACGACGCAGCGCCGCTGATCGATTCGGCAACTGCGATCTTCAGCGAACGTTTGAATCGTATCGAGCAGGACCTGGTGATCGTGATCGATGATTTTCAGCACCTCACGTCCTCGCTTCTGCCGCGTGCTTTCGATTTTCTGCTGCGGCGTTCGCCTGCCAATGTCCATTGGGTGATTTCGGGCCGCTGTCTGCCTGACATCGGGCTCGGTCAGCTGCGGCTGGACGAGCAGCTCACGATGATCGGCGTCAGTGAACTGAA
>JBOHZJ010000495.1:0-6194 GCA_050738395.1 Steroidobacter sp.
GCAAAAACGTCCGTGTTTTTGACGTTCCTGAAAACAGCGCCGCAAGGCAGACGCTCACGTGGCGCTCGTTGAAGTTTTGAAGAAAAAGAAACTCATTCCTCATGGCTGCGCCGATGAGCGAGCGTACGGATTCGAATGGCGCAGGCCAGTCTGGGTCTGGAGAGCGCTTTTCTTCTATTGTGAGCAACAGGAATGTTGCGCCCGAAGTCCTGCATGGATCAATGACGCTTAGTTGAACGGATGCGCATCTTTTCCTCACCTCTCCCTCGTGGGAGAGGTCGCACGAAGTGCGGGTGAGGGGTTGGCGGAGCGCGGCGACGCAAGGTCCTTCTTTGAGGCACTACATGCATCGCCCCTCACCCGCGCTGTGCGCGACTCTCCCAACGGGAGAGGTGAAGATGAAAGCGATATGGACTCCGCGCCTTAACTAAGCGCCATTGCTGCATGGATGTATTTACGCAGGGGTCCTGAAAAGCGTTCTCCAGACTCAGACTGGCCCTTGACGAGCGCACCGACGCCGTCCGGAAACACGAATCGGCAAGTACACGATCAGCTGCTACAGGGCCACTAGCAAGGGTGTTGAAAAAGTCCTTCCTTGGACTTTTCAACGTCGCTTGCCCAAATCTTATGAAAGACACTGGGCGTGGTTTTCGCGGCGCTCCCGAAATCAAGCACTTGAAAGTGCATGATTTCGCCGGGCCATCCGTGGCCCGGTCTGGCAGGCTGCTGAAAAGGGTTTTTCAACAGCCTGCTAGTGCTTGTGCACCTTCCCATCCTTCATCACGAAGGACACGCTTTTAAGCACAGTGACGTCTGCGATGGGATCGCCCGAAACCGCGATCAGATCCGCGCGCTTGCCCGGCTCGAGCGCGCCTGCTTCGGCAGCAATGCCCAGCAGATCGGCAGCGTTGACTGTCGCGGCCTTGATCGCTTCGGCCGGCGGCATGCCGTGCCTGACCATCAGCTCAAACTCGTCCGCATTGCGCCCGTGCTTCGAAACACCTGCATCGGTTCCAAATGCGATCTTCACACCGCGCGGATAAGCCTTCTGCAGCGATTGGCCCGTAATCGAGATTCGCCACTCGATCTTCTCGCGAACCGCCGGTGGATAGGCGTTCGGGTCCTTTGCAAGGCGCTCGAGGTAGCCGTTGACCGTGGATAACGTCGGCACATAGTAGGCGCCTGATTTCAGGAACAGCTTGATGCCTTCCTCGTCGAGCAACGTGCCGTGCTCGATCGAGTCCGCGCCATATTTCAGCGCGAGGTTGATTCCATCGGCGCCGTGTGCGTGAACAGCGACCTTCTTGCCGTACAGGTGAGCTGTTTCGATCAGCGCTTTCGCCTCGTCGTCGAACATCTGCTTGCCAAGCCCTGCGCCGATGCGGCTGTTCACGCCGCCGGTCGTCATGATCTTGATGAGATCGACGCCGCGTCGAACCTGCGCACGCACCGCGCGACGACACGCATCGGCGCCGTCGCACAGATTTTCCTCCGGCGCATGCTCGGCGATGTCGGGATTCAGGCCGAGAGTCTGATCTCCGTGGCCGGAGGTGGCGGAAATGCCATTGCCCGCATCGAGAATGCGTGGGCCGGGGACTTTGCCCGCCGCTATCGCATCGCGCAGCGCCAGCGTGACACCGCCGCCGTTGCCAAGATTGCGGACCGTGGTGAATCCAGCCTCGAGCGTCTTGCGCGCATTGACTGCGGCTTCATAGGCGAAGTAGGGATCGCCGTTCGTCAGCGATTCGAGCAGGCCCTCCTGCCCAGCCTTGTCGCTGTCGAGATGAACGTGCGAGTCGATCAATCCCGGCAGAACATAACGGTTGCGCAGGTCGATGACCGTCGCGCCAGGGAAGCCGTCGGTGACGAACCCGTCGCGTACGGCTTCGATTTTGCCGGCGCGAATCACGACCGTCGAAGCGCCGCGCGGCGCCTGACCTGGACGGTCGAGCAGGCGGCCTGCATGGACCAGAACGACCGGCTCGGCTGTGGTTTGAGCGGAGGCGCCGGCGGCCAGCAGCCCCAGAGCGACAAATGCAGCGGCGGTAGAAGACCTGAATGATGTGTGCATGCGTGATCCGCGAGAAGCAATGTGAGAATCACTCATTTCCGCACAGATGGACCGCGATCGGCAACCCGGGAGCGGATGAACTTCTGCCCGTACGCACAGCTCGCGAGTCGGGACCTGGGGATTCAAGAACTGTCGGTTGGTCAGGTTCTGGTCTTCGCGAGATTCCAGAATCCCATCAACCGGATTGGCTCGAAGTCGCCCAGAGGTTGAGATCGCCTTCGGCGGCATAGTGGTCGATCTGTTGGAGTTCGTCCTGACTGAACTGTGGGCTATCCAGTGCGCCCAGGCATTCCTCGATCTGCGACCAGCGGCTTGCGCCGATGAGTGCGCTGGTCATCGCGGGCTGTCTGAGCACCCACGCAATCGACATCTGCGCCAGGGTCTGTCCGCGTCGTTGAGCAATGTGGTTGAGTGCTCGCACGTTGTCGAGATTGCGCTCGCTGAGCATGCCTCGCTGCAACGATCCTTCCTGCGCCGCCCGCGATGCTGCAGGAATTCCGTTCAGGTATCTGCCGGTGAGCATGCCCTGCGCCAATGGAGAGAAGGCGATGCAACCAACGCCTTCCTGCTGCAGGACATCCAGCAAGCCATCCTCGACCCAACGGTTCAGCATGGAGTAAGACGGTTGATGAATGACGAACGGCGTCTTGAGTTCGCGCAGGATCGCCGCGGCCTGACGCGTTTTCTCCGGACCGTACGAAGAGACGCCCACATACAGTGCTCTGCCGCTGCGCACGGCGGCGTCCAGCGCGCCCATCGTTTCTTCCAGCGGCGTCGCCGGGTCGTAGCGATGTGAATAAAAGATGTCGACGTAGTCGAGGCCCATGCGCCGCAGACTTTGATCGAGGCTCGCAAGCAGGTATTTGCGCGAACCCCATTCGCCGTACGGGCCCGGCCACATGAGATAGCCAGCCTTGGTCGATATGATCAATTCATCGCGATGCGCCGCCAGATCGGCGGCCAGGATACGGCCAAAATTTTCCTCCGCCGAACCCGGCGGTGGACCGTAGTTGTTCGCGAGATCGAAATGCGTAATGCCGCGATCGAACGATTGCAGCACCATTTCGCGAGCATTCTCGAACGAAGCGTCGCCGCCGAAGTTCTGCCACAAGCCGAGCGAAATGCGCGGCAATTGCAGGCCGCTGCGCCCGCTGCGCGCATAGGACATTCGCTGGTAACGATCGGCGGCGGCGCGATACATGCGATCTCCTGTCAGGTGCAATCCGGAAGACTCTTGCGGAGGCGCAAAGAGCGCCAGGTGAAGCGGGTCAGAGCCGATGCAGCGTGACCGGCAGACCGTCGCGCGGCCTGGCGATCGGAACGAGTTGGAACGGCATCGTGTAGCCCGCGGCGACGCTCCATCGATAACGCAGCAGCAGCTGATGCAGGATCGCCTTGACCTGCAAGGTTGCGAAATGCTGGCCGATGCACATGTGCGCGCCGCCGCCGAACGGGACCCAGGCGAATGCGTGACGCTTGTCTTCCTGCCGGATGGGGCTGAAGCGTTCGGGATCGAACGCGTAGGGATCGTTCCACAGCGACGGCATGTGGTGCACATGAATCGGAAACACGCCGACCACCGTATCCGCCGGAATGAGATAGTCCTGAAATTCGGTGTCGCGGATACACATGCGCGGCATGGAGGAGAGCGGCGGATAAAGACGCAGCGCCTCCCGCATGACCCAGCTCAGGGTTTCGAGCCGATCCAGATCGTCATATTCCAGGTACGCCTTCCCGAGCGCACGAGCCTCATCGCGCAAGCGATCCTGCCAATGCGGATGACGCGCGAGCAGGTACATCATCGTGCTCAAGGTGCTGGTCGTGGTGTCGTGCGCCGCCATCATCAGGAAGATCATGTGATCGATGATTTCCTGATCCGTGAACTTCTCGCCTTCCTCGCTCTGCGCGTGACAGAACTCGCTGAAGAAGTCGCTGGTATGCGCTGCACGCTTGTCCGGAAGCAGCGCGCGAAAGCGATCGACGAGAAGCGCGCGTCCGCGAACGCCGCGCCACATCTTCAGACCCGGAACGGGCGCCCGAACGAAGGCAAGCGACGCCTGCACGGCGCCGATGAACGCCCGGTTGAGTGCGGCGGCGTCGCGACCGAGATCGACGCCCATGAACACGGAAGCGGCCAGATCCAGGGTGAGCTGCTTGAGCAGCGGGAATACACGACGCGTGTCCGGATGCGCTCCGACCGCGAGCCACTGAGCGCTGCCCTGGTCGATTGCCGGGGCCATCTGATCCAGATAGGCGCGCAGGGCGGGCTTGCGAAACGCGACCTGCATGATGCGCCGCTGATAACGATGTTCGTCGCCGTCCATCGCCATGATGGCGCCGGGAAACACACGGCCAATGTAGAACTCCCAGCCGCGCGCACTGGAGAACGCGCCGTCACGATTCCTGAGAACGAATTCCAGTGCGTCGGGCCCCAGCAGATTGACGATGCGCAAGCGGCCCATCTGCGATCGCCAGGCCGGACCATGGCGTTGCTCGAGCCGCTGCACCATGCCCAGCACGTCGCGGAACATTCCGAATGCATGGCCAAAATAGGGAAGACCATTGTCGACTGGAATCGGCCTGTAGAGGCGCGAGTTCGCGCGCGCAGGCGATGCTTCAACGACGCTCTGCTCAGTCATCGGCTGTCCGGAATCAAGTCAGTCGATTCGATCGCTGCATCGTCCCTTGCAGTCACCACCCGGTTGCGTCCCTGCACTTTGGCCTGGAACAACGCTGCGTCTGCGCGCGAGAGCAGCCGCGACGCATCATCTTCACCGCCGCACCACTGCGCGATGCCGATGCTGACCGATAAGGGCGCATGTGTCGCCCCGTGAAGCAGCGGCGAAGCCGCGAGCAACTCTCGCAGGCGTTCAGCCACAGGTTCGGCGTGCGAGAGCGTCGCGCCCGGCATCAGTACGACGAATTCTTCGCCGCCGAAACGGGCGAGCGTGTCGACTTCGCGCATTGCATGCGATAACAGCTGCGAGACGTGCTTCAGCGCGAGATCGCCGACGGCGTGACCATGCTGGTCGTTGATGCGTTTGAAGTGATCGAGATCGAGCATCATCACTACGAAGGGCTCATCGCTGCGCCGGCTGCGCTGGACCTGACTATCGAGGGCTTCCTCCATCGCGCGCCGATTGAGCAGGCTCGTCAAGGCGTCGTGCCGCGAAAGTCGGCGCAGCTCGGTCACGAGTCTCGCCACTACGAGTGCGATCAGCGTGGAGTGCCAGGTTATGACGAGCGTGACAAAGATCAATGCCGAACGAACGTTGAGCGCACTGTCCGCCGCCATCTCGGCGGAGACAGACTCGGGGTCAAGCAGTGCACGAAAAGCGCGCAAGAGGTACGCCAGGCATCCGAGCGAGACCGGCAGCGCCAGCAAGGCCGGCCAGCGGAGCCGCAGTTCGCGGCGCGCATGTGCGTATACATCGCGGGCGATATCCAGATAAAGCCAACCGAGCACTCCGAAATTGACCGCCGTCTGCAGATGCCGGGTCGCAGGATCCAGCGTGAGCCAGTAGGCGGCCAGGATTACAGCCATAAGCGCGAAATACAGTCGATCACGCGGTGGGCGCCCAATGAAGAGGCAGATGCCGCGCTGCAGGGCCATGACGCCGAGTACGCCCGTGAGCACGCCGAGCATCGGCGGTGATTGCAGCGTGGCTGACAGCGTCAGCCAGGTGATGGAACTCAGCGCCGCCCAGACCGCCCAGTGAATGACGGCTCGTTGCACAGTCGTCACCATCGAGGCGCCGATCGCCCAGACGAACCCGAACACCGCCTGAATGAGGGCGATGATCATAAAAGCCGCTTCGGTGGCGGAAGACGGAGAAAGCATGGATTCTCGACTGTGGTCCAGAACGTGCGGCGAGCGCGTCGCTGCTGGAATGCTACCGTGGAACAGAAGCGGGCCGCAGCGGATTCGAATTGGTCCCTGTGAAGAGCGGGACTGAAGTAACCGCAAAGATTATGACCAAATGGGAATCCCGCGGGACAGAGAGCACATAGATTGGAGAATGAATGTGCTTATCCGTCGATCCAGCCATCCGGATCTTTGTGCTCTTTGAGTTCTTTGTGGTTACTCGATTTCCTCCTCTGAACCCGCAGTGACCGATTCGAT
>JBOHZJ010000496.1:0-9143 GCA_050738395.1 Steroidobacter sp.
CGAGCGGAGACGTAGGATCGGGACTCGGGACTCGGGACTCGGGACTCGCAAGAACGAACTTGACGCGCGCGCTGCACTCAAACGGCCTGCCGGATCCCGAATCCCGAATCCGAATCCCGACATATCACCCGGGCGAATCCCGACCACCACTCACCACTGCCAGTCATGCAAACGCTCAGTCGCCGCTCGTTCATCGCTCACCTTACCGCCGGAGTCGCCATGTCAGGTTCGCTCCACGCCGCCGATGCGCGCGGCACGATGCTGCGACGGAAGATTCCCACGTCAAAGGATTCAGAATCCCTTCCGGTCATCGGCATGGGCACGTGGAATACGTTCGACGTCGGCGCCGGCGCAAGCGAACGAGCGCCGCTCGTCGAGGTGCTGGAGACGTTCTACGCGACGGGCGCACGACTCATCGACAGTTCACCGATGTATGGCGCCGCTGAACGGGTGACCGGCGATCTGGTCGCTCAACTCGGCAAGCAGGCGCAGACGTTCTACGCGACCAAGGTGTGGACAACCGGGCGCGACAAGGGTGCGGCGCAGATCGAGCAGTCACTGCGGCTGTTGAAGACGCCGAAGCTGGATCTGCTGCAGGTTCACAATCTCCTCGACTGGCGCACGCATCTCACAACGCTGCGCGCCTTGAAAAGCGAGGGCAAGGTCCGCTACATCGGAGTCACGCACTACATTGACGCCGCGTACGATGATCTCGAGGCCAGCCTGACTTCGGAGCCCTTCGATTTCGCGCAGTTCAACTATTCGATCGCCTCGCGCGCCGCGGAGAAGCGTCTGTTGCCGTTCTGCCAGGAGCGCGGCGTCGCGGTGCTCATCAATCGGCCGTTCGAGGAGGGCGATCTGTTCACGCAGGTGCGCAATCGCAAATTGCCCGCGTATGCGGCCGAAATCGGCTGCACGAGCTGGGCGCAATTTTTTCTGAAGTTCATTGTCTCGCACCCCGGCGTGACCTGCGTCATCCCGGCGACCTCGCGAGTCACGCATATGAGGGACAACCTGCAGGCCGGCTTCGGCCCGATGCCGGATGCGGCCATGCGCGCGCGTATGGCGAAGGACTTCGGAAGCGGTTAGCGGTTAGCGGTTAGCGGTTGGAAAGAGCCAGCGGCGATCCAGAGCTTTCCGGCGCATCGTTTTTTTTCCACTTGGGGCGCCCGAAATCGAGACGCCGTCCTCGATAAGGGGGCGCGAGTGCGGGTCCGGGTCGGTGCAACGCGCCTCTGACTAACCGCCAACCGCCAACCGCCAACCGCTTCTGAGAGATGCGTCTCTCTTCGTGGTTGAGGTTTACCCTCAACCGTGCCAACCAGGCGCCCAATCGGCATACTCCCTGATCAATTTCAAATGTGGCGCGTGCGCCGTGAATACAGGAACTGACGGGGAAAGCCGTTGGTTGCGGGAGTCGAGGACATGGGCGTCATCCTGATCGCATTCGAGCGTGAGTCGGAACAGAGCACGCTCGAGCAGTTGCTGGCCGGCAAAGGCCATCGCGTCGTCAAGGCCGCCAATGGACTCGCGGCGCTCGATGTCGCTCGCCGCGAGCCGCCCGATCTCATCGTGTCGGACATCGTGTTGCCGCGCATGGACGGCTTTGCGCTGTGCCGCAAATGGAAGCAGGACGAACGGCTGCAGGCGGTTCCGTTCGTCTTCTATACGCGTCGTCACGACGATCCGAAGTACGAGCGCTTCGCCCTTGAATTAGGGGCGGAGCGGTTCCTCGCGCGTTCCACGCATCCCGAGGCGCTCGCGACAGCCGTCGATGAACTGCTCGCGAATTTGCCCGCGAAAAGCAATCCGACCACGCCCCTGCCGACGCTCGATGGCGCCGCTCTCGAACGCGCCGCCGCCAAAGAGCAGCAGCGCACCACTGCAAATGAACAGGCGCAGTTGGAAGCTCAGGCCCAGGCGCTCATGGAGGCGCAGACGCAAGCCCACACTCAGGCGCTAGAGCGCGCTCAGGAAGCGCAAGCGCGATTGCGCTCGCAGTTGCAAGATCTTGAAGCGACCAACCAGCGGCTCGCCGCCGGCGAGGCGCGCTTCCGCCGCGTATTCGAAGCGAATCCGCTGCCGATGTGGATCGCCGATCATGCGACGGGCGGCTTTATCGCAGTCAACGACGCTGCGCTCGTTCTGTTTGGCTACAACCGCGCGGAGTTTCTCGGGCAGAAGTCGACTGCATTGCTGCTGGCCGGGGTTGAACCGAGCGGGGACGTGCGCATGCACCAGCGCAAGGACGGCGCGGCGCTTGCGCTCTCGACCGCTTCGCATGAGATCGAATTCGACGGGCGCAACGCCGATCTCGTCTGCGCCTACGACTTGAGCGAGCGCGTGGCGATCGAGCGGCAGCTGCACGAACGCGCGGCGACCGGGCGCGCGGTGCTCGACGCAGCCGCCGACGGCTGCTGGGTGCTCGATGGCGAGAGCCGGATACTCGATGTCAATGACGCCTACTGCCGCATGTCCGGCTACAGCCGCGAAGAATTGCTCAATATGACCGCGACGCAGATCGAAGATCAGAGCGCCGGCGAAACGACGATGCGCCTGCAGCTCGGCCGCGTCAGCGGCGGCGGCCGCTATGAAACGAAGCATCGCCGTCAGGACGGTGCGCTCATGGATGTCGAGGTGAGCGTTGGTTTGCTGGGCAATGCACGCGGCGACAGCGTCGTGATGATTCGCGATTCCTCACAGCGTCGCCGCGAACTCGTGGCGCAGCGCACCGCGCAACGTCAGACGGAATTCCTCGTTGCTCTGTTCAGGCAATCCGGGAGCTTCGATGAGTCCGCGATCGTGCAGCGGGTGATCGATCAGGCGGCTGAGGCGACTCACAGCCCGCTTGCCTTTCTGTATTTCGTGAATCCTGAGCACAAGACGCTCGCACTTGCGGCGTGGCGTGAGCGCGGACAGTCGCACATCACCATGGCGGACGCGGAGCCCCGGCCGTTGTCGCATGCGAGCCTGTTCACCGAATGCGTGCGCGCCAGACACGTGACCTCGAGCAACGATCCGGGCAGGAAACCGCAGGGCGACGGCTTGCCGGATCTGCAGCGATATATCGCCGCACCCATGATCGAGAACGATGAAACCGTCGCCGTGCTCGGAGTCGCGAATCGCGAGGCGGGCTATGGTGAAGAAGATCAACGCGCGCTCGTCGTGCTCGCCGACGGCGTCTGGCGCGTGCTGCACGCAAAGCGGGCGCATGCGCAGACGCTCAGTTCTCTGCAGCGCACCGACGTCGCTCTGCAAGGCATGATCGATTCATTCGTGCGCGTGAGCGAGCGGCACGATCCCTACACGGCGGGCTCGGCGCGCCGCCTGGCTGCACTCGCCGTAGCGCTGGGCCGCGAAGCGGGTCTCGATGGCGAACGGCAGCACGCGCTGCGCGTCGCAGCACTGCTGCACGACGTTGGCAACATCGCCGTTCCCGCCTCGATTCTTTCGAAACCGGCGCCGTTGACCGAAACCGAACTCGCACTCATGCGTACGCACGTCGAAGAAGGTTGCCAGTTGCTCGCCGACATCGACTTCGGCGCGCCCATCGCCGATATCGTTTATCAGTCGCACGAGCGCTACGACGGCAGCGGTTACCCACGCGGACTCAAAGGCGAGGAGATTCTGCTCGAGGCGCGCATTCTCGGCATCGCCGACACCGTCGAAGCCATGTGCTCGCCGCGACCCTATCGACCGGCCGCAGGCATGGACGCCGCCATCGATGAAATCAATCGCGGCGCTGGCCGTCTCTATGACCTGCACATTGTCGCCGCGTGCACGCGACTGGTGCGGCAGCATGGGTTTACGCTGCCGGAATAAAGGCGGCAGCCGCAGGTCCGGTTGCAACCGGACATCTTCAGATGCCGCGATGAATTGCATCTGGCGACGATCGCGCATCTGACGACGAACGTCGCGGCCAGATGACCATAAGCCTGCGCGTTGCAGATCAAATTCACACCACAAGCGCATCCCTTCATCTTTCTCCCGTCCCGCGCTACTCCTTCGCCTTAACGTACTTACCTCGATCTCGCTGCGCGGCGATGCGGGCTCGTCCGATATGTCACATCGCATGACCTCGGCAAACTGCACAGCGTCGAACAAGGGCAAAACCGTCGAAAGACGGTGACGCAAAGCCTCCGGTCCTCGGACGAAACGCCTCCAGCGGTTCGTCACGGATAGCGGGGTTGCCGCTGCAGCTACGGAACGAAGATCCATTAGCCGGCGTGAAGTGAACCCCGTGATGTGCGCTTCGCGCGCGCATCACGGACGAACCACTCCCCTTGCCAGACACAGGCGCCCGGTTGAACGCGTTCGCGCGCTCACCGGGCTTTTGAAGTTCTGCGCGCTCGTGCGGAGTGATCTATGCATTGTTCGACCGTTGTTCGTCGTCGGCGTACGCCGGCCGTTCTCGCTTCAATTGCTGTTCTCGGTGCCTCTTACGGCTCCATCGCGACGGCGCAAGCCGCGAATCAGCCGCCGACGATCTCGGGCGCGCCTGCGACCTGGGTCTACGTCGGCTCGACCTACACATTCATTCCGAAGGCCGCGGATCCGGAGGGCAGGACGCTGGTATTCAGCGTTGCGAACAAGCCCGGTTGGGCGGGATTCGACAGTCGCACCGGTCGCCTGCGAGGTACGCCGTCCGGCGTCGGTTACTGGACCAGCATCCAGTTGCGCGTCAGCGACGGGGTCACGACGGCTTCGCTGCCCGCATTTGCAATCCGCGCAACCTCGCGCAGCAATGTCGCACCAACGATTTCAGGTTCGCCGTCAACCACTGCAAGCGTTGGCGTCGCGTACAGCTTCCAGCCGACCGCCAGGGATTCGAACGGCGATCCGCTCGTCTTCTCGATCAGCAATCGTCCATCCTGGGCGTCATTCGATACGAGGACGGGACGCCTGAGCGGCACGCCTTCCAGCTCGCATGTCACGACGTATTCGAGCATCTCGATCCGTGCGAGCGACGGCGGTCAGACGGCCACGCTGCCGACCTTCTCTATCACGGTGAAGGGAGCGAGCACTTCCAACACGGCGCCTGTCATCAGCGGTTCGCCTGCGGCTTCCGTCGCTGTCGGCAGCGCCTATCGTTTCCAGCCAACTGCGTCCGACCCTGACGGGGACGCCGTCAAATTCGGCATCAGCAGCAAGCCGGTATGGGCGACTTTCAGCTCCACCACCGGGTTGCTGAGCGGCACGCCGACGTCCGCCCACGTGGGTACGTATTCCAACATCATCGTCGCCGCGAGCGACGGCAAGACCGGCAAGGCGCTGCCCGCGTTCAGCATCACGGTGACAGCGACATCCGCCAATCGCGCTCCGATAATCACGGGCTCGCCCATGACATCTGTGGCGGCGGGCCAGTCGTACAGCTTCAAGCCGACCGCGAGTGATGCGGATGGCAATGCGCTCGGCTTCACCGTTCAGAACCGACCGACGTGGGCGACGTTCAGCACGAGCACGGGTCAGTTGTCCGGCGCGCCGACGACCGCACATGTGGGCGCGTATCCGAGCATCGTCATTAGCGTGAGCGATGGCAAAGCGACGACTTCGCTGTCCGCTTTCACGATCAATGTGACTGCGCCAGCGAATGCCGCACCGGTCATCAGCGGCTCGCCTGCAACGTCCGTCAAAGCGGGCAGCGCGTACAGCTTCCGTCCGGCAGCGTCCGATGCGAATGGCGACGCACTCACTTTCTCGATTGCGAATCGTCCGTCGTGGGCGACATTCAGCACTTCGACGGGTCAGTTGTCGGGCGCACCGACCAGTGCGCAGGTAGGTTCGTATTCGAACATCGTGATCAGCGTAAGCGATGGCGAGGCGACGAGCGCGCTCGGTGCGTTTTCGATTGCCGTGACTGACCTGTCGATGGGTGGTGCGGCGCTGTCGTGGACGCCGCCGACGCAGAACACTGATGGTTCAACGCTCACGAATCTCGCGGGATATCGCGTGTTCTACGGTGCATCGGCCAGCGCGTTGACGCAGAGCATCCAGGTAGCAAACCCGGGACTCACGTCGTACCTCGTCGAGAATCTGTCGCCGGGCACGTACTACTTCGCAGTGCGCGCATATACGAGCGGCGGTCTCGAGAGTGCGATCTCGAATGTCGTGTCGAAAGCCGTGCAGTAATCATGCATGGCGCGCGAGCGGCGCTCATGCAGAACGGGTCGATGCGCAGGCGTCGATCCGTTCTCCCGATGACGCGGGTTCGTTTGACGAAGTTATGTGAACACGTGTTGTTACGTGAATCTCGCGCGGCGTCGCACATGTCGGTCGCCACAGACAATTGCCAACACGAATTTGCTCGTGTTAACTCGATCTCGTTTCACAAGGGCATAACCGTCGAAAGACGGCGACGCAAAGCCTCCGGTCCGGGAAGCGCAAGGGCGCAGGATAGCGGGGTTGCCGACAGAATCTTCATCGCGAAGGAACTGTCGTCATCCTTCAGCCATTCTCCCCCCTCTTGCGTGTCTTGCCTTCGGCGCCTTGTGACGGCGTTGACGCGACGCCGCGCTCTATGCGTGTGCGCGTTGTGCGATCGAAGAAATCGAAGAAAGAGGAGCAGCGCAAATTGAAATGGGGCAAACCCGTCGAAAGGCGGGGACGCAAAGCCTCCGGTCTACCGGACGTCGGCTCTTTCGAGCGCGTCCTATGACAGCGGGGTTGCCGCATGCAGCACGTTGAGATTCTCAACGGCGCCTCATGTGTTGATCGGCGATTCCGCTCGCTCGCGCATTCGCGCGCGCACCATTCGTCCCGATCTCGCGTCGCGATCCCGCGGCGCGCGCGCCTTTGCCCGACGTATACCCCGCAGCACACACCGGCCTCACACCGGCTGAGCCGCGCGACCAAGCAAAGGTGCGAACCATGACGATCGGAACGATGAGTGCGATGAAATTCGGCAGAGCGTTCGCACAGCGAGCGGCGATTGCGTTCCTGGCTGCGTCCCTCACAGGTTGCTTCGACGAGAGTTCCGATGATCCGGATCCGGAAGCGGTTCTCCCGCCAGCGCAGCCCGCCGATCCAGGGCCTGCGCCAATCAACAATCCGCCCGAAATCAGCGGCACGCCGCCGGTCGCCGTGCAGGCGGGCGCAGCTTATTCGTTTACGCCAAGCGCGAGCGATGCGGACAACGATTTTCTGGAGTTCACTGCAACCAATCTTCCCGCGTGGGCGCAGTTCAGCGATGAGAACGGTGCGATGGTCGGCACGCCGTCGGATGCACATGTCGGCGAAACCGACGACATCACGATCACGGTCACCGATGGGCGCGATACCCGTTCGATCGGCCCGTTCCGCATTCGCATCAATCCCCGCAATCAAACACCGCCGCCTTCGAATGCTCCGCCGACGATTTCGGGTGCACCCGCGAACTCGGTGATGGTGAACCAGGCGTATGGCTTCCAGCCTTCCGCGGCTGACGCCAATGGCGATTCACTGAGCTACGCCGTCTCCAATCGTCCCTCCTGGGCGAGCTTCAGTTCATCGACGGGGCGTCTGAGCGGTACGCCAGGCACGGCCAACATTGCGACATATTCGAATATCGTCATCAGTGTGAGCGACGGCCGCGCTTCGGCCGCGCTGCCCGCCTTCGCAATTCAAGTGCGCGGACCGGATAATCGTGCACCGACGATCAGCGGCTCGCCCGCGACCAGCGTGCAGGCGACGCAGGCGTATTCGTTCCAGCCAATGGCGAGCGACCCCGATAGCGACGCTTTGACGTACTCGATCGCGAACCGTCCATCATGGGCGAGCTTCAGCACCTCGAGCGGCCGCCTGAGCGGCACGCCGACGACGGCCAACGTCGGCAACTACACCAACATCGTCATTCGCGTCAGCGATGGGCGGGCGACGACGTCGCTGCCGGCGTTTTCGATCAATGTCACCGCGCCGGCCAATCGCGCGCCGACGATTACCGGCTCGCCGCCAACCAGCGTCGATGCCGGCGTTGCGTATTCATTCACGCCGACGGCCAGCGATGCCGACAGGGATACGCTGGGCTTCACTATCCAGAATCGTCCCAGCTGGGCGAGCTTCGACACCGCGACGGGCCGGCTGAGCGGCACGCCCGCAAGCGCGAACACGGGCGCGTTCAACAGTATCGTGATCAGCGTAAGCGACGGACGCGCAAGCGCATCGCTGGCGGCGTTCAACATCACGGTGAATGCGGCGGCAAATGATCCGCCGACGATTACTGGCTCGCCGGCGACCAGCGTCAACGCCGGCGTCGCATACAGCTTTCAACCAAACGGCTCCGATCCGGACGGCGATACGCTCACGTACAGCATCCAGAACCGCCCGTCGTGGGCGACGTTCAATACGAGCACCGGCCGACTGTCGGGCGCGCCCGCGATTGCGAACGCCGGTGCGTACGCGAACGTCGTCATCAGCGTGAGCGACGGCGCGGCGAGCGCGTCGCTGCCTGCATTCACGATCACGGTCGCGCAACCGACGAACGGCAGCGCCACACTGTCGTGGACGCCGCCGACTCAGAACACCGATGGCTCGACGATCACGAATCTGGCGGGCTTCCGCATCGCATACGGCGCGTCATCCGTCGCGCTGAATCAGACGATCGAGATCGCAAACCCCGGACTCGCGACGTACGTCGTCACCGGACTCAACTCCGGGACCTGGTATTTCGCCGTGAAGGCGTATTCATCGAGTGGCGCGGAGAGTGCGTTGTCGAGCGTCGCCAGCAAGACGATTCCGTAGCGCTGCTTGCTGCAACTTGCCTGACAGCCCCGCCCGCGCGGGCCTTGTCTGTTCGCAGTCCAGATGCTGTTTGCACGTACCGCGTTCGCCGCGACGCAGTGTATCCTCGACAGTCTCGTGCGAAACGGCCGACCGCGCCGTGCGCCGAAACTCTCATCGGAGCGTGCTGATGAAACAGGTCGCCTGTGTTCTGGTTGCTTTGGCCGCCACTTCGCTTGCGCATGGCGCCGAGCCCGCCAAAGTACGCGTGGACTTCACGGAGACCACCCTCGGCAACGGCTTGCGCGTACAGCTCATCGAGGATCACAGCGCGCCAGTCATCGCGCTCAATATCGCTTACGACGTGGGCTCGCGCAACGAGTCGAAGGGCCTGACCGGATTCGCGCACCTGTTTGAACACATGATGTTCAAGGGGTCGAAGAACGTCG
>JBOHZJ010000497.1:0-6893 GCA_050738395.1 Steroidobacter sp.
CCCCTCACCCCAACCCTCTCCCACAAGGGGAGAGGGGGCAGAAGCGAAGCCCATCTCGAAGACCCCCTCTCCCCGTGCGGGAGAGGGCCGGGGTGAGGGGAAAGAAGCGGCGCCCCTCTCGAAAACGCCCTCTCCCCCTGCGGAAGAGGGCCGGGGTGAGGGGACTCCGGCCGCGGACCGCGCACCACAGAGCGCAGACCAATCTTCGCCAACCGCTAACCGCCAACCGCGAGCCGCTCCTCCGATAGACGAGGCCGGCTTCGCCCGCGCACACGCGAGTCCTTCGGTACGCAAGTTCGCGCGCGAACTTGGAGTCGATCTCGCGCGGGTAAAAGGAACGGGCGTCAAGGACCGGGTAACGCCGGAGGACGTAAAAGCGTGGGTGAAGCAGGCGCTCGTGTCGGGTGCGCCTGCCGCGAGCGGCGGTGTATTACCAAAGGTTCCCGAAATCGATTTCGCCAAATTCGGCGCCATCGAAGTCAAGCCGCTCGGACGCATTCAGAAGATCTCCGGTCCGCGGGTGCAGGCGAGCTGGCTCAATGTTCCGCACGTCTGGCAGATGGACGAAGCCGACATCACCGAGCTCGAAGACGCCCGCAACAAACTCAAGGGCAAGGCGGCGAAGGAGGGCGTCAAGCTCACGCCGCTCGCGTTTATCCTGCGCGCCTGCGTGAAGGCGCTGCAGGAGTTCCCGCTCGTCAACAGCTCGCTCGACGCGGCGAATCAGAGCCTGGTGCTCAAGAAATACGTGCACCTGGGATTCGCCGCAGACACGCCTAACGGTCTCGTCGTTCCGGTCATTCGGGACGCCAACAGGAAAGACGTGTACGAACTCGCGCGCGAGCTTGCGACGTTATCGGAGAAAGCGCGCGCCGGAAAACTGTCCGCCAACGAAATGCAGGGTGCAAGCTTCACCGTCTCGAGTCTGGGCGGCATCGGCGGCACGGCGTTCACGCCGATCATCAACGCGCCCGAAGTAGCGATTCTCGGCGTCGCACGCTCGAGCATGAAGCCCGTGTATCAGGATGGTCAGTTCGTTCCGCGTCTCATCCTGCCTTTCACCTTCGCCTACGACCATCGCGTCATCGACGGCGCCGCCGGCGTACGCTTCACAACGTTCCTCGCGGAGAAGCTCGCGGATGTGAAGGCGCTGGTGGAGGCGGTGCCTTGAGGAGCGAAGCGGTTAGCGGTTGGCGGTCAGCGGTTAGTCAGAAGCCTGCAGACGCGGTCGCCGATTCCCGATTCCCGATCCTTCTTTGCACCAACCGCTAACCGCTAATCGCTAACCGCTTCCATGGCTCAAAACATTACCGTTCCCGACATCGGCGACTTCAAGGATGTCGAAGTCATCGATGTGCTCGTGAAGGTGGGCGATCAGATCGAGATCGAGACGCCGTTGATCACGCTCGAAACGGAAAAGGCGACGTTGGACGTGCCGTCGTCGGCGGCGGGCGTTGTGAGAGAGGTCGCGGTAAAGAAAGGCGATCGGGTCTCGAAAGGAAGTGTGATTCTGAATGTGGAAGCGGTTGGCGGTTCGCGGCCTGTGGCTGCTCAGAAGACCCCCTCACCCCAACCCTCTGCTGCACAGGACGTGCGAATGCCGCGAGCGCAGGGAAGCGCTGGAGCGGCGCCCGAGGGAGAGGGGGTAAGAGCAGGATCATCGCAGGCGCGGCACGAATCGAAGTCTCCGGGTGCGGACCGCAGATCGCGGACCGCGGACCCGTCTTCTTCAGAACTATCCGCTAACCGCCAACCGCTAACCGCTCCTTCTTATGACTTCGACGTCGTCGTCCTCGGCGCAGGTCCGGGCGGCTACACGGCCGCGTTTCGCGCGGCCGATCTCGGCATGAAGACAGCGCTGATCGAGCGCTGGCCGCAACTCGGCGGCGTGTGCCTCAATGTGGGCTGCATTCCATCCAAGGCGTTGTTGCACGCTGCGAAAGTCATCGAGGACGTCGAAGAGATTGCGAGCGCCGGCGTCACGTTTGGCGAGCCGAAGATCGACCCGGCGAAAATGCGCGCCTGGAAGAACAAAGTTGTGGCGCGCCTCACTGGCGGACTGGCGACGCTCGCGAAGCAGCGCAAAGTCGAAGTGATTCGCGGAACAGGGAAGTTCGTGTCGCCGCATGAGATTGAAGTTAATCCGGAGGCGACAGGCGACAGGCTACAGGCGACAGCCAGATCGGATTCATCAGGCGCCGATCCGTCGCCCGCAGCCCGTAGCCCGTCGCCAGCGAACGAGACCCGCCGGGTATCGTTCGCCCACTGCATCATCGCCGCCGGCTCAGAGTCCGCTCGCTTGCCGGGCCTGCCGGACGATCCGCGCATTATCGATTCCACGGGTGCGCTCGAGCTCGACTTGCCGAAGCGGCTGCTCGTCGTCGGCGGCGGCATCATCGGGCTTGAGATGGCGACGGTGTATAGCGCCCTGGGCGTCAAGGTCAGCGTTGTCGAACTCACCGACGGGTTGATGCCGGGCTGCGACCCCGACCTGGTGCGTCCGCTCGAGAAGCGGATCGCGAAGCGCTACGAACGGATAATGGTGAAGACGAAGGTTACGAACATCGAAGCGCTCAAAAACGGTCTGCGCGTGACATTCGAGAGCGATCAGGCGATCGAACCGCAGACGTATGACAAGGTGCTGATCGCCGTCGGGCGCAGTCCGAACGGCAAGCGCATCGGCGCCGAAGCCGCCGGTGTGCTGGTGAACGAGCGCGGCTTCATTCCGGTCGACCGACAGATGAGAACTAATGCCCCGCACATTTTTGCGATCGGCGACGTCGCGGGACAGCCGATGCTTGCGCACAAGGCGTCGCACGAAGGCAAGCTCGCGGCCGAGGTTGCGCATGGCGAGAAGCGGGCCTTCGACGCACGCGTGATTCCATCGGTTGCGTACACCGATCCTGAAGTCGCATGGGTTGGGCTCACCGAAACGGATGCGAAAGCCAAGGGCGTCGCCTACGAGAAAGCGAATTTTCCGTGGGCGGCGAGCGGACGATCACTGTCGCTTGGCCGTGATGAGGGTATGACCAAGCTGCTGTTCGATCCCGCTACGCATCGGGTCATCGGCGGCGGCATCGTCGGCCCGAACGCAGGGGATCTGATTTCCGAAGTCGCGCTCGCCATCGAGATGGGATGCGACGCCGCCGACGTCGGCCTGACCATACATCCGCACCCGACACTGTCGGAAACGATCATGTTTGCGGCGGAGGCATTTGACGGAACGCTGACGGATTTGTATGTGCCGAAGAAGAAGTGACTGGTGACTAGTGACTAGTGACTGGTGAATAGTCAGGCGGCGCACGATCGCCCTCTCGCTGGTTTCCCAGTCGCAGGCCGAGTCCCAAGGCAAGAACGCGCGTCAGCGCCTCTGACCATTCACCAGTCACTATTCACTTCTTCTTCCCAGACCCCTCATCTTTTCCCCTTGGCTCTTTTGGGTCACCTCTCAGCGGGGAGCTTCGGCGTAGAATCCGCCGCTTCGCTCGCATCGATAACCAAACGGGGAGAGTCGCTGTGGACTTCAACAAGCTGATTGCGCGCGTCAAAGCGATACTATTGACGCCGAAAACCGAGTGGCCAGTGGCTGCGACAGAACCTGCGACGGTCGCGGATCTCTACAAGAACTATATCGTTGCACTGGCGGCGATCCCGGTTGTCTTCGGTTTCCTGAAGATGAGCCTGATCGGAGTCAGCGTTCCCTTCGCGGGCACGATGCGCACCGCCGTTGGGGCGGGGCTGACCAGCATGGTCGTGAGTTACGTCCTCTCGCTCGTTGCGGTGTATGTGATGGCGTTGATCGTTGATGCGCTCGCGCCGACGTTCGGTGGGCAGAAGGATCGCATTCAGGCCTTGAAAACCGTCGCCTACGCGTACACCGCGAGTTGGATCGCCGGCGCTGGCCAGATCGTACCGGGCGTCGGACTGCTGATCGTGCTTGCGGGCGGAATCTTCAGCATCTATCTGCTGTATCTGGGTCTGCCGCACACGATGAAGTGTCCTCCGGAAAAGGCTGCTGGCTATACCGCAGTATCGATCATCATCGCGATCATCCTGGGCTTCGTTATCGCGACAATCGTCGGCGGGATCGCGGGTGTGGGCATGGGCTCCTTCTCGCGCGGCGGCGACGTGTTCAGCAGTTCCGATGACGACGTGCAGTTCGACAAGGACAGCCCGCTCGGCAAGCTCGAGGAGTGGAGCAAGGAAGTGGAGGAAGCCGGCAAGAAGATGGAGGCCGCGGAAAAATCCGGCGACCAGGATGCGCAGGCCGAGGCGCTCAAGCAGATGATGGGCGCCGCGCTGGGCGGCGGCCAGGTCGAATCGCTGCCGACGGATCGTTTGCGGCCGTTCGTGCCCGAGTCGCTCGCGAGCCTGTCGCGCTCCGATTTTTCGGTCGAGCGGAACAATGCGATGGGTCTGCAGATCACCGAAGCGAAGGCGACCTATTCCAACGAGGATGGCCGCACGCTCAACCTGGAAATCACCGATACCGGTACGGCCAAGGGGCTGCTCGCATTCGCGGGTTGGTCCGGCATGGAATCGGAGAGCGAAACTTCCAGCGGCTACGAGAAAACGTATCGCGAGGATGGACGTCTGATCCACGAAGAATGGGATCGCGAGGGCTCCTACGGCCAATACGCGGTCGTACTGGCGGATCGATTTACCGTCCAGCTGAACGGCGAAGCCGACAGCATCAACGAGCTCAAGGCGGCGCTCACGGAACTTGATCTCGGTGGACTGGAAGCGTTGAAGAACGAAGGTGTGAAGCAGTAAGACTGCGACCTGGCGTGGTTCTCACAAACAAGTTGCAACGATTCCCCGTTCGCCCGGAGTTTGTCGAAGGGATCTTCCCGGCGAAAGCAGTTGACGAGACCGTCGCCACGGATTCCACGCGAACGGGAGTCGACAAGCTTTCTTCGGGCGGCGCACGGGTGACTCTGATTGGTGAGTAGTCGAGCCATGAGCACGCTGCCTCAAACGATGAAAGTCGTGGACATCTTGAAGCCGGGTGGACCGGAAGAGCTCGTCCTCGCCGAGCGCCCGCTCCCGGCGATTGGCGATGACGACGTGCTCATCAAGGTGGCCGCGGCGGGACTGAATCGCCCCGATATTTTGCAGCGGCGCGGTCACTATCCTTCGCCGCCGGGTGCGCCGACGTATCCGGGCCTGGAGGTCGCGGGCGTCATTGCTCAAGCGGGCCGGACAGTTCGCGAGTTCAAGGAAGGCGACGCCGTATGCGCGCTGTTGCCGGGCGGCGGTTACGCGGAGTATTGCAGCGTGAATGCTGGCCAGGTGCTGCCGATTCCTGGTTCGCTCGGCGCGATCGAAGCGGCGTCCTTACCCGAAGCGTATTTCACCGTGTGGAGCAACGTCTTCGGGTTTGGCCGTTTGCAGCCGGGCGAGACGCTGCTTGTGCACGGTGGGTCGAGCGGGATCGGCGTCGCGGCGATTCAGCTCGCAGCGGCAATGGGTCACACGGTGTTCGCGACGGCAGGAACGGACGACAAAAGCCGCTTCTGCGAGCAGCTGGGAGTGAAGCGCGCGATCAATTACAACTCCGAGGATTTCGTCGCCGTGATTGCTGAACAGACGGAAGGCGGAGGCGTGAACGTCATTCTCGACATGATCGGCGGCAGCTATCTGCAGCGTAATCTGCAAGCTCTCGCCGTCGAAGGGCGGCTGGTCGTGATCGCGGCGCAGGGAGGCGTTACGGGCGAAATCGATGTGGTGCGAGTCATGCAGCGTCGCCTCAGCATCACCGGCTCGACCCTGCGTGCGCGTTCCGTTGAATTCAAGCGACAGATCCGGACAAAACTACAGCAGCACGTTTGGCCGCTGATTTCAGACGGGCGGATTCGAGCCGTTGTCGATAAGGTGTTCCCACTAGCGGAGGCCGCGACGGCGCACGCCTACATGGAAGCCGGCGCTCATAAGGGAAAGATCATACTCACGGTTTCCTAGCCAGACTGGACTAGGTCGCGCAGCCGCCGCCCAAAGACCGGGTAATCCAACCAGTCACACCCCCGTATTTACCGAAGTTTTGCCGAAATCTGGCGATTCGGCTGCGAACCGCCGCCTTCGCTCTGGTAGCGTCGTATGCGACTTGAACGACTTCGCGCCGAAGATCGGGCCTTCCGCTCAGACGCTGTGAATTCGTTGTTACTTCCAGCGGAGCTCTGCTGGTGCGGAGCACGGATCCCTGCCGATTCCAGCAGCGTCGTTCGGACGCGGTCACCGTGATGCATACAGATAAGGACCCTGCATACAGACGTGAGCGCAGATCACTTTGACATTGCCCAGTCGTTCATCGAGCACTGCCAGGCAGGCGCACCCGTCAGCAGTCTGGTCGTCCGCTTCCAGCATGCACTGGAAACCCTCGGTTTCCGTTACTTCGCCTGCTGCTCACATGTAGACCCGCTCAAACCGCCGCCGCGAGCCGTCGTGCTGCACACGTATCCCAGGGAGTGGGAGCGCACTTTCAGCGAACTCGAGTTCTACGATATCGATCCCGTTTTCCATCACGCCAGCCGAACGCTGCTGCCGTTCTTCTGGGACGCCGAGGTGTTCCGGGGCGAGCTGAGCCCGCCGCAACAGGAAATCTTCGCCGAGGCCAGCCGTCTGGGCATCGCGCATGGGTATACGATTCCCGTGCACTCTCCGCTTGCTCCCGGATCGGTGCGCGCCTCGTGCTCCGTCATTCCCGATTCGACTTCTCTCGAGTCCTCCTGCTACCACGCCGTCCAGTTGATGGCCTTTCATATCTATGAAGCAGCCAGCGCGGATGCCGACGCGAAAGACAACTCGGTGCTGCCGCCGGAACTGAGCCGACGCGAACGGCAATGTCTCGAACTTGCCGCCCTCGGCAAAAGCGACTGGGTGGCCGGCAAGATCCT
>JBOHZJ010000498.1:0-2822 GCA_050738395.1 Steroidobacter sp.
TTCTTCCGACTCACGACTCACGAGTCACGACTGACAGCCAGGAGCACCGCATGCACGACCTCTGGATCGAAGACGTCATTCACTTCTGGTTCGAAGAACTGGAGGAGCGCCTCTGGTTCACGAAGGACGAGCGCGTCGACCTCATGATCCGCGAGCGATTCGAACGCCTGCATGAGCATGTCAGACGCATCGACATGAATGAACTCACGACGCCGCGAGCATGTGTCGCTGCAGTGATCGTGCTCGATCAGTTGCCACGCAACATGTATCGAAACTCACCGCTCGCATATGAAACAGACGCACAGGCGTTGTCGATATCGCAGTACGCCATCGGCCTCGGCTTCGATCAGCAGGCGAGTACGCAGCAAAGGATATTCCTGTACATGCCATGGCAACATAGCGAAGACGCACAGGTGCAGGCGCGTTCAGTCGAGCTCTTCACGCATCTCAACGACGCTTCCGCACTCGACTACGCACGGCAGCACAGAGAGATCATCGATCGCTTCGGTCGATTTCCGCATCGGAACAACGTGCTCGGACGAACGTCCAGCGCCGCGGTGCTCGCGCTCCTTGCCACGCATCCGGGTTTCTGAGCTCCGCAGCTCGCGGCGCAGTGCATGCGGCCGAGCGCGCCTTCGTTGCAAAAAATACAACAGGAAATCCCTTTAAACATAGTGTTGTCGCGCAAAAGCGTGTACGTCTCGCCGAGTAATTTTTCTGACGGCATGACGGATCTTTGTCGAATGTGCATGCGTTGATTCGCACACGCGCCAGGTGCGGCGCCGACACAGAGGAATTATTCAATGCGCGCTTCATTGCGGGGGCAGCCGAACTCCCGATCGGGGTTCTTTCGGCAAAGTGCATGGGTTGTTTTCAATGCGAGCGCGATGCTCGCGCTGGCAGCGTGTGGAGGAGGGGGAGGCGGAGGCGATGATCCGCCCGCGCCGCCCGTCACCGACCCGCCGCCTCCGCCGCCCGCCAATACCGCGCCGACGGTGCAAGCCGGCGACGATCAGACAATCACGCTGCCGAGTACGGCGCAGTTGTCTGGATCTGCGCAGGATGCTGAGAACAACACGCTGACCTATGCGTGGACGAGCGATCCGGCGACCGTCACGTTTGCGGATGCAGCAGCCGCGTCGACCACCGCAACATTTCCCGGTGAAGGTACGTACACCCTCACGCTTTCGGTGAGCGATGGAACGGCGCCAAACGTCACAGACACGCTAACCGTTACCGTGCAGGCCGCGACGGCGAACGCTCCTCCGACAGTCGAAGCCGGCGAGAATCAGACAATTCTGCTGCCCGCGACGGCGGCGCATCTGGTCGGTACAGCCACTGACGATAACGCGAACAGCACGCTGACCTATACATGGTCGACCACAGTTCCGGGTGCGAGCATCGCCAGCGCGAATACTGCTGAAACAGACGTCACGCTGCCCGCAGCTGCCGGATCGTATGCGTTCCTGTTGACAGTGAGTGACGGCGAACTGAACGGAACCGACACCGTGACTGTCACCGTTGATGATCCTGCGGTCGCACTGCTCTTCCCCGGCGTTGACCCGAGTGAGGACGATCCGCTGCATGGTTGGGCCGAGGCTACGCCGGATTCCATGGATATGGATGTCGCATTCCTCGATCAAGCACGCGACTACTCGCTCGTCGGCGGGCCAGGCGGTCCTGATGGTCAGGGCGGCTCTGGACTGATCGCCCGCAAAGGACGTCTGGTGTACTCGTGGGGCGATATCGACGATCGTTACCCGATGAAGTCGACTACGAAATCAGTGGCGGGAATCGCCCTCGGTCTGGCGCTCAGCGAAAACCTGGTTGTGCTGAGGAATCCTGCGAAACCCTATCTGGATTCGATCGGCGTACCGCCCAACGATCCTGCGAATCCCGATCTGGCCAATATCACCATCCTGCAGCTCGCTACGCATACCGCAGGTTTTGTAAAGGCCGGCACTGACCCGGCGTTGCAATCCGCACCGGGCGCCCGTTGGTTCTACTCGGATGGCGGCTTGAACTGGTTGTCCGATGTGCTGACGCAGGTCTATCAGCAGGATCTCAACCTGGTGCTGAAGCCGCGAGTCTGGGACGTCCTGCACATAACGACGGACGATCTGACCTGGCGCCTGAGCCCTGCGAGTCGCGGACCGCATCCCGGCGGCTTTCAGCGTCGGGAATTCGCATCCGGAATGAGCATGAATACGAATGCGATGGCGCGTATCGGTTTGCTATTCCTCGCTCGCGGCAACTGGAGCGGTGTACAGGTATTCCCGGAAACATTTGTTGACCTGGTCAAGACGCCCCAGCCGGAAACAGCCGCTGCGACTCTGGATGCGGCCGACCAGGTCGAGTTTCCAAACGCGAACACCAAGTACGGCGTGCTCTGGTGGACCAATGCGTCCGGTGAGCTTCCTGAACCAGTGCCTGCCGATACGTACTGGGGGTGGGGTCTCGGCGATAGCTTGATCGTCGTCATTCCGAGTCTCGATCTGGTTATTGCACGCGCAGGCAACGATCCGGACGTCAATCCGGCCTTGCCCGAGTGGCGCTCGAACTGGGACGGCCGGTATGACGTGCTCATCGACTTCATCAAGCCGATCGTGTGCTCGACGAGTCCGACCCACGAGGGCTGTGTTACTCCCTGATGGAACGAGGCGCTGCCGCGCAGAGCGGTGCTGAGTTACTTGAAAGCGGCCGCCTCAGGGCGGCCGTTTTCTTTTGCCCCTCTATTCGGTCCGGCTGCGATCCAGTAGCAGCCGTTCAGTGTTCACGCATTTGAACTGCGCCGACTCGATGTCAAAGTCCCAGCGCTCGAC
>JBOHZJ010000499.1:0-8737 GCA_050738395.1 Steroidobacter sp.
TTCGGCCAGGTCGTCTTCTTCCTGGCCATAGTCCGAGCCGAGCGACATGTTGATGACGTCGGCTGCATCGCTGACATCGCCGTCGCCGTTCGGATCGAGCGCGAAATCCATGCCCCGCAGCAGAGCGACGCCATTGCAGCTCGTCGATACAGCGCTGCACACCTTGACTCCGAGCAGCGACGCCTCAGGCGCGACGCCTTGGTGCGAACCGTCAGCGGTTTTGCCCGCGACGATGTCTGAGACATGCGTACCGTGACCGCCCATAGCAACGGGCGCGCCGGGCGCATCGATCGGATCAGGATCCTCGGTACGCTCGTCGTTGGGCCACGCTTCGCCGACGAAGTCGAAGCCCTCGATCACCTTTTCAGTGGGAAACAGTCCGTCGCGCGTTTCATTCTTCGGATCGCCAGGTTCATCGCCGTACGCGGCGGCGTATGCAGCCGTCGTTCCTGGTCCGCCGAGATTGCGATGCGTGTAATCGACGCCCGAGTCGAGCACCGCGACGACGACGCCTTCGCCTTCTATGCCGTTTGCGTGCGCGGCCGCCGCGCCGACATAGGGCACGGTTTCTTCAAGCATCAGTCGATAGTGAATGACCGGACGCACCTTGACCACGCCGGGCAATTGCCTGATCGACGGCAACGCCGATGCGTCCACGGTGACCGCCACTGCGTTGTGAGCCACGTGCACGCGGCCGAGCTCTCGCGCACCCAGACCCTGCAGCGCGTTCATCACTTCACTCTGCTTATCGAGCAACGATGCACGATGCGAGCGCAGCTCGCCCTGCAACGCTGTCTCGGCCGTGAGGATCGACGAAGGGGCGGCGGCCTGCGCCTCTCGCTCGCTGCGTCGTGTTTGCATGGCGGCGCCGAGCTGCTCCAGCCGTGCGCTCTTGTACGTGGCGAGCGCCGGATCGGACAACGACACCCAGATGTCGACCGGGCCGGTGCGGCTCGTCAAACGTGGGTCCACCGACGCCGTCCGCGGGCCGTCCTTGATGAGCAACCTCTGCAGATCGGACGCAGAGTTCGCGGTGCGCGTCCCCTGCTGCGAAGAGGCCGCATTGCCGAAACCGCCGCAGGCGATGAACAAGCCAGCAGCAAGAGCGGAGCTGGCGAACAACGAACGTCGCATGTGTGCTCTCCCTGATTATTGAAGATGTGCTGCGCAGCTTGCGGGCGACTACTACTCCCGGCGCCGTTCGCACGGTGCGAACGGGTGCTGCGCAAGGTGCGAGATCGTGCTCTTACGTTTGTTGCGACGTCAATTGCGGGAATTGCATCAAGGCATTCGCTTGCGATGTTTTACAACCCGAACCTTCACGACGCCCGGAATGGCGCGCGCCTGTGTAAGTTGAGAGGAGGGAATGCGCACCGCAATGGCGTTGCGCACCTGCACTACGCGCGCGAGCTCCTCGGCGCCGAGAGGCGCGAGGTGCGACATCACTTCATCCTGCTGTTTCGTAATGCGGGTGCGCAGCGCGTCACGAGCCTCGAGATTCGCCCCGGACAGAGTACTCAAGGGAGGTACGCTCAAATCGATCCAGACTTCCAATTCTTCTTGTAGTTGATTTGAGGATCGCGCCGGCAACGCGCCTGAGGCACGTGCCGGGATCGTCAAGGATGCAACGTCGACGGCCTGCACTGCGTGCGGCGTCAGAAGTACACAGAAGAGAACGGTTGCGAGGCGCGCCATCATGTGCATTCCTCTTCGCGTCAAAGTTACGCAGTGCTGTTGCAAGCGCCTGGAGACGTGGAAACGTTGCATCAATAGCCGTGTTCCCGATGCGCCGCTCCGGCAACGAGGTACTTAGGAATGAACAGGACACCCATCAATTCAGCCCAATGCACGGGACTGGATGGGTGTCCTGGAACTTTCATGCTGGCGCGACGCGCACTGCGGTGAGTGCTTGATCAGTCGTCATCATGCGACTGATCTTCGTCGTCGTCGGCTGCTGCCGGCGCGAGCAGGAGAACCACGCCGCCATCGCCGAACGGTAAGCCTGAGGCGTTGCCGAGGAGATAGATCTCGCCACGGGCGTCCTCACCGAAACCGAGCACGGCGAGGTTGGGCGCATTGCTTGGCGTGATGTGAAACTCGCGGATTGCCCGCAGACGCCGGCCACGCGACTCGGCGTTGATGTGGAACAGTCGCCCATAGTTGTGCGGCCCGCTCGGAAAATTGAACAGCCGAGAGAAGTCTCCGAAGATCAGGCGTCCGCTCAGCCCATGGAGATCCGCGCCGCGATAGACCGAGCCGAGGATGACCGAGTGTCCTTCAAGATGCGTGTCGTACTGCGCAATCGGGTCGATCAATCCTGGCGGCGCCGTTCTGCCCGGTACGGGATTCGGTGACGCGACACCGTCTTCCTCGCCTCTCGGGTCGAAGAACAGCGAGCCTTCCTTGATGTTCCAGCCGTAGTTGCCGCGCGCGACCACGCGGTCCACTTCTTCGATATCGTTTTGTCCCACATCGCCGGCGTACAAGTCGCCGCGCTTGCGGTCGAATGAGATCCGGAACGGATTGCGGAAGCCATACGCAAAGATCTCTTTCAGCGCACCGGCATTGTTCACAAACGGGTTGTCTGTCGGAATGCCGTAAGCGCCGTTCGAGGAGCTCCTGCCATCGACGTCGATGCGCAGGATCTTCCCGAGCGGGACGCCGAGGTTCTGCGCGTTGCCGCCGGCCAGATGTCCCGGTCCCTCATCGTCCGCATTGCCGCCGTCGCCCGTCGGAATGTAGAGCATCCCGTCCGGGCCGAATGAGATGTCGCCGCCGTTGTGGTTGAACTGCGGCCAGTCTATTCGCATGAGCTCGCGGCGCTTGCCGACGCTGCCGTCGCCGAGCGTGCGCCATTCCGCCACCACGTTCTGGTGATCGGCGGATGCGCCCGGCGGCAACGTGCTCGTGAACGTTGGAGAACCCGCGACCGGCTCGGACGTGTACGTGTACAAGAGTCCGTTGCGCGAGAAATACGGATGAAAGGCAAGGCCGAGGAAGCCACGCTCGTCGAAGGTGCCGGGTCCCAAAGCGCCGAGCGGCACGAGACGGTTTTGCACGCTGAAGAAAACGCTCTTGGCGCCGTCAGAGAGATTCACTTTCCAGGCGGCGCCCGCTTGATCCACGACGTAGAGATGCTCCCGGTCGCCAGGCGCAGCGACTCCCTTGTTGGGCGCGGTCAGCTCGGTGGCGATCGTCGTAAGGGTGATCAGCGGGCCGAAGCGCGTGATTGGCGCGAACTGCGTGTCGTCGAACGGCGCGAATACCGGATGTGCGTCGCTGCCGGACCCTAGCAGCAATCCGCAACCCAGAACGCACGCCACGATCGGACCGGCCGTGAAGTGTATCCGCAGCATGGGAACCTCCTGATCGCTATCGCGGTGATGATCGCAGCCGACGCAAACTGCCCGCGGACGCCGCAAAGTACGAGAAGCGGAAGTTTGACGGCCCTGGCGGCTCGTGCGCCTAAGTCGGCGCCTCTGTAAGTTCCCCCGAATCGCAGTTCGGTTCAGACGACAGTCCGAACATCACATCAGTGGTCCGACGACCAAAGCATCCGCCGATTTCGGAATGGACCAGGACGCCCACCGGCAGGAAGCCGTCAGGATCACCAGCGCGCTCTCGACGCAGCGTTCGCAATCACCAGGACTTTGTCGGCTCGTCCGACAAAAAAGAGTTGGCCCCTCTGGCGTCCTCGTTCCTTCGAGGTGTGAGCTACTCAGTCCGGTCGCAAGGACTTGAGGTAGTCCACGATCTGCTTGCGCTCAGCCTCATCCGTGACGCCTGAGTACGGCTTCATGTTATTCCCTGGGATGAGTGCATCGGGATTGGTGATGAACTCGCCCAATGTGTCTTCGCTCCAGACGACGCCGGAGTTGCGCAACGCTTGTGAGTACGCGCCGAAGCCGGATGAGGATCCCGCCTTCGCGCCGAAGATGCTGTGCAGCGACGGTCCGAGTCGATTATCGCCTTCCCGAACGGAATGACAGGTGCGGCAGCGGTTGTTGAACGCAACCTGGCCTGACTCTGCGGCGGCTGCGAGTTCAGCGACAGAGCTCAGCGCCAAGGTCAATGCGAAGCTCCACGCGAACAACACGGGTGCGGAATTGCGCATGTTCATTCTCCGAAGCGGCAGGAGGGCTGTGACTGATGAACGTCAACAGCTCATTGTTGTTCCCGCTGGCCCGGAGGAAACGCGGCCGCAGCAATCGCGCGCGGGATCGTATGTGAGCGCCGAGATCACCCGGGTCTCAGACGGAATAATGAAAGCAAGAACTGGATATGTTCGCGGCTCTCGCCGCGGTAGCGTGAACACACATTGAGACGCAACTTTCAACCGCAGGAGGAATGAGCATGTCGAAAGAAGATGCCAACAAGGCCGTGGTCGGGCGCTGGTTTGAAGGGTTCTGGGGAAAGAGCTATGACCCGCGGGTGGTCGACGAACTCGCCGCGCCAGATATGCTCCTGCAGTATTCACTGCATGCTCCCCGTCGCGGCGCCGATGACATCAAGGCCTTCATGAGCGGGTTCCGCAAAGCTTTCCCCGATCTCAATTTCTGGGGAGCAGCAGATCTCGTCGCAGAAGGCGACCTCGTGGTAGGCCGATGGGAAGGCGGCGGTGTTCACACCGGCCCCGCGTTCGACGATTTCCTCATCGGATCTCTACCGGCAGCGACGGGACGAAGGATGCACTTCACAGGCACAACAGTGCTCCGGGTCGCGAACGGCAGGATCGCAGAGGAGATCGGACTCGACGACGGCGTCACTGCTCTTCAGCAGCTCGGCCTCATTCGCAAGGTCTGACGAAAACAGGCGCTGCCGGACATCCACCGATTCTGCGTGATCCTCTGGCGCTGATCGGTGAGTGTCCTGGA
The DNA here is from genome assembly GCA_050738395.1 of Steroidobacter sp. Lineage (GTDB taxonomy): Bacteria > Pseudomonadota > Gammaproteobacteria > Steroidobacterales > Steroidobacteraceae > Steroidobacter. The sequence goes on from JBOHZJ010000499.1 coordinate 4,875, forward strand.
GTCGACTGGCGGGCCCGCGTCCAGAAACGTACGGACGCATGGCGCGGCACGCGCCTGCCGGCATGCGCCGTCTGAATCAAGCAGGTAAGCGCCGTCCGCGGGGGCCCCGCATGCCGTGATTCGCTGAACTGCGCATTGGGGTAAACCCTGCCATTTGCGCCCGCCGGCGCACATGTGCGCGCAGGGCCGCACTCTCGACCCCCCGGGGCTAAAGGAAAGCCCTGGCCGGTCGATTGACGAGTGATAGCGAGGATTTCGCCCCACCCAGACACTCTTTGCGGAGCTCATACGCTCGCAACTGTGGACGCGTATGAATATGACGAGCACCGCCCGGCCGACCGAAAGCGAATTATCAGCGCCCCTGGAAGGCGTGATTCGCCGTTTGCGCGCTTGCTCTGGATTTCCGACGCTGTCCACGACGATCAGCGATATCAACCGAGTCGTCGCGACCGATTCGCACAGCACACGGCAGCTCACGCAAGTGATCCTGCGCGATGTCTCGCTCACGACGAAGCTGCTGCAAGTCGTGAACTCCGCGATCTACGGTCAGTACCGCGGCCGCATTCGCACGATCTCGAAAGCGGTGCTCATTCTCGGCTGCGACCAACTGCGCAGCATCGCGACGGCGCTGATGATGCTCGAGTTCGCGAAGGGGCGTCCGCAGGCGAAATCGCTGCAGGATGAGCTGATCGGCGGCTTCTTCGCCGGCGTCGTCGCGAAGTCGCTGTGCCAGCGGCTCGGGATGCCGAACAGCGAAGAGGCTGTGATCTGTACGATGTTCCAGAGCCTTGGCAAATTACTCTCGATCTTCTTTCTGTATGAGGAGACGCGGCAAATTCGAGTGCTCATGGCGACGGGCTTGCCCGAGGAGCTCGCGGCTGAGCGAGTGCTCGGCATTTCCTATCGGGAGCTCGGCATCGGGATCGCCCGCCACTGGAATTTCCCGGATCGCCTGGTCGAGGGCATGCAGAGCCTCTCGGCGCGCGAGATCGTACCGCCGAAGTCAGACATCGAGCGCCTTAAAATCGCGGCGAACTTCGCGAATGAACTGTATCTCACGGCGTTGCGCTCTGCGCCCGCGGACAGAACTGCGGCGCTGCAGGCGCTGAGCCGTCGCTACGGCGCGGCGATCAAGCTCGACTCCGACGAGCTGATCGCAGTCCTCGAGCATGGTCTCAAGGAAGTCGCGCAACGCTCAGCGACGCTCGAACTGCCCGCCGCGAGCAGTCCGGCGCTCGCCGCGATTCGGACCTGGGCCGGCGGCGCTCCGAACGCCGACGAGAACGCCAGCGAGGCGAATCAAGCCAGCGACGCGGCGGCCGACGATACTCTGACGCGGCGCGTCGACGCGCTCGATTCACTCGACGAGGACCACAAGACCGCAGTCAGTCCGCAGCAAGTGCTGTCCGCCGGCATCCGCGATGTGACCGAGGCGCTGACCCTGGACGTCGCACTGAACGACGTGCTGCAGATGGTGCTGGAGACCATGTATCGCGGGATGGCCTTCAGTCGCACGATGATTTTCATCCGCGACGTACGACTCGACACGATGCGCGCGCGCTCCGGCTTCGGGGCCGAGATCGATCGCATCATTTCGCAATGCAGCTTCCCGCTCACCTTCGCACCGGACGTCTTCCACATCGCCATGGAGAAGGGCGTCGACATCGTCATCGAGAACACGCAAGCCGATAACATCGTCGAACGTATTCCGCATTGGTACCGCGACGTCGTCGGCGCGAAGAGCTTTCTGCTGCTGCCGGTCGTGCTCAGGAAAGACACGGTCGGCCTGCTGTATGCAGACTCCGATGGGGCCGGCATCAAGATCGCGCCCGAGCAACTCGGCATGTTGCGCACGCTTCGCAGCCAGGTGACGCTGGCGTTCAAACACTGCGGAGCGGCGAGTCGGAGTTGAGAACCGGAGGGTTCAGTCGCGCTCACGACGTGCCGACGTGTGAAGAGGCGGACGGGCAGGGCGCACACTTCTACCCGAATCAAGAGCGCCAGGGCCTCTGACGCCGGCCGCGCCCTCGTATGTGTCGTGAATGCATACTTTCTCCGGCGCCCCGACGCTGTCTGATATTGTTTCGACAGTTCCTCGACTTGGCAGGCCAAAGACCATGATCGTGCGATCGCTACCCGTGCTTTTGATCCTTGCACTGTTCGGGACAGTCGTGGGCTGTGGACAGCGGGGCGGCTCGGTGTACGTGCTCGAGGAGCCTCAATCAGTGACACTGACTGCTTCCGTCTCGACACTGAAAGTGCAGCAGGGTGGAACCGTCGTGCTACACGCCGAGCGCCGCACTTCCGGGAAATGGAAACAGATTTCGCTGAACGAAGTGCGCGCGGGACAATGCTGGGTGTACCGGCCGCCAGTGGAATCGGAACCGGAAGTGGCTGACGCTCTTCAGTGGGAAGTCGTCCCGGAGAACGCGGCCACGTTCAACCGGGAGTACCGGATGGACCATACGAAGATTGCGACCATGAACGTGAAAGGTACGATCACATTGACGCCGCGCAGCGCAGTGCAATGCGAACCGGACCGCGTCGTGGAGGGGACTTCGATTCAGATAGAGGTTTCCTGAGAGATCCTACGGCGCCCGGTGAGTCATCTGGGCAGGGCAGGGACAGTCATCCTCTCTCACGCTGCTTGCGATCGGTGCGTGTCCTCCGGCTCGCTCCATCGCCTTGATCCGAACGGTGCTCTCACAAATCCTTCAGCGCCTGAGCTTTCACGCCCCTGCAGCAGTCATATTGCAGTTGCTCGCTGAAGTCGGGTCGTCCGCCTGGGGTGAGGTCGAACATATTCCAGAACGGTTCGATCGTACCTTCGGCGCGTGGATCCTGGCCCGGATCGCGCGGCGCAAACATGAGTTCGGAGGCCCAGAAGAGGCGAATGGCGCCGTCTGGCTCACGCTTGAATACAGTCGTTAACGGTTGTTGTCGCCCTTCCGAATCCTCGCCGTGATAGTCGCGCCGGAAGTTGTTGTCGGCCGAGGAGAGCAGTCGCACATGCCGCCAGCCGCGATCGCGCGCCACGCCCAGCAGACGATCGAGTGAAGCCTTTGCAACTACGACGAAGTTTCCACCGGCGGCTTCGAAGTGTGGTGTTGCTGCGTTGAGCTGATCGATCAGCGCCGTACATGAGGGGCAAGGCTGCTCAGCTTTCGGCAATCGCGCAGTCTCTCCACTCTGCGCGGCTTCACGCGTATCGCTCTCGTAGCGTGGGAACATGTAGTTGTAGATCAACAGAGTGTCCGTGCCCTGACGGAACAGCTCGGACAACTTGATCTTTGCGGGTTTGCCGTCTTTCCCGAGTCCGTCGAACACATAGTCTTCAGGCGCCTTGCCGCCGGGCGGTAAGGCCCGACGTGCTGCAGCGACCGCTTCCATCTGTCGACGCAGCTCGATCTCTTGTTGCAGCAGCGCGTTGCGTGCGTCTCTGTACTCGCGAGATTCGTTTGGAAAGCTGATGCCCATCAGCGTGCTCCCGTTGTGAGAGAGTAAAGAGCGGCAAGCCTCAACAATCGGCTGAAAAAACTCAGCCGGTACGCACATTCCTTCCGATCAGATCATTTCGGTCTGATGACGATCACATCGGCAGACGCCACGGCGGGTCCATGATGAACAGCCTCGACGTTGTTGCCATCGGGATCCAGGACAAACGCAGCATAGTAGCCGGGATGATACTTGCGCTCGCCGGGTGCGCCGTTGTCCCTACCGCCCGCGGCCAGCGCTGCGCGATAGAACGCGTCTACACTGTTCCTGTCGATGGCCTGGAAGGCCAGATGGATTGTGGACGTGCTTTCGTTCGCTCTATCCATCCAGAGCTCATCGGCCGAGAGATGATCAGCGCTCTCACGGAT
>JBOHZJ010000500.1:0-14122 GCA_050738395.1 Steroidobacter sp.
GCGGCGATCCGGATGCGCAGCACCGCATCTACATTCGCAACATGAATGCGGCGCTCGCGTCGAAGCCGGCGGGCATGCGCGTATGCACGCATCTGTGTCGCGGCAACTTCCGTTCCGCGTGGGCCGCCTCGGGCGGCTACGACCACGTCGCCGACGCGCTGTTCAACGAGCTCGACGTCGACGGCTTCTTCCTCGAGTACGACGACGAACGCTCGGGCGGCTTCGAGCCGCTGCGTTTCGTGCCGCGAGGCAAGTTCGTGGTGCTGGGCCTGGTAACGACCAAGCGCGCGGAGCTCGAGCGCAAGGACGCTCTCAAGCGTCGCATCGAGGAAGCAGCGAAGTACGTCCCGCTCGAGCAGTTGTGCCTGAGCCCGCAATGCGGCTTTTCGTCTACGGAAGAGGGCAACGCGCTGACTGTGGACGATCAGATCGCGAAGCTGAAATTGATTGTCGAGACCGCGCGGGAGGTGTGGGGCTAAGGGCGGTTAGCGGTTAGCGGTTGGCGGTTAGTCAGAGGCGCAGTGTGCGCCACGTTCGGTCTGCCGGACCCGGACTTCTCAAGGATACAGCGCGAGGTTCCCGACAAGCTTCTGGCTAACCGCTAACCGCTAACCGCTAACCGCTAACCGCAAGAAAATCACAAAGGGGGATCATCGATGAAACTGTCTCATTGTCTCGCGTCGCTCAGCGGCGCCCTGTCGATCGTTGCGGTTCCGGCGCATGCGCAGGACGCTCCCACGTCCGGGCTTGCTCTGGAGGAAGTCACGGTGACCGCGCGCCGGCGCGAAGAGAGCCTGCAGTCCACGCCAGTTGCAGTGACCGCGCTGACCGGCGCTGCGCTCGAGATGCGCGCGGCGGGCAGTGTGGACGCCGTGTCCCAGTTCGTTCCCAACGTGCAGTTCGACGGCGCGGCCGCATTGAGCGGCGGCGCATACAACGCGACTGTCTTTATTCGCGGCATCGGCCAGAACGACTTCGCGATCTTCAGCGATCCGGGCGCCGCCATGTATCTGGACGGCGTGTATCTCGGCCGTTCCATCGGCGGCATCATGGACGCCGTCGACCTCGAGCGCATCGAGATCCTGCGCGGACCGCAAGGCACGCTGTTCGGCCGCAACACGATCGGCGGCGCCGTCAACATCGTCTCGAAGCAACCGACCGATGTCTTCGAAGGCGAGATCTCGCTCACAGGCGGAAGCTTCGATCGCTTCGACGGCAAAGCCGTCGTCAATATCCCGCTGAGCGACACGTTTGCAACGCGCTTTACCGTCGCCAGCATCAATCGCGACGGCTACCAGAAGCGCCTGACTGACGGCGCCGATCCCGGCGACAAGGACGCGCGCATCGGCCGCGTGCAGGCGTTGTGGAACGCTACGGACAATATCGATTTCTCCCTGTCGCTCGACGCAACCCGGGTGCGACAGAACTCCGCCCCATTGACGCTGATCGATGTGACGCCGGTGGGCGTGCCGTTCATGAATCTATACAACGGCCTCGTCGCGCCGGGCCTGAGTATCGCCGCGCCGAACGGAGTCAGCACCGTGAACGGCTCCTGGATCACGAACGACATCGATCAGACCTGGGCGGGCGGACCCAGCGTGAATGATCTGGATGCGCGCGGCGCATCGCTCACGGTTGACTGGGATCTGGGGTCCATGTCGGTCAAGTCGATCACTGCTTATCGAGAGCTCGAGGCGTTGTTCGCCCGCGACGGCGACAATACGCCGTTCACGTTCCGCGAGACGTTGAACGACGATGACCAGGATCAGCTCAGTCAGGAGTTGCAGCTCGCGGGCGCGAGCTTCGACGACCGGTTGACCTGGCTCGTCGGCGCCTACTGGTTCGAAGAGAACGCCGATGAAGTGGGCAAGGCGAATCTCGCGCTCGGCACGTTCGCGGCGCTCGAGTCGCTGGCGCTGCCCGCAGGCACGACATGGTGCGGGTTGCCGGGCCCGAACCCGCGCCCGACGGCGGCGTGTCCTCCGCCGCTGCGCTTCGGCGGCGCGGGCAATCCCAACAACATCGGAGTCGACGTCGGCATCGATCTGTTCACGAGCGTTGCAAACGAATCTGTCGCGCTGTTCGGTCAGGGAACCTTCAATATCACCGACGCCCTGAGCTTGACCGCCGGCCTGCGCTGGACGCAGGACGACAAAGAGCTGCAGCTCATTCATTTCCGCGAAGCGAGCGGCCAATACGTCGTCGGCGCGCCGGGCGCGCAGGATACGTTCACCGAGAGTTGGTCCGAAGTCACGCCGAAGCTCGGAGTCGAGTTGCAGGCGACGGACGACGCCTTGCTGTATGTCTCCTTCGCCAAGGGTTTCAAGAGCGGCGGCTTCAACGCGCGGCCTCTGTCGGGCATTGCGGAAGTCCAGACGCCCTATGATCCGGAAATTGTCGACAGCTACGAGGTCGGCGCGAAAACCAGCTGGTTCGATCGTCGCGTCACCGCGAACCTTGCGGCGTTCTACAACGATTACACGGACATGCAGCTCACGATCAACGCGACGCCGCAGAATTTTGTGCGCAACGCGGGAGAGGCTGAAATCACAGGCGCCGAGCTCGAAGTCGTGGCGCGCGTGGCCAGCGGCCTCGACATCAATTTCGCGGCGGGCTATCTCGACGCGAAGTACACGGCGCTCGAGCCGCAGCTCGCAGCGCTGAACCCGCCGTTGACGGCCGACAAGAAACTGGTGAAGGCGCCGGAGTGGACCCTGTCGAGCGGCGTGCAATACAGCTTCGACGTCGGCGCTGGCGAGATCACGCTGCGCGGCGACTGGTCGTACAAGAGCAAGGTCTATCACGACGTATTCAATGATCCGCGACTCGTGCAGGACGCCTTCGATCTGTTCAACGCGTACGTCTCATTCCTGACGGGCGACCAGCAGTGGGAGATTGCAGTCTTCGGCACGAATCTGACCGATGAGCGCTATCGCGTGTCCGGCAACTCGAGCGCCGGTTTCGGTCTCGCCGAGAGCACCTTCTCGCCGCCGCGCGAGTGGGGTGCGACGCTGCGGTACCGGTTCTAGGGCGGGGAGGTCGAAGCATCAGTGATTGTGCCGCGGCGTCTTCGCCGCGACGCCGCGATACTTCAGCGCCATTTCCATCACGCCGCCGCGATCGAGCTGGCTGACCGTTGCGCGATACAACTCCTGCCAGGGTGTCGCGCTCTGCGGCGTCGGCGGAGAGCCGGCGATTTTGCGCGCTTCGATTTCATCGTCAGGGACAAGCATGTCGCAGCGTGCGGCGTTGAGGTCGATGCGGATCGCATCGCCGGTGCGCAGCCAGGCGAGCCCGCCGCCCGCCGCGCTTTCGGGTGAGGCGTTGAGAATCGATGGACTGTCCGATGTGCCCGATTGTCGGCCATCGCCGATCGTCGGCAGGCTCGCGATGCCGCGCTTTAGCAAGGCGTCGGGCGGCTGCATGTTCACGACCTCAGCCGATCCGGGCCAGCCGAGCGGCCCGGCGCCGCGGACGACGAGTACGCAGCGCTCGTCGATTGCGAGCGCCGGATCATTGATGCGCGCACGGTAGTCCTCCGAGCCGTCGAACACGACGGCGCGCCCTTCGAAGACGTTCTCATGTCCCGCCGCGCACAGGTAGCGACGGCGGAAGTCAGCCGTGATCACGCTCGCCTTCATGATCGCGAAATCGAACAGATTGCCGCGCAGGACGATGAATCCCGCTCGCTGCCTGAGCGGCTCCGCATAGCTCGCGATCATCTCGCGGTCCTGGCTGGGGCAGCCGCGCACGTTGTCGCCCAGGGTGCGGCTCGTGACGGTCAGTGCATCAGCATGCAATTTGCCGGCGCCGAGCAACTCGCACAGAACTGCGGGTACGCCGCCGGCGCGATGAAAGCGTTCGCCCAGATAGCGGCCGGCCGGTTGCATGTTGACGAGCAGTGGAATGTCGTGACCGAAAGTCATCTCCGCTCATCAGTTTCGACGTGACCAATATCACCGGAGAAGAGCAGCGGACCGTGATCGGAACGTCGACGCCGTTCGATAATGCGACGTGGACGTTCTACGACCCAGGTTACCAGGTCACTCTGGGTTTCCGCGGCAAGTTCTGATCGCCGCTTCGGCAATTCTCCTTGCGACAGCTACGACGCAGGAGAAGAGGTCCGCCTCTTCTCCTGTCGGGAGCGCTTCGTGCGCGCAACCAGCGATGATCTGTTGATTCATCCGTAGAAGCGGGATTGATTTTTCGATTTGCGCGCACACCGATCCGCGTCAGACGCGCGGAGCGATCCTCCGTAGCCGCCACTCCACAACCTCAGCTGGTCGCGTCTCCTGACGGCTCCGCCAGGAGCGTACGCATTGTCGCGCGAGCCGTTGACGAAGACATGCACGATGCCTTCGGCCAACTGGGTTGGGGCGTCATACTGGGCGCAGTCGATGATGGTTTCCGGACGGGTGACTGGACGCAATGTGGTACCGGTCGTTCAAGGACACGTTGGCACTCCACATCAGCTCTCGTTCGGGAGGAATGCCCGACTCATCATCTCTTGCTCGCGTCGCGAGACTCCCGAATCCTCAGCCTCACGCCGCCAAGTCGCGACGGCATCACGAACTTCGCGAATCACTTCGGTAACGCGATTCTTTTTGAGGCCATACATTGTTCCCACGGCCCGTGCGACATCGAGGTTTAGTGAGGTGTCAGCTTCGTCGATCGCGAGACTGAGATGCCCTTTGTGTGGGTTGGGGTTGATGTCGAACGCCGGGGAGAGCACGAGTCCTGTCGATTCGACGAAGAACCCATGATTGCGTAGATGGTCATCGGTGTTTGAGATGCAGATGCTGAACACGACGCGACGAAACAGCTCCTCGCAATCCTCTTGTGTCTGAGCGCCGCGCGATTGAAGTAGATCGACGAGCTCGAGATAGCTTGCGTCGCGGTCGCCGTCACTGCGCTGCAGAAGCGTCATGGCGCTGACGAATGCGAGTCGACCTCCACGACCTGTGCGGTCGAATCGACACGAGATGAATGTATGACCGTCCGGGCTGAAACGCAGTGTGCGCATGGCCGGCGCCCGGATACCTGCTTTCGTCGCCAATCGGTGAGCAACTGCTTCCCATGCGCCCACGTCCCATTCGTCTTGTCGGCTCGGGAACTTCGCGACGCAGAGATGTCCGTGTTCATCTACGACAGACGCCTTGGGTCGCGACCCGCCAAGCGAACTGCCCGGCGCCAGGAGCTGCTCGAGCACCGCTCCAAGATGCGCGTCATCGTCGGCTCGATCTTCCTCGAGGGCGCGCGCCGCGCCTTGCAGCTCGCGCAAAGAAGTAAGTGGCGGCGCGGCATTCATGGCCGAGTTGTCGAGAAACGGAGAATGCGCATCGGCCCGAAAACGCAGCGCGCCGAGTCGAGAGTGATCGTGCACACCAAGGAGGTAGTCCCACTCCGTGAGAACACGGGCCGGGCGCTTTTCTCTGGAAGCGAGCATGGCCTCGCGTCGTTGCATGAGTGTGCGACCCCATCGGTCGGGCGCTGAATCCATGAAGGCGCCGAACTGTGCGCGGTTCGCAGGTGGATAAGCCCTCCCAGGTACTGGCAGCAAATCAGGATCGAGCGCCAGCGCGTCGCCACGGGCGAGCCATTCGGTATCGAACTCAAATGAATAGACCTCTGCGCCACGCGCACGCTGACGATGCAGTGCGCCCACGCGCTGTTGCCCCAGGTGCTCGATATCCAGGACGACTTCGACCTGGTGAAGGTCGTGACTCGTCACGACGTTGCTCCGGATTTCTTGCGAGGAGCGCGACGGGGTTGTTTCAGCCCGAGGTCTTGAAGGCGCCGACCGAGCTCATCATCGCGTGCGATGTGTGCGAGATCCGCATCGAGTCCGAGCGCTTGCAGCACTCGCGCGTACACGCCAAGTGAAACAGCCGGATCGCCTTGCTCGACACGGCCCAATGTCTTTCGAGTCACGCCGGCCCGTTGCGCGATCGTTTCGGCGGCATATGCCCGGCGTAGCCGGGCCTGCCGGAGGCGTTCGCCCAAGCTGGCGAGCTCGCGTTGGAGGCGGGGGAGTATGGGCGGGATGGTGCGCGGCATAGGGTAATAACTTACCCGTTATGCGCAGAAAATGTCCAATTTATGACCCATAAGACCCCGCGATCCGGCACGCCAAGACGTTCTGCTTGACCCACACATATCTCGGCAGTTATATATAGATCCATAGCCGGTAGGTTATCGATCGCAAATGCCGAACACTCACGATGTGCTCTTCAGAACGCTCGCCGATCCGACCCGGCGGTCGATTTTCGAGCGCTTGTGCCGCGAAGGAGAACAAACGGTGGGGGCGCTGACGGCTCAGGCCGGGGTCTCGCAACCGGCCGTCTCAAAGCATCTTGCGGTTCTGAAGCAGGCCGGGCTGGTGCGCGACCGCCACGAAGGTCGCCAGACGCACTACAGCGTGCAGCTCGGCGCCCTGGTCCCGCTGATCGACTGGACCAGACAACTGACCGGCTTCTGGGAAAGCCGGTTCGACCAACTCGAAGATCTACTCAAAAGGATGGACCAATGAGCAAACCCGCGATCGAAACGCTCTCCGTCGTCGTTGAACGGGAGGTGTCTTCTCCGCCGGAAAAGGTCTGGCGCGCGCTCACGCAACCACACCTGATCGAGGAGTGGCTGATGAAGAACGATTTCAAGCCAGTCGTGGGTCACCGTTTCAATCTTCGCGGCGACTGGGGCGGCGTGTTGGACTGCGAGGTCCTCGTCGTCGAGCCGAACAAAACGCTGTCCTACACCTGGGACTTTGCGCATAACGATGCGGCCTACAATTTGAAGAGCGTGGTGATCTTGACTCTCACCCCAACGAGCACGGGGACTCACCTGCGCATGGAGCAGTCGGGCTTCCGCCCGGATCAGAAGCAGGCCTACGGGGGCGCGAAGCACGGATGGCAGCAGTTCTTTGCAAACCTGGAGCAGGTCCTGGCGCGGACAGATTGAAGTCTGTCTGCCCGATTCAAAATTAAAGCACTGAGGAGGCGCCATTGAACTGGAACAAGTGGATTCGGCAGTTTCACCGCTGGACGTCCATCGCCTTTACGGCGACCGTCATCGCCAACGTCGTTTTCTTGTCCGCGGGAACGGGGCAGCCCCTGGCCTTAATCACCTATTCACCGCTGCTTCCGCTCGCGCTGCTTCTCATCAGCGGTCTGTACTTGTTCGTGTTGCCGTACGCCAGGAAGCAGCACAGTGCGCGACTCACCGCCGGAGAGGCGTAAACCGGTGGCCCGTAAGGCGGTCAAGAGATTGGCGAAGGTCGCGAAGAAGGCCGCCGCCACGCGGGTCACTGCGAAGGCGGCCAAGCCGCGCAAGACGGCGCCGAAATCGCAGTCCCGCGAGGCGGCGAAACCGACGCTCCTCTCAGGCGGCAACCCTCAGATCGGGAAAGCCTACGGCGACGCGCCCGTGCAGGCGTACATCGCGGCCATGCCGGGCTGGAAAAGCGACGTCGGGCGCCGTCTCGACGCGCTCATCGAGCGCACCGTCCCCGGCGTGCACAAGGCGGTCAAATGGAACTCGCCCTTCTATGGCATCGAGGGCCAGGGCTGGTTCCTCAGCTATCACTGCTTCACGAAGTACGTGAAAGTGGCCTTCTTCCGCGGCACGTCCCTGCGTCCTGTTCCTCCGGGCGAGTCCAGGCGAAAGGAAGTGCGCTACCTCGACATCCATGAGGACGACCAGTTCGACGAAACTCAGTTCGCCGCTTGGGTGAAGCAAGCCCGCGAATTGCCCGGCGAACGAATGTGAGAAGCGATGACCATCAATACTCAAGTGACGGACGAGCGACAACAGCTATGAAGAAAGCGACAACGACCACGAAGAAGACGAGGAAGGAAGGAAAAGGGGAAGACTCACCTTCTGAGCTGATGGATGCGCGAATCAATGAGCTGAGCGATTGGCGAGGCGAGACGCTCGCTCGGATCCGAATGCTCATCAAGCAGGCCGACCCCGAAGTGGTCGAGGAATGGAAGTGGAGAGGCGTTCCGGTGTGGTCGCACGCCGGAATCATCTGCACCGGTGAGACGTACAAGAACGTCGTGAAGATGACCTTCGCTAAGGGCGCGTCGCTGGAGGACCCTTCAGGCCTCTTCAACTCCAGCCTCGAAGGCAACACCAGGCGCGCCATCGATATCCATGAGGGCGAGACGATTGATGAAAAGGCGTTGAAGGCGCTCGTTCGCGCCGCTGTGGCGCTGAATACATCAGTGCGACCTACCGCTCGCCCCGTCCGCTCGCAGAAGAAACCAAAGAGCGCTTGAGGAGCGTTGTGATTCGCAAGGACAAGGACACGCGCCAGGCTGAGCCATCAATTGCGGACAGTCACCGCGCCTGCAGCCCCGTGACTGCACTCGCTTCGCATCGCCCTTAGACCAATTCTGGACATCATCAATGCGGGGCCTTCGGCCGCGTAGTTGATGGATGTCCCCGAGCGTGCCACCAGAGCGACACATCTGGCTGCGTCGCGTTGAACGCTTCGATATCTGCGCGACGCCCGAAATGCGAGCAGCGTACGCGCGCCGAGCGATGGGGTGTCCATGATGTCAAAATGTTCGGCGGCAATTCCAATTGGCGCGGCCCCGTCTGGATGCCGATGAACGGTCTGATCATCCGCGCTCTGCTGCAGTACTACAGTTACTACGGCGATGACTTCACGATCGAGTGTCCGACGGGCTCCGGCCTGCGCATGAACTTGTATCAGGTGGCAGAGGAGGTGGTCCGCCGGCTGAGCGCGATCTTCCTTCGCGATGCGAACGGCCGGCGGCCTGTCTATGGCGGCACGGAAAAGTTTCAGACCGACCCGTATTGGCGCGACTACATGCAGTTCTTCGAGTACTTCCACGGCGACAACGGCGCTGGTCTGGGCGCAAGCCATCAGACGGGGTGGACCGGCGGCATTGCGCGACTGATGCACTTGTTTGCCACGATTCGGCCTGAGCAGGTGCTCGAGCTCGGCAAGCGCGTTGCCGTACAGGAGCAGGAGACACTCGCTCACTAATTCGCGATCGTGTGACCGACGACGTCGAGCCTGTACTGATCATCCCGCCGTTTCGATGCGCGGTTGCGATCGGCATGCGGGAGCGCACAAGCGGATGAAGTCCGTGCGCGACTTCATCGCAATACGCGCTCCGCACCGCGTGTGATCAGTCGAGCAGCCCTGATTACTCGTCGCCCGACGCCCGCGCTTATCACCTATATATGTAGCCGCTGCATCGGTATTGCGGATTCAGCACATGGAGGGTGCTCGATGACTTACGCGCGCAAGTCGCTTAGCTCGCTGCATCGGCGGCGCCGGTCGCTCGGGGAGGCCGCCGCTTCGCGCATTTCGTTCGCTAACGCAGCCGTCGCCGGCGACGATGCCTTTCACATTGCATGACTATGCGGCGCTCGTTGACTGGACGGGCAGAGCCCGCCGCGAAGACAAGCCCGGCGCCATCGACGCGCACCTTCCGCCGATCATGCAGCGCTTGCATCTCGATCCGGATGCGTGGCGATTGGCGATGCGGCCGCATGGCAACGTCTTTGGCCGCGCACTGGGCCGGCTCGATCACCTGCGCCTGCACGCGCGGACTTTGGGACAGTCATGGATTCGAGGCCTACGACAGGCTGAGCAGATCCATCGAAAAGCCTGAGACGTTCACTCACGCACGTGCGGTTTCCCACAGGTTGTGACGTTTCGTAGACTTCCGCTACGTTCCCGGCCTTCAAATTGCGAACGGTCACCGCGCCTGCACCCCCGTGAGCGCACTCGCCTCGCATCGCCCTTAGACCAATCCTGGACATCATCAATGCGGGGACTTTTCGGCTGCGTAGTCGATGGATGTCCCCGAGCGAGCTATGCGGTGATCTGGGGAAGTCGCGATGACTTCTTCACGACTCCTGGAGCGTTCGCGTACTTGCGTGACGCTCCGCAAGCGGAAGTTCATGTTATCGACTCGGGTCACTTTGCCACTCTGGACAAGCCGGAGGTCGTGGCCGACCTGGTATCCAGCTTCCTCGGCAAAAATCGCAGCGTGATCGAGGAGCGAGCGAGAGGCGCCGATACCGGCGCTCGTGGTGGCCGGCGCTGAACGTCCGCTCTCGGGCAATTCGGTCGCTACTCGAAGAACTGGTTCCGGCCAGAGGTTCCATCTGTACCGCGTCTTGGCTACAACCGATTTCTCAGCGGCGCCAGTCGTGCCTTCATCACTCTTTGGATGCTTGAAGAACTGAGTCTGACGTTTCTCATCGAAGCTGTGAATTTGCGCAAAGGTGAGCAAAAGCAACCGCACTACCTGGAGCGTGTGCAATTAGCGCCGTCAATGCGATACGGACGCGCTCTATGCCGAAAGGGCACGTGCTCACTATGACCATATGCTCAATAGCGAGGCCATTAAAAAATGTTCTAGCTTGCTACGCATCGTCAGCCTGTCAGGAGCCGATCATGCGCGTCACACCTTTGATGCTCATCGCAAGCCTCTCGATCTGCATGTTCGTGTACACCCGCGTTGACGCCGCGGAGGTGCGGTTTGATGCGCAGTTCGTGCGCAATCCTCCGCGCGCCCAGCGGGCGACAGTGGAACCGCTGACGAATCCCACAATCTCTGGCAATGCCATCTTGCGCGTCCACTTCAACGATGCTCGGGTCAAGGAGTCGATTGCTGTCCGCAACGGCAGGAACACGACGGTGCTGCGGGACGACGGGATTGCGCCCGATGAGAAAGCGAGAGACGGGATGCACACCGCGATCGTGAACATCAACGTCGAGCAGTACGCAGTGGAACAGCGTCGCCGACTGCGCCTTGCGGAGCGCGTAAAGACGGTTCCGTTCTTCGAGGTGCGTGAGCAAGCCGGCACGAAACTGTTTCAACCGTCGACCCTCGTGCAGCTGAAGCCAGGCCAGTCGGCGGTGATCGATGATTTCCAGGGCGTTCCCAATGACGTGGAGCCCGGGCGTGAGCTGCTGATCACGCATGCCTCCGTCGTCGAAGACAGCGAACGCACGTACGATGCGTGCACTGACGCCGGAACGCAGATGGGCGCATGGACTTTCGGGCGATTGATGACTGAAATGGCGAATCAACCGGCAACGGGCATGAAGCCCGGCGATTTTGCCGAGCACTGGGTCGAGCAGTGGCTGCAGGATCTTACGATCAACAGTTTCAATGTCACCAATGCCGCGGAGGGTGCGCAGGCGCTGCTCGACCAATGGCCGCGCCTGCCTAACGGTCGACTCGACGTGTCGCGGGCGCCGTTTCGATTGCTGGCCATCATCAATCGCCTCGACCTGCGCGACAGTACGCTCTATGGATCGGCGGCGAACGCGGGAGAAGTGCGCTTCGCCTTCGGCTTTCTGAACTGCGAGCTCGACCCGAAGCTGGGGCCGGAAGTGATGGAGGCGACGGTCATTCTCGAGTATGGCGTCGACAAGCAATCCTGCTTCGCCGTTCGCGATTGGGCGCAGCAATGGACTGCGCTCGGCGACCTCCCGCTCGGATCGGCGCAGCATACGGCGGCGCTGCAGGCCATCACGGATCAGGTCACGTTGAGCAATGCAGACCCCAATCAGCATCCAAACGGGAGCGCGATCAATCAGGTCCGCACCAACGAGAAAGCGTTTCTCCACGATGGCTGGCAGTTCCGGGAATCGAAGCTATGCACGACAAACGCCTGTTCGGGCCAACTCGAGAACACCACGGTCGCACAGACACCGGACCGTATGTTCATATTCACGGATACGCTGAAGAACTTCATCAACGGCCATGAGCTTTCCATCTTGAACGGTTCACATTTCGTACCGCTCTCCTACCCGCTGGGCAGTCCGTTCCGGGGCGGCTTCATCCATGAAGACAACAACTGGGATGTTCCGGGCGGCAGCGTCGATCCCGAGGCACTATTGCGACTTGGCCGTGCGACATGCAACGGGTGTCACGACCTCGCGCCGAATTTTCTGCACATCGCAAACAGAAGCGCAGGGGCGCCGGCCGCGCTTTCGGATTTTCTGACGGACGACCTGGTGCAGAGACAGATGCATCTTGATGCAACCGCCAACATGACCTGCATGGGTGCGGAGGACTTCGCCCTGGAGGAAATCTTCATTCCGCCGCTGCCCGGCGCATTCGTCCATTGATCTGCGCCGATGCTGCCGCGCGCACATTTATGTAGTCGAGATCAGGTTTGCAGGATTGCAAGTCGATGCGGGCGGGACTACTTGTGATATTGGATGACCGCGCGAGAGAGGGATGAGAGGCTTCGGTTGAGGAAGCATGGCGACCATGGCGACCAGTCGCGCCGGGTTTAAGTTGTTAAGGTATTTCAGCCGGGTTGGCCGCGAGGCACGCACGCTCCTGTGAGCAGCCCGTGCGAAGCTGCTTTTCCCAGGGCGCACCGTGAACACGAGTCTTCTCCTCAATAACTAAACAACTTAAACCCGCCATTGTCCCGGCGGTCGCCATGTCGGCCCAGGCGGCGGATGACGCGAACACCGAGAAGTGTTACGGCATTGCCAAGGCGGGCAAGAACGACTGCGCGGCCAATGGCCACGCCTGCGCCGGGCAGTCGAAGACGAACGGTGACGGCAAGCCCCAGAAAAAAAGCAGGCGGACCGGATCCTCGCAGTCGGCAACAAAGTGCCGACGCAGCTCACTCACGTTTTCAAGCTGCGGAACTCGGCCGCTTACAGCGTGGCGCTCTTCAGATATCGCTGACGGCTCTTGCTCGCTTGTCTGCGCAATTCTTCCAGCGCGCGTTCTTCCGTCACGTCCAGCATCCACTTGAGCAAGCGCGTGAAGTGCTTGCGCATCGCGACGCGCGCCGCGGTGGGGTCACGCGCTCGCAGCGCATCGAGAATTGCGGCGTGTTCCGGTGCTCTGGCGCCAAAGTCCTCGGTACAAACCGAGTCGTAGACGGCTTTCACGGGTTCGAGATCGGTCCGCAAACTCCACAAGGTCTCGATCACGTATGTGATGGCGGCGTTGCCCGACGCGCTGGCAACCGCTCGATGGAAATTTTTGTCGGCGAGCTCGCCCGCTTTATCGTCCGGGCTCGTGTTCGCCATGATCTCGATGTAACGCTCGAGCTGCGCCAGCGTTGCGTCGTCAATCTGAACAGCGGCGAGAGCGGCGGCCTCAGCCTCGAATAACGCACGTGCTTCAGTGAGCTCAAACGCGCTGACGTTCGGTAGCTTGCTTTTGGCATCGGCTTGAGCCTCGAGTACATAGGCGCCGGACCCGGTCTTGATCTTGATGCGGCCGACCGCCTGCAAAGCGATCTGCGCTTCGCGTACGGCGACACGGCTGACGCCGAACTTCTCTGCCAGTTCTCTTTCCGCGGGCAATCGGCTGCCGGCCGGATACTTGCCGCTATCGATTAGCGCTTCGATTTTTCCGGCGATCAATTGGTACAGACGCTCGTCACTCATGCGGTGCTTCCCTGGTCGCTAAGGCGATTGAAGTAGGTACCAATGCTATATACCAATTCTCCAGGCAACTATCATCAGTTCTGCAGTCATTACCGGCTGTGAGCCCCTGACCTAGTTCGCTCGGTGTTTGTCGAGGTTACTCAAGCTGCGCCAATCCCCAACCGCTGCCGCAATTGCCGCATGGCGGTGAAATTGGTAGGACCAATTATCAAAGTTATCGTCAATTGCGGTTGACAAGTCGTGCGGTGCGGTGGCACTGTCGGCCCACAAAATTTAGCCGGCAGCGCGTGACAGATCGCCCTGACTCGGCAAATTGGTAGGACCAATTCAAATCGATGGGGGATCCGACGTGCGTACCACCAATGATGTTGCCTCCACTGGCTCGCTATCGTTTCTGCTGTTGATGGGAGCTGTTTCCACTCCGGCGTGGGCGCAGTCTTCAGGAGAGGCAAGTTCCGAAACACTTGAAGAAATCGTTGTTACCGGAATTCGGAGCTCTCTTGCGAGCGCGCTCACCGAAAAACGCGAATCCGACAATCTCGTCGAAGTCATCCATGCCGAGGATATCGGCAAGCTGCCCGACCAGAACCTCGCTGAGGTGCTGGAAAACGTCACAGGCATCCAGATAACTCGCGAAGCCGGTATCGGCCGCGGTGTGCAAATCCGTGGCACCGATGCCAACCGGACCGAAATCAACGGTGTTTCTAC
>JBOHZJ010000501.1:0-18820 GCA_050738395.1 Steroidobacter sp.
GGCGTGCGCGCCGTCAAGCAGATCGTCGAGAATTGCGCGCGGTGCGGCGTCGAAGTGCTCACGCTGTTCGCGTTCTCGAGTGAGAACTGGAAGCGTCCCAAGGATGAAGTCTCGATGCTCATGGGTCGTTTTCTGGAGGCGCTCGATGACGAGGTCGACGATCTGCACAAAAACGAGATCCGGCTGCGGTTCGTCGGCAATCTTCACCAGTTGACGCCCGCGTTGCGTAGCCGCATGGAGGCGGCGATGACGCTCACGGCCGGCAATCGCCGCATGATTCTCGCTATCGCCATCGCCTACGGGGGCCGGTGGGACATCGCCTGCGCCGCGCAGGAGCTGGCTCGCCGGTGCGTTGCTGGAGAGATGGCGGTTGGCGAGATCGACGAGTCCACGATCGGCCGGCATGTCGCATTGGCCGCTCTGCCGGATCCGGACCTCCTGATTCGCACCGGCGGCGAACAGCGCATCAGCAACTTCCTCCTGTGGAATCTGGCCTACACGGAGCTGTATTTCTGCGACACCCTCTGGCCGGATTTCGGGCAGCGCGAACTCGAGGCGGCCATTGAGCATTTTGGTCGACGTCAGCGACGCTTTGGTCTCGCCCCGGACCAGGTCGAGTCTCGCTGATGCTGCGCCAGCGCGTAATTACAGCGCTCATACTCGCGCCGCTCGTCCTGATCGTCATTCTGTGGCTGCCCCATCAGGCCACCGTTGGAGCGTTCACCTTGCTGGTGCTTGCGGGCGCCTGGGAATGGTCTGCGTTCCCGGATTTCAGACTCCGTTCAGCGCGCATCCTTTACGTAGTCGCTATTTCCTCGGGAATAGCGGCAGTATGGTTTCTTGGCGCCGATCGCGATGTACTTGAGGCCGTACTCTACGCGACGATGGCCTGGTGGCTGGTCGCGCTCCTCTGGATCGCGGCGGCGCCGACGGCCGTAAATCGAGCCACGGCCGCGATTGCAGGCGTATTCGTCCTGGTTCCGACTTGGCTCGCGCTGACCCAGCTCCATGCTCACGCCCCCCGATTGCTGCTGTTTTTGTTGCTGCTCGTCGTGGCCGCCGACATCGGCGCGTATTTCGCGGGGCGGCGGTTCGGTCGCAACAAATTGGCCCCGAAGGTGAGCCCGGGCAAGACGTGGGAAGGCGTGATGGGCGGCTTGCTTGCGGCTGCGATCATGGCGCTGCTCGGCGTGCGGTGGTTCGGGATGAACCCGGCCGCGTTTATCGGCCTGTGCGCCGTTGTAGCGGTCGCCTCGATTGTGGGCGATCTGACAGAGAGCCTGTTCAAACGCCACGCTGGTCTCAAAGACAGCGGAGGTCTGCTGCCCGGTCATGGTGGACTGCTGGATCGGGTGGATAGCGTAACCGCCGCCGCTCCAGTCTTCCTGGTGGGTCTGCAGTGGCTCGATCTGCTTGAAGTGACGCCGTTGAGATGAAGCGCCACGAAATGAACAGGATGCGCGTCGCCGTTCTGGGTTCGACGGGGAGCATCGGCCTCAGCACGCTGGACGTGCTGGACCGCCATCGTGATCGCTTCGAGGTATTTGCACTTGCCGCGCATCGCAATATCGTGCGCCTCCGGGAGCAGTGCCTCACGCACTGTCCTCGTTTTGCCGTGGTAGTCGATGCCGCCGCCGCTGCGCAGTTATCCGACGAATTGCGCGGCGCTGGTTGCGCCACGCAAGTGCTCACCGGCGAGCGCGCGCTCAGCGAGATCGCGGCGCATGCGGACGTTGACGCCGTCATGGCCGCCATTGTCGGTGCGGCGGGGCTTGCCTCGAGTCTGTCTGCGGCGCGCGCCGGCAAGCGCATCATGCTGGCGAACAAGGAAGCGCTGGTGATGTCCGGCCCGCTTTTCATGCAGGCGGTGCGCGCGGGCGGAGCGACTCTGATTCCCGTCGACAGCGAACACAATGCGATCTTTCAGTGTATGGCAGGTAAGGCGCCTAAGGGCGTGAGCCGCGTGCTTCTGACCGCCTCGGGCGGTCCGTTCCTCAGATCGCCGCTGAGTACGTTGCGGGACGTGACTCCGGACCAGGCCTGTGCACATCCGCGCTGGGTCATGGGACGGAAGATTTCGGTCGATTCCGCGACGCTGATGAACAAGGGGCTGGAGCTGATCGAAGCCTGTTTGCTCTTCGATCTGCCGCCAGAGCGAGTGGATGTTGTCGTGCATCCGCAGAGCATCGTGCATTCGCTGGTCGAATACGTCGATGGTTCAATGCTCGCTCAACTCGGCAATCCGGATATGCGTACGCCCATTGCGCATGCGCTCGGCTGGCCGGAACGACTGGCGTCGGGTGTAGAATCTCTCGACATTCTGCGCACGGCGCGCCTGGATTTTGAGGCCCCAGATCTCGACCGGTTTCCCTGTCTGCGTCTGGCGCGTGCTGCAGCAGACGCTGGTGGAACCGCACCCGCAGTGCTGAACGCCTGCAATGAAGTCGCCGTTGGCGCGTTTCTGGAGCGTCGCCTGGCTTTCCTCGAAATCCCGGAAGTGATTGATCGCGTCATGGCGCGACATACAGCGGCTCCGGCCGCATCGCTTCAGGACGTATTGAACGCCGATGAGTGGGCGCGCCGCGAGGCGCACGCCGTGGTCTCATCGAGAGCGGGAGTGTGTGCATGATTCCGACCGACAGTCCGCTGGACGTCCTGATCGCGATTGCGGCGTTCATCGTTGCGATTGGCGTGCTCGTCGCCGTGCACGAGTTCGGCCATTTCTGGGTCGCACGACGGCTCGGCATCCGCGTGCTGCGGTTTTCCATCGGCTTCGGCAAGCCCCTCTGGCGCCGCACGCACGGGAAGGATCAGGTCGAGTACGTCATCGCAGCGATCCCGCTTGGCGGGTACGTCAAGTTGCTCGATGAGCGCGAGGGCGACGTGCCGGCGCACGAGGCGCCGCGGGCGTTCAACCGCCAGCCTGTATGGAAGCGCATTGCAGTGCTGCTTGCAGGTCCGGCGTTCAATCTGATTTTCGCGGTCGCGCTGTACTGGGTGCTATTTGTCGCAGGCGTACCGGCGCTCAAGCCCATCATTGGCGAAGTTGCACCTGAATCGATCGCCTCGCGGGCGGGTCTGAGATATGAGGATCAGATCCTCGAGGTCGCGGGTCAGAAAACCGAGACGCTCGAAGCGGCGACACTAGGCATCATCGATGATCTGACTGACGACGGTACGATCAATTTGCGCGTTCGCGGCGTTGATGGAGGCGAGCGCGAACTCGCCCTGGTTGCAGGTAATCAAAGCCGCGCGCTCACCCAGCCAGATGCGTTGCTGCCCGGACTCGGCTTCGACATCTGGCGCCCCCGCGTGGCGGCTGTCGTGGCTACAGTTGTCGATGGATCTCCCGCAGACAAGGCGGGTGTGCAGGTCGGGGATGAGATTCTCAAGTTCGAGGGCGAGTCGATCGCAGACTTCGGACAACTGGTGAAGCGCGTCGAGGCGAATATGAATCGCAGCGTCGCGCTCGAAATCCGCCGCGACGGCGACCTCATCACGTTGCCGATCACCATCGGCGAGGACACCGTTGGCGACAAGAAGGTTGGGCGTATCGGGATCGCACCCCTGAACAAGCCGATTGAAGGCGGGCGTACAACGCAGGACATCCTCACGCTGCAGAAATACGGCGCTGTCGCCGCCATCGGGCAGGCCGCCCGGAAGACGTGGGACACCTCGATGTTCACATTGCGCATCGTCGGGCGCATTGTCACCGGCGACGTGTCGTTAAAGGCGATTTCCGGCCCGATCAGTATCGCCGAAACCACAGGATTCGCAGCGCGGCAGGGCTGGCGGATTTTTCTGAGCACGCTTGCGTTGATCAGCATCAGCCTCGGCGTGCTGAATCTTCTGCCCATCCCGATTCTCGACGGCGGTCAGGTTGTATATCAACTCGCGGAACTGGTGAAGGGGCGGCCGGTCTCAGAGCGTGCACAGTTGCTGGGCCAACAGATTGGCATAGCGATGCTGATCCTGATGATGTCGCTGGCGTTCTATAACGACATTGCACGACATTTGAATTGAGGAAGCGCGGAATTGCGCTTCCACCCTGGCTTTCGAAACGATGCCGATGCCCGAAGGACAAATTCCGATCGGAGCTATCGAGCTCATCAGATGGCGGCTATTCACAAGCGCCGAGGCGTCAGAACGTAAATGCGACTGAGATCCATCATTCACGCGACGCTTGCATTCGCGGCGACGGGCGCTTTCCCAAACGCGACTGTAGCGCAGACGTCCGCACCCGAGAATTTCACCGTCGGCGATATCCGCATCGAAGGGCTGCAGCGCATCTCCGAAGGCACGGTCTATAACTACCTGCCGGTCAACATTGGCGATCAGCTCGATCAGCGCCGCATCGCCGAAGCACTGCGCGCCATGTACGACACCGGTTTTTTCCGTGACGTCGAGGTGCGTCGCGACGGCGGCACACTGGTGATCGCAGTGCTCGAACGACCTTCCATCGAAAGCTTCGAGATCAAGGGCAACAAGGACATCAAGACCGAGGACCTGCAGAAGTCGCTGCGGAACGTCGGTCTGGCGACCGGCAAGACCTTCGATCAATCGGTACTCGATGAGGTGGAGCAATACCTGACCGACCAGTATTTCTCGCGCGGCAAATACGCGGTTCGCGTCGACACGAAAGTGGAGGAAGTGCCGGGCAACAAGGTCAAGATTGCGATCGAGGTGAATGAAGGCAAGCGCGCGCGCATTCGCCAGATCAACATCGCCGGCAACAGCGCGTTCGGCGATGAGGAGCTGCTCGAGCAGTTCGAGCTGCGCACGCCGAACTGGCTGTCGTGGTACCGCCAGGACGATCGCTACGCGCGCGAGGCCCTGTCCGGGGACCTGGAGAAGCTGCGCTCCTACTACATGGATCGCGGTTACGCGAATTTCGCCGTCACCTCGACGCAGGTAGCGATCGCTCCCGAGAAAGACGACATGTTCGTCACGATCAACGTGGATGAAGGCGACGTCTTCAAGATTTCGGAGATCAAGATCGCCGGCGATCTCGTCGTACCGGAATCAGAACTGCGCCGCCTGATTTTCCTCAGGCCGGGCGACACTTATTCCCTGCGGCACATCACCGCCACGACCGAGGCAATGAAGTTCCGGCTCGGCATCGATGGCTACGCTTTTGCGACGATTGACCCGGTGCCGCAGCCCAACCCGGAAACGAAGGAGATTTCGCTCACCTTCGTCGTCGATCCGAAGAACCGAGTATACGTGCGTCGGGTCAACTTCAACGGGACGTCGGGCGTGAACGACGAGGTGTTTCGGCGCGAAATGCGTCAGCTGGAAGGCGCCTATCTCTCGAACTCACAGGTTGAACGATCGAAACAGCGTATCCAGCGCCTGCCGTTCATCGAGAAGGTCGAGGTCGAAACGAATCCGGTGCCCGGCGCCGGCGACCTTGTCGATGTGGACTTCGAAATCGAGGAGGGTTTGCCGGGACAGTTTGGCGGCGGCGTCGGCTACTCTGAGTCCCAGTCGGTGATTCTGAACGGCAACTTCGTACATTCTAATTTCATGGGCTCGGGCAATCGCATCGCGGCCGAGATCAACTCAGGCCGTTACTCCAAGGCCTTCAGCTTCTCGCATACCGATCGCTACACGACGATCGATGAGGTGCAGCGGTCCATTTCGGTCGGTTATCGCGATGTCACGCAGTTCACGTCGGCGACGTCGGATTTCGACACACAAACGATCTCGGCGGCGGTCAACTATGACTATCCGATCACCGAATTTCAGTACCTCGGCGCTGGTATTTCGGCCCAACGCGCGGAGCTGGCGGTATACGAGAACTCCAGCGCCCAGCAGGCGATCGACTGGGTGAGCATGAACGGCAATCCGGAGGTGTCGTGCTTCAAATTTGTCAACGACGGCCTGCCGTGTACGGATGCAGACACCGCCATCTACCGCAGCCAGTTCGATTCGTACGAACTGAATCTGGGATGGCGTTTCGACTCGCGCAACCGCGCAATCTTCGCGGACCGGGGAGCGCGACATCGGTTCAATGTCGGTTACGCCCTACCGGTCAGCGACGTAGACTACTGGACCGCGTCATATGACTACTTGCAGTTCATTCCGATCTGGCGCGGCTTCACTCTGATGTTCAATCTCGAAGCCGCCTACGGCAAGGCCATGGGGGATACGACCGCCTTGCCGCCGTACCGCCAATATTTCGCGGGCGGCCCGGAATCCGTGCGCGGTTTCCGTGAGAGTCGGTTGGGGCCGAGGGACGACTTCGGGCGGCCCTACGGCGGCAATATCAAGACCGTTGCGCAGACGGAATTGTTGCTGCCGATGCCGGAGAAATGGCGCAACAGCGCGCGCTTCAGCGTGTTCTTCGATATCGGCAACGTATTTTCAGATCAGGGTGTAGTCTTCCGGGCCCCGGATCTCGATGGCGATCCCACCACGGTTGCGCCGGTAGTCGACTATGGCTTCAGTTATGATGAACTCAAGCAGTCCGTCGGCGTTGCGGTGCAGTGGCTCGCGCCGCTGGGCGTATTCCGGTTCAGCTATGCAATGCCGCTGAACGACGAACGGGGCGACACGCTGACGCGTTGGGGCGATGAAGTCGAAGGCTTCCAGTTCTCCATCGGTCAGGCGTTCTGACAGTTACTTTCTGATACTGAGGTCCATGGCATATGGCGCGTCTGTCTACTTTCAATTCCCTCCTTCTGCTGGGCGCCGTGCTGGCCGCCCCGCCGAGCGTCGTCGCTCAGGCGCAGACCAAGATTGCGGTCGTCAACATCCCACGCCTGCTCGAGGAGGCGCCCCAGGCGAAGACCTCGATGCAGGCGCTGCAGGATGAATTCGCGCCGCGTCAACGCGAAATCGTTGCGCAGCAGAAGGATCTGAAATCGAAAGAGGAAAAGCTGCAGCGCGACGGCGCGGTGATGGCGGAAAACGAGCGCCGCACGGCGGAGAAAGATTTGCGCGATGGGCAACGTGAGCTGGCGCGCAAGCAGAACGAATATGTCGAGGATCTCAACCTCAGGCGCAACGAGGAGCTCGGCAAATTACAGCGTTCGCTCCTGCAGGAAGTGCAGGTCTTCGCGCGCGCGTCGAACTACGATCTGGTCGTCGGCGACGGAGTGCTCTACGTCAACGAATCGCTCGACATCACGCCGCAGGTGCTGAGCGCCTTGCAGTCCCGTTTCAAGACGGGCGGCGCGACGAAGCCTGCGCCCAAGCCCGCTGCTCCGCCGTCCAAGCCCTGATCGGCTAACGCGATTGCCATTCCCGGACGCGCTCATGCGTGTGACGCCATGACGGCGAGTCTGGGTGAACTTGCGGTTCGGTACGGCTGCACCCTCAAAGGCGATCCTGAGGCGCGCGTGTCGCGCGTCGCGACGCTCGAAGGCGCAGATAGCCGGGCGCTGACTTTCTTCGCCAATCCGCGCTACCGTCGATTCCTGGCGGAAACGAAGGCAGGGGTCGTCGTCCTCGAACCGAAGTTCGCAGGCGACTGCCCGGTTCCAGCGCTGCTTGCGAAGAATCCGTACGCGACCTACGCGCGCATTGCAGCGTTCCTGCATCCGGCGCCAGCCCTTGCTCCGGGCCGCCATGCATCGGCCGTTATCGATTCATCGGCGGTCATCGACGCGAGCGCATCGATCGGTCCGCAGGTAGTGATCGGCGCAGGTGCACGTATCGCAGCGCGCGTCCTTGTGGGGCCGGGTTGCGTGGTTCTTGCCGGGGCGAGCATCGGCGCCGACACGCGCCTCATCGCGAACGTGACGCTGTGTATGGAAGTGGTCATTGGAGCGCGCTGCCTCCTGCACCCCGGCGTAGTCGTCGGCGCCGACGGGTTCGGCATCGCTCCGGACCAGGGTGAGTGGGTAAAAATTCCGCAGGTCGGCTCGGTACGAATTGGCGACGATGTGGAGATCGGCGCGAACACGACCATCGATCGTGGCGCGATCGAGGACACGATCATTGGCGACGGCGTGAAGCTCGACAACCAGGTCCAGATCGCCCACAACGTACAGATCGGCGCGCATACAGCAATGGCTGGCAGCTCCGGCGTCGCTGGCAGCAGCACGATCGGCAAACGTTGCATGATTGGCGGCCAGGTAGGAATTGCCGGCCACCTGACGATCTGCGACGACGTGGTTCTGACCGGCAAGTCGTTTGTCTCGAGCAGCATCCACAAGCCGGGCTATTATTCGAGCGGATTGCCGGTCGACGAAGCCGCGCGTTTTCGCAAGAACGCGGCGCGTTTCTATCAGCTCGACGAGTTCGTGCGCGAGGTGCGCAGGCAGCGCGGCGCAGCGACCGACGAAGCGCGTGCGGAGAATGAGGAAAAATGAGCCCCGAAGAACTGGCAAGGAAGGAGCGAATGACCGAAACGTTGAAGATGGACATCGACGAAGTGTTGCGTCGTCTGCCGCATCGCTATCCGATGCTGCTGGTGGATCGCGTTCTGGAGTGTCAGTCCGGCAAGTCGATTCGTGCGCTCAAGAATGTCAGCGTGAACGAACCCTTTTTTCCCGGCCACTTTCCTCATCGTCCGGTAATGCCGGGCGTCATGATTCTGGAGGCGCTCGCGCAGGCCGCGGGCATTCTCGCGTTCGTGACCGCAGGCGTGTATCCGGATGAAGAACGGGATTTGTATTTCGTCGCGATCGACAAGGCGCGCTTCCGCAAGCCTGTCACGCCGGGAGATCAGTTGATCCTGAAAGCGACGCTCGATCGTACGCTGCGCGGCATCTGGAAGTTTGGCGTCGCCGCAGAGGTCGACGGCGCCGAAGCCGCCAGCGCCGAGATCATGATCGCGCCCGGCAAGAGAGCCATCTGAGATTGCTTTCGACGCATGTCCATCCACCCCACAGCAATTATCGCTGCCGACGCGCAAGTCTCCACCGACGTCGAAATCGGCCCATATACCGTGATTGGAGCCGGAGTGACGATCGCGGCGGGCTGCTGGATCGGTCCTCATGTCGTGGTGGAGGGCCCAACGTCCATTGGCAGTGAGAACCAGATTTTCCAGTTCGCCTCGATCGGCGGAGCGCCGCAGGATCTCAAGTACAAAGGCGAGCCGACGCGTCTCGAAATCGGGGATCGCAACATTTTTCGCGAGAGCTGCACGATCAATCGCGGTACGACCAAGGATCAACTCGTCACGCGCATCGGCAGCGACAATATTTTCATGGCTGGCGCGCACGTAGCTCACGACTGCGTCGTCGGGTCGCACTGCGTCTTTGCGAACTACGCCATCGCCGGCGGCCACGTCGAGATCGGCGACTGGGTGCATATGGGCGGCTTCGCCGGCGTGCATCAGTTCTGCCAGATCGGCGACCACGCGTTCATCGCGAACAACGCCGCGGTGACGCGCGATGTGCCGCCGTTCGTGATGGCTGTCGGTCGCCCAGCAGAGCCGCATAGTGTCAACGCAGAAGGACTCAAGCGCCGCGGCTACACCACCGAACAGATCCGAAATATCCGCGACGCGTACAAGATCCTGTACCGCTCCCAGCTCAAGCTCGCCCAGGCGATCGAACAACTTGCGCAGCGTGCGGCGGCGCAACCGGAACTCGCCCCGCTCATGGAATTCCTCACGGATTCCACTCCGCGCCGCGAGCGGGTGGGGATCGTGAGATGAGAGGCCAACTGGCCAACGGGCTAACTGGTAAGTTGGCCAGAGTAGAGAAAGTCCTCATCTGGCAAGTTGGCCAGTCGGCCAGTTAGCCACTTGGCCCGCGACGCGTCGCCGCTGATCGTCCTCGTCGCCGGCGAAACCTCGGGCGATAACCTCGGCGCACAGTTGATCGACGCCCTGCGCGCTCGAATGCCGAATGCGCGATTTGCCGGCGTCGCCGGCCCGCGCATGATCGCGGCAGGCTGTGACCCGTGGGAGCGGGCCGAGAACCTCGCGGTCATGGGACTGGTGGAGATCCTGCCTCACCTGCCGCGCCTGCTCGCTATTCGCCGACGACTCATCGAACGTGTGTTGAAGGAGCGACCGGCCGTGTACGTCGGCGTCGACGCCAAGGAGTTCAATCTGCGGCTGACGCCGAAACTCAAGGCGCAGGGCGTCCGCACCGTTCAGTACGTGAGTCCGCAGATCTGGGCGTGGCGTCCAGGACGGGTGCGCACCATCGGGCGCGCCGTGGACCTCGTGCTGTGCCTGCTGCCATTCGAGAAGCAGTTCTACGACGCGCACTCGGTCAGGGCGGAGTTCGTCGGGCATCCGCTCGCGGATCAGATTCCGATACATCTCGATGCGCGCGCAGCACGCGAATCGCTTGGGCTGGATCGCGAAGGTACGTGGGTCGCGTTGCTCCCCGGCAGCCGGCAAGGCGAAATCTCGCGTTTGAGCCCGGACTTTGCAGCATCAGCGGCCTGGCTGCTCGAACGCCGACCGCAACTCAGATTCGTCGCAGCCCTCGCGGACGAGCACGCACGTCGGATCTTTTCCGCCGCACTCGACTCTGTGGGTGTACTCGATCGAGTCACGCTCATCGAGGGCCGGGCGCAGCAGGTCATGGCGGCCAGCGACGCCGTGCTGCTCGCATCCGGTACCGCGACGCTCGAGGCGACGCTGGTGAAGCGTCCGATGGTTGTGGCCTATCGCTTGAGCGCACTCACAAGTTTTCTTCTCAAGCGATTGAAACTGTTCAAGGCTCCATTCTTCGCTCAGCCAAACTTGCTGGCGGGCCGTGAGGTCGTTCCGGAGTATTTCAATGATGCCGTGCGCGCCGACGTGCTTGGCCCCGCCGTCCTCGCACAATTGGAGCGTGCCGATCGCGATCAGCTCGTGCAAACTTTCACCTCGATCCATGAGGCGCTGCGACGCGATGCGAGTGCGCGCGCCGCCGACGCTATCGTGGAATTGATACACAGGGGCAGCGGTTAGCGGTTGATTGCACAAGCGGACAAGAACGACAACATGCTCACTCGATCAATGAATCTACCGCTCGCCGTCGCCGGTCTCATCGCAGGCGTCGATGAAGCGGGCCGCGGGCCGCTCGCGGGGCCCGTGGTCGCGGGCGCCGTGATCCTGGATCCGCACAAGCGCATTCGCGGGGTGCGCGACTCCAAAGTGATCGAACCGCAGGAGCGCGCCGAGCTTGCGATCAAGATTCGTCGCAGCGCCATTGCGTGGTCGGTCGCGTGGGCCGATGTCGAAGAAATCGATGCGCACAACATCCTGCAGGCGACCTATCTGGCGATGCGCCGCGCGCTTGTAGGCCTGCGCGTCCATCCGGCGCATGTGCAGATCGACGGCAATCGCTGTCCCTCATTCGCCGGTCTGCCGCTCACATGCAGTTTCGAGGCGATCATCGACGGCGATGCGCTACGCACCTGCATCGGCGCCGCGTCCATCCTCGCCAAGGTCACCCGCGATCAGATGATGATTGGGCTTGATGCGCTGTACCCGCAGTACGGTTTCGCTTCGCACAAGGGCTACAGCACGCCGCAACACTACGAGGCGCTCGACAGGTACGGGCCATCCCCGATTCACCGCCGCAGTTTCGAACCGGTGCGGCTTTCATGGCGAAGCCATGAAAGCGAGTTGACGGTTGACAGTTGACAGTTGGCGGCCCGAAAAGAAAAGCATCCTTCTTCACCGTCAACTGTCAACCGTCAACCGCCAACCATGTCCTTCATCCACCTGCATCTGCACACGGAGTATTCGCTGGTCGACAGCGTCGTGCGCATTCAAAGTGAATCCGAGGGCGCGCCAGGTCTGATGGACGCCGTGGCCGCCGGCGGCATGCCGGCGGTCGGGCTGACGGATCAGAGCAATCTGTTCGCGATGGTGAAGTTCTATCGCGCGGCGCAGTCAGCCGGGGTCAAGCCGGTCATCGGCGTCGACCTCAAGGTGCGCGAGCTGGGAGAGCGCGTCGAACCTTCGACGCTCGTACTGCTGTGTCAGGGCGAAGTGGGCTACCTGAATCTGACGCGGCTGGTGAGCCGTTCTTATCTCGAAGGGCAACGCAAGGGCGTTCCGACCATCGATCGTGCGTGGCTGACATGTCAAAACCTGGAAGGTCTGATCGCGCTATCCGGCGCCCGTGACGGCGACGTGGGTCGCGCGATTCTGAATGGCCGGGACGACGACGCGCGCGCATCGCTCGATTTCTGGCTGAGCGTGTTCGGCGATCGCTACTACCTCGAATTGCAACGCACCGGTCGTGAAGGCGAGGAGCGTTACGTACAGGGCGCACTGCAGCTTGCGGTCGAACGCGGCGTTCCGATCGTCGCGACCAACGATGTGCGTTTCATTCGCCGCGAAGATTTCGAGGCGCACGAGGCGCGCGTGTGCATTCAGGAAGGCGCGATGCTCGATGACCCGAAGCGGCGTCGGCGCTACAGCGAACAGCAATACCTCAAGTCGCCGCAGCAGATGGCCGAACTGTTCAGGGATGCACCCGAAGCGATCGAAAACTCCTTCGAAATCGCACGTCGCTGTACGCTGGAATTGAAGCTCGGCAAATCGGTGCTGCCGGCCTATCCCGTGCCGTCGGGGCTCAGCACTGAGGACTATCTGCGCGAAGAATCGCAAGGTGGACTGCAAAAGCGACTGCTGCAGCTCGCCGCCGCGCCGGTCCACGGGCGCGCGATCGCGCAAGAGGAGTACGAACAGCGGCTCGAGAGTGAGCTCGGCGTCATCTGTCAGATGGGCTTCGCCGGCTATTTTCTGATCGTCGCGGACTTCATTCGCTGGGCGCGCGAGAACGGTGTGCCGGTGGGGCCGGGTCGTGGTTCAGGGGCTGGTTCGCTGGCGGCGTATGCGCTCGGCATCACCGACCTGGATCCATTGCGCTATGACCTGTTGTTCGAACGCTTCCTGAATCCGGAACGCGTGTCGATGCCCGACTTCGACGTCGACTTCTGCATGGACGGCCGCGACCGTGTCATCGAGTACGTCGCAGAGCGCTATGGCCGCGATCGCGTTTCGCAGATCATCACCTACGGCACGATGGCCGCGAAGGCGGTCGTTCGCGATGTCGCGCGCGTCTTCGGCATGAGCTATGGGTTCGCCGACTCGATCGCGAAGCTGATTCCCTTCGAGCTCGGCATCACGCTCAAGGACGCGCTCGAAAAAGAGGAAGAGCTGCGTCGCCGCTATCGCAACGAGGAGGAGACGCGCGCGGTTCTCGATATGGCGATGTCGCTCGAAGGTCTGGTGCGTAACGCGGGCATGCACGCCGGCGGCGTCGTGATTGCGCCCTCAGTGCTGACCGACTTTGCACCGCTCTTCTGCGACGAGACCGGCGCCAATGTCGTGACGCAGTTCGACAAGGACGACGTGGAGGCGGCGGGGCTGGTGAAGTTCGACTTCCTCGGTCTGCGCACGCTGACGATCATCGACTGGGCGGTCAAGATCATCAATGCGGAGCGCGAGCGCAAAGGCGAGCCGCCGCTCGACATCGCCGCGCTGCCGATGGATGACAAGCCGACGTTCGATCTGCTGAAGCGCTGCGAAACCACCGCCGTCTTCCAGCTCGAATCGCGCGGCATGAAGGATCTGGTCCGGCGGCTGCAGCCCGATTGTTTCGATGACATCGTCGCGCTCGTCGCGCTGTTTCGTCCGGGTCCGCTGCAATCGGGGATGGTCGATGACTTCATCGCGCGCAAGCACGGCAAAACGACCGGTCCGATCGACTACCTGCACCCCGAGCTCAAGCCGGTGCTCACGCCGACCTACGGGGTCATCCTGTATCAGGAGCAGGTCATGCAGATCGCTCAGGTGCTGGCGGGCTACACGCTCGGCGGCGCCGATCTGCTACGGCGCGCGATGGGCAAGAAGAAGGCAGAAGAGATGGCGAAGCAGCGCTCGATTTTCGTCGATGGGTCGACGCGACGCGGTGTGGAGGCGCATACGGCCGAGCACATCTTCGATCTCATGGAGAAGTTTGCGGGCTACGGATTCAACAAATCACATTCGGCGGCGTACGCGCTGCTTTCGTATCAGACCGCGTGGCTGAAGGCGCACTATCCGGCAGCCTTCATGTCAGCCGTGCTGTCCTCCGACATGGACAAGACCGACAAGGTCGTCACGCTGATCGATGAAGCGCGCCGCATGCAATTGAAGGTCGAGCCGCCCGATGTCAACCATTCGCATTACATGTTCACTGTTTCCGGTGAGCGCAGCATTCGCTACGGTCTGGGGGCTATCAAGGGCGTCGGCCAGGCGGTGATCGATATGCTGGTGGCGCAGCGACAGGAGAGCGGGGCATATCGCGATCTCGCGGACGTGTGCCGTCGCAGCGATGTCAATCGCATGAACCGACGCGTGCTCGAAGCGCTGATCCGCTCCGGCGCCGTCGATGCGCTCGGCGCGAACCGGGCTACGCTGATGCACTCGTTGCCCGCCGCCATGCAGCTCGCCGATCAGACCATCCGCGCGCGCGTCGTCGGACAGGACGATATGTTCGGTCTGATGGACACCAGTGCAAGCGCGCCTTCGCCGGTCGTCAACGAGGTGCTGCCGGACTGGAGCCGTCGCGTGCGGCTCGACGGCGAACGCGACACGCTCGGTTTGTATCTCACCGGCCATCCATTCGAAGAATTCGAAAACGAAGTCCGACCGATCATCAGCGGCCGGATTGCAGACGTGATCGGCGATCGGCCAGCGCCGAGCAACGAAGGTTTTCACTTCAAAGGTAAACCCGCCACCGTCGCCGGCATGGTGTTCGACCTGGGCAAGCGCGGTCAGCGAGTGATTTTCACTCTGGACGATCGCAGCGGCCGACTCGAAGCGTCGATGTTCGAGGACGTCTGGCAGCAATATCGAAGTCTGATTGCGAAGAGCGCGATTCTGATCGTGGAAGGGTCGCTGCGATACGACGAGTACATCGAAGGATGGCGTCTCACCGCCAAGCGCGTGTTTGACATCGACCAGGCGCGCGAGCAGTACGCGCGACGACTGGTGCTGCGCTGGCCGGAAGGCGCCGCCCGTAACTTCATCAAGTCGCTCGAACAGACATTGAAACCGTTTCGCGGCGGACGCTGCGCGATCGCCATCCGATACCAGAGTTCTGCAGCGCGAGCAGAACTGGTGCTCTCGGAAGAATGGTCGGTCAAGCCGACCCGCGAGCTGACCGAGCGATTGTCGCAACTTTGCGGCAACGACGGTTTCCGGCTGAGCTACAGCCCGCGACTGGATTCCTGATTCAGGCGCCGGAGTCTCCACGGGCTCACGGGATACGGGCGGGACAAGAAACGGAAATTCTCCGTTTCCGTTCGCCGCCTCTCTTGATTTCCTTCTCCGAGTCGTCGTCCCCGTGGAGATCCTTTTCGGACTCTGAAGATTCCTTGCGTGCGCGCCGTTAACATTGCGCGATGCCGAACCGCCGCCTGCTGGTGCTGATTGCCGGAAATTTTTTCGTTGCGACCAGCTTTCTCAGCGTCGGCGGATTGCTGAACGAAATCGCAGCATCGCTATCCATCGGGATCGAGCAAGCTGGCCTGCTGATCGCCGCATTCGGGATTTCCGCGGCGATCTGCGCTCCGACGCTGGCGACGCTTGGATCGCGCATTGATCGCCGCAAACTGCTGACCGGCTCGATGGCGGTATGCGCGATCGCGAACATCCTCGCAGCCTTCAGCGAGACCTACGAGCAATTGATGCTTGCGCGTGTGCTCGCGGCCGTCACGTCGGCGGTCTACACACCGCAGGTTGCAGCAACGGTCAGCACACTCGTTTCTGACGCCGAACGCCCGCCGATGCTGGCGAAGCTGATGGTCGGGTGGGCGGTCGGTTCGGTGCTCGGCAATCCGCTGTCGGTGCTGATCGCATCGCTCGCCGACTGGCGTGCGTCGTTCCTCTTCATCGGCGTCGCAAGCGGCGTCGTTGCGATCCTGGTCTGGCGTTCGCTGCCGTCGAACATCCACGTTCCGCCTTTGAACTGGCATCGCTGGTTTCAGGTGCTGCGCTTTCCGGCGCTGTGCTGGCTGACTGCTGCGACGGCGCTGACCAACGTCGGCGGCAACGTGATGCTGAGCTACATTGCGCCGATCGTGAAGGCAGTGCAGGGGATCAGCGGGCCGGCGCTCGCAGCGTTGCTGTTCACATCGGGCGTCGGTGGGCTGCTCGGGAATCTGATCAGCGTGCGGCTCGTGCGCCGCGTCGGCGCGACGAGCGTCGCGTACAAATGCAATGGCTGGTCGGCCCTGATGCTGTTGCTATGGCCGCTCTGCGCGAGCTGGGCGGCGGCGATTTACGTCGTGCAGTTTCTCTGGAGCCTCGGCAGCGCGGGATTTCCGGCCGTACAACAGGCGCGCCTGGTCGCAGTGGCGCCCATGCTCGCAGGCGCAACCATCGCGCTGAATTCCTCGATGACGTATCTCGGCGGCTCGATCGGCGCGACGATCGGTGCGAGCGCATGGACGATGGTTGCACCGCGCTTCATGCCATGGGTCGGTTTCATCTTCGTCGTGGCTGCACTTGCATGCTCGGTGTTCGGAGAGCAGGCGGCGCGCCGCGAAACGGCGTCGCAGCCGTAATGGACAGGATGCCCGCTCCGCGTCTCGCCGTGCTGATCGCCGGCAACTTCTTCGTCGCCACCAGCTTCATGAGCATCAGCGGTCTGCTGAACGAGATCGCGGCGTCGCTGAGCGTCTCGGTCGCGGAGGCCGGGTTGCTGATCGCCGCGTTTGCGGTGACGGCGGGCTTTTGTGCGCCGGTGCTCGCAACCGCGGGTTCTCGCATCGACCGCCGCAAGCTGCTGACGGCCTCGCTCGCAATCTGCGCGCTCGCAAACGTGCTGGGCGCGTTCAGCCAGACGTATGGGCAATTGATGGCGATGCGCATCCTCGCTGCGATCACCTCGGCGGTGTACACGCCGCAGGTTGCTGCGACGGTCAGCATGCTCGTCCCGGAGCACGAGCGCGGTCCGTCCATAGCGAAGCTGATGATGGGGTGGGCGATCGGCTCGGTGGTCGGCAGCCCGCTGGTGGTGCTGATTGGTTCGTACGCGAGCTGGCGCGTCGCGCTGAGCGTGATTGGCGTTGCGAGCGGCGTGACCGCAGTGCTCGTCTGGCGTGCACTGCCCGTGGGCGTGAAAGTGCCGCCGCTCAACTGGCAGCGATGGATCGAGGTGCTGCGCAGCCGCGCACTCACGTTGCTGACCGGAGCGACTGCGCTCAACGCCGTCGGCAACATGCTCGTCTTCAGTTACATCGCGCCGATCATGCTCACGATGCATGGTGTCTCCGGCGCGGTGCTTGCCGGTCTGTTCTTCGTGAACGGCGTCGGCGGTCTCATCGGCAATCTCGCAAGCGTCCGTCTCATCCAGCGCAAGGGCGCCGGGCATGTGGCGTACGCGTCGGGCTTGCTGATCGCCGTGGCGTTCGCGTTGTGGCCAGTGTTTGGCGTCTCGCTGAGCCTTGTGTTTGTCTTACAGGTCGTATGGAGCCTTGGCTCTGGCGCCTTCCCTTCGTCGCAGCAGACACGGCTCGTGCTGGTCGCGCCCTCGCTGGCGGCTGCGACGATAGCTCTGAACTCCTCGGTCGGTTATCTCGGCACTTCGCTCGGCACGGTGCTCGGCGCGACCGCGTGGACCCTCGTCGGTCCACGCTTTCTGCCATGGATGGGCCTGATATTCGTGCTCGGCTCGCTGGGCTGTTCGGTACTTGGCGAGCGAGCAGCGCGGCGAACGGAGACTGGCGCTCCGTAGCGCTGCGCCGAGGCGCTGGCAACGGGCTACAGGCGACAGGCTACAACCAGACCAGAATGTTGCGTCTTACCGTAGCCAGTAGCCGGTCGCCCAGCCGCGCCTTCCTGTCACTCCGCCTTGGTCGCCTCGACCTGAATGTTGAGGCCGACGTCCATTTTGAAACCCATCTGCTTGCCATAGCCGACGCCGAAGTCG
The DNA here is from genome assembly GCA_050738395.1 of Steroidobacter sp. Lineage (GTDB taxonomy): Bacteria > Pseudomonadota > Gammaproteobacteria > Steroidobacterales > Steroidobacteraceae > Steroidobacter. The sequence continues at coordinate 17,832 of JBOHZJ010000501.1, forward strand.
TCGCGATTGATCGTGCCGCTGGCGTTCGCGCCGCACATTTCCTTCTTCGACACTGGATGCGGCTTGCACAGGAAGCTGTCGATCCTGAGCGTCACGGGTTTGGTCACGCCGTGCAATGTCAGCGACCCATCGACCTGCGTCGGCGCGCCATTCACGAATTTGGCGAGCTTGCCCGTGTAACTCGCGGTCGGGAACTTCGCGACGTCGAACATATCGGGCGACTTCGCATGGTCGTTCATCTTGTCGTGACCAAAATCGATTGAGCGCGCGTCGATCGTCACGTCGATGCTGCCGGTCTGGCCTTCCCGATCGAGCACAACTGACCCGGACGTCGCGTTGAACTTGCCGCGCCAGGTGGAGAGGCCGCCCATGTGGTCGGCCGTGAAGCTCGGATAGGTGTGGTCCGGATCGATCGTGTACTTGACTGGAGCTGCGAGCGCGACGCTTGCCGCGAACAGGGCGGCGATCGTGAGCGCGGACAAATTCTTCATGCATATCTCCGTGAACGATTGACGAGCCGCCGAGAGTAATCGAACTGCAGGAGCAAGTGCAGCATCAGCCGCCCGCGCGTTTGGTCTTCCAGCCGCGACGCGTCAGTTCCTCCACCAACCGGTCGCGATGATCGCCCTGAACTTCAATCCGGCCGTTTTCGACCGAGCCGCCGGAACCGCATCGCTTCTTGAGTTCCGTCGCCAGAGCCTCCAGTTCAGTCGCCGCGAGCCCAAGCCCGGAAATGACTGTCACTCCTTTGCCCCTGCGCCCCTGCGTCTCACGGCTGACGCGCACCGTACCGTCGTTCGTCGTCTTGCCCGGCGCGCCTTTCCTGCAAACGCACTCGCGTACGGCGCGCAGACAATTCGAGCAGCGCTCACCGATGCCGGTCGAGTACACGACGCCGCCGTCGTCGCGAGGCGCAGCTTTCTGATCCCGGTGCTTCATGAACCGAATTTTTCTCTGTTCGCATAGCCGGCGCAATGGGTGGAGTGGAC
>JBOHZJ010000502.1:0-6227 GCA_050738395.1 Steroidobacter sp.
GAGATGATCAGCGCTCTCACGGATTCCGTCTGCCTTCCGCAGCGCCTCGAGCGCGGCCCGGTAGAATCGTTTGCTTGCATCGAGATCACGAACACGCAAGTGAATATGATCGATCAATCGGCCGCGAAAGAATTCCATGGTGCGCCCTCGAAAGCGTCAATCCTCCTTCATCGCCGAAGTCGTGTTGTTTGTTCCCTGTTGGCGCTGTCCCGTTTGAACTATCCCTGGACAACATCAGGATCAGCCAGCGTTTGCGGCCTTGCACAGCAATAGATCTGTCTCTTCATGCCCGAATTGCAAGACTCTTGCCGTCGACCGTACAAGTGCCGGAACCTGCGCCCGCCCGGCTGTTCTGTATGGCGAGCATGGGATTGCTCGTTGCTGCGCCACGCCGGCTACGTTCGCTACGCCGATAGGAATGGAAGCGGAGCAGGTGCGGCGATCAGCGGATCAGGTTTCCGGTGACCGCACCAATTCGCATCGCCCTTGGTTGCAGCTGAACATCACTCACGTACGGGCGAAATGTTTCGACATTCATGGAACGCCAGGCTTCACGAGTGTACGAGGGCGCTCTCAAGTTCCCGCCGCTCCAATGCACCCACGTCGAGCCGATTGACCGAGCCCCAGCATAAGGAATCCAAGGGCAAACAGCCCCACCGCTGATGGCTCCGGAACTACGATTTTGGTGAGGCCAGAGGTTGAGAAATAGCTTCCGGGGCATTGTGGCGGGTTGCTCAGATCGCAGGCGAAGTCAGAGGTGAATGGTGATGGATCTGTAAGGAGCAGGCTCACCTCAAAGAAAAGCCCCATTCGAGGGCCAAAGTCCGCAACTGCGTCATCCAGATAATTATTGTCGAACACTGCTCTGAACGAGGTGAAACTAAAGACCCCGCCAGCATCGCCAAGCTGTCCGAAGCCGATATCGCGCAGTGTCCCGCTCGCCAGGAGTTGATTTCCATTTCCCAGATCGCCGAACCACAACATCGATCCGCGATCGAGGAGTTCACCGAAAGCGTCTACCGAGACTTGCCACGCGAAAAAACCATCGAAGCTGAGGGACGATGCAGGACGATGCAGTTCGAATTGACCAAGGGCGGCATACGAAAGGCGCTGTGAGTCCGAGTCGTAGCTCATGGATTCCGGAGTGCGAATGGAGGCGTTTACGTCGAAGTCAAACACAACAGAGCGGAACGGATCATCGAGCGGAGTCTGTACAGGAAATGCCCGGCTTGGCGAAGCGAAGAAGAACAGCATCACCAGGCAGATATACGATCGACGTCCAATGTTCATAATCCAACCTCAACGCGGTCTGAACGAGTAATCCTGCAAACGCAGAAGCGGCATCAACTATGCCGCCGAAAGTTAGCCCGAAGAAATCCACTCACTTAACGTGACGCTCGGGTGGTCTTACAAGAGCACTGTAAAGAACAGCGACATTCGCAGCCGTTCACTGGCCTCATGGCAGATGTCTGCTCACGAAAACGTCTCGGCTCGGCTTACACCCCGCCCTATAATGCGCCCAAATAACACCAGACAAGCGGGCGGATGCGGCTTCGCGCCGCAACGACAGTCTATATATAGAGGGTGTTCGCACCTTTATCACAAACGATCACCTCGGGCCGGCGAGCGGTATCGCGCTCGACGCAGAGAGTCAAATCCTCTACGTCGCGGACGGCTCTTCCGGTGCTCTGAGCAAAGCAGATCTCGCCAACGGCGCAGTGACGGCTATTTCTGCTGGCGCGCCATTCTTCAGGTCGTCAGGTGCAATCGCCCGGGACCGTGGCAACAACCGTCTCGTCATGATCGAGCAATGCCCGATTCGACTACTCTCCGTCGACATCGCTACTGGCGCGCAGTTTGTGATTTCAGGGCAAGTTGGCTGCAAGGGATCGAACAAGTCGGACGCGGCGCGAGTTTCGGCCGTCCCTCGAATATCGAGATCGACGAGGAACGCCAGATTGCGTTTGTCTCCGACGCTGCATATGACGCAGTGTTCGTTGTGGATCTGAAGTCAGGAGATCGTCAGGTCATTTCGAAGTAGACCTGCTCACGATCGAAGACTTGAGACCGCAGGTCAGAAGACAGCGCGGCGCCCGTTCTCCGAGGCGCTAGCAGGAGCGCACCGATCGCAAATCCATGTGATCGCGGCAGTCGCGCCGCCCGCCGACCCGCATCCGGCGGGACTACACATCCAGATGTGGCGTCGTCGAACGCGACTCTACTTTTGAGCCCAGGTCCGAAGCGCGGCGGAGCGCTTTGGTTGCTGCTGGTCCTTCAGAAAACCCTTCTTGGGCTGGAACTCGATAGCATGGACGCGGCGGAAGAGGTCTTCCGTGAGGGATGAATCCTGCTCGAACCGCGGACGAGAATCTGATGATGACTTGCGAAACAGCTTTGAGAGCATGGCTAGATCGATTTCTGTTGGTTGACGAGCGCGCGCGTGATGCTGGGTGCAATCCCAGTACGTAACTTCGTGGGCCCAGCGCTGGCAGCGCCGGCGGTCGAGTCGTGATCGAGAAGATACGTGCTGTTCACGCGATGGAAATTCAGGCGAAGGCGTCGAGCTATCTAAGGCAGATGCTGATGTCGGCATTCGACACAACCCCAAACCAGGAATCCAACGGACAGCCGCAGCGGCACTGACCGCGCGAATCAGCGTTCGATCGCATCGATTGGCGCCGGACAGGCCCTGCGATATGGCGATATGTAGTCGCCCGATCGGCATTCAGCGATCGAGTCGGGCGACGAGGTTCATCGCCCAATCACATCGCGAGTGTGACCAGGCCCCACATGACCAGCACCGCGCCCGTTGCTCGACTCGCCTTCACGCCGCCGGCGATCACCCTCTCGGCCAGGACGAGCAGCGTCAATAGTGCGATCCAGACCAGATTCATTACACCACCGACAAAGAGCAGCGCCATCAGCATCCAGCAGCACCCGACGCACCATGCACCGTGCTCGAGCCCCATTGCGAAAGCGCCGCTACGTCCGGGACGCCAGTGATGTTGCAGAAAGTGAATCGGACTGCGGCAGTGGTGCAGACAGCGGTATTTGAACGGTGAGAGCTGATATGCGCCAGCGCCGATCAGCAGCGCAGCCGAGAGCCATGCGCTCTGCGACCACAGCATCATGCTCGAGATCAAGCCGCCGCGCTCCAACACGTACTGAATCGACGTTGCGACGCACGCAAAGGCGAGCCACGCGACGAGATAGCCGGCCGCGAGAAATAGCGACGGCGCGTATACCGCCGCTCGTGACTGCTGCGCATTGGCGTGGCGCACGACTCGTCCGTACAGCAATACAAACGGAGCCGCACTCGGCGTCATCATCGCGATCATCATGACCCACCACATCGCAACGATGGTCACCCACGTGATGCGCGGCATCGACATACCCACCATGAGTTCGGGTTGCGTATGCGGGAAGAGCGCGAGCCGGGTCATCTGCGAGGCAGTCATGCCCATGCCGGCGCCTCGCCAGATGTACATCCAGGCGAGTACGGTCAACGCCGCGAGACAGACCGCCACGACCGCGCGCTCGCGCCGCAGCAGCGAGTCGATCGTGATCACGCGACGGCGCGATGCCGGATCAGACCGTGATTGTTCATGTGCAGTCGGGCGAACTGCGCATAACTGTCTTTGATCTCGACGGCGACGTTGCCGAGCGATCGGCTCGTGCCCGATCCGATTTCGGCGATCTCGTATTCGAAACCGTGCGGCAGATCGATGCGCGCGCGATGCTCCGCGCCCGTGATCGGATTACGGATCGGCTCGCCAAGAATTTCGAGCACGCCGTCCACGCGAATCCTGCCGCGCCGCGCGTCCACATCCACATCGAACGAGATCGGCGCGAAGATGGGGTCGAAAACCTTCTCGAAAGTCGCCGCGAACACGGCAAACATCGTGGCGAACGGATCGGTATCCTGCCCCGACATGATCTTCAACAGCGCCTCACGCTGCTGTTCGTTCGCCTTCACATCGACGATCGGCTGACACCTGCCACGCCCTTCGTGAATGGGGCCGGGCCACTGGAGCGCGAGCGCTCCGATCAGCCCGTCGAGGGGGACATCACCGTAACGTCCTCGCTCGATGGCGACGGCGCCGATCGCCTCGCAATAGCCCTTCGTCGGCAGAGCGTTGAACTGGCAGGGACATCCGTACGAGCAGTTGCAGTTGATGAGCTCGCTGCCCTGAATTTCCCATGGAGTCATGTTTCACCTCCTTCGCAGTTCTGGATGACGCTACTCCCGCATGCGCCCGGCGTAAAGAGCGCGACACGCGCCTATCCCGATTAACCAACCGGGACACCCATGCTTGCAAGACTGCAGAACCCTTCGACAGGCTCAGGGCGAACGGAGAGAACAGAGAGAGCGGGGCTCAAGCAGTTACTTTCTTGTTCCGGACGGGGCGATCGCGGATGGGATCGGAATGCGCGGTTTCAGCGGCCCAGTTCGGTGGATGTCCTCGAAGAATTCGGCGACGCCTCAGGCGGTGGATGCCGACTTCGTTGCTGCATTTCATCGTCGCCCATTCCCGTCGCGGAAGTGTTTTCACGCGAGTGCTGCGAAGCGGCGCGCCTCGCGGGGGGCGATTCGACCATCGCGCCGCTCGCAATCAAATGCGCAAGCGCATACGCACGCCAGGGCCGCCATTTGGAGCTCCGCGCGCGCAGAGCTTGGGCGCGCCGGTTTGAAGAAACATGGGACTCCACAGGGAATGCGTCCGGATTACCGATCGCACGCAAGGCGGTCGCCTCCGCGGCAGTTACCGACATGCCCGTGAGCGTCACGCAGCGATTGACAAAGTCGTCCAACAACTGACCCGCTCCGAATCCCAAGGTCTCGTCTCGAATTGCCTCGGAAAGATAACGGACGACCTGTGCGGTCGACGCGTTCAAACCGGCTACGATCTGGAGATCGGCCATGGCCAAGCGTTCCGGCGTCGGAAAGCAGCGATCGAGGCCTGACGGCGTAGCTGCGATCGGCTCGCCGAAACGCATCACAATTTCACGCGTCAACCATAGAGCGGTCGGCTCGCCACCATTCGCGGTACGCAGGATCTCCGTGACCGCGGTCTCGAAGCCGTCCCACGCGCCGACGAGGCGTAAGCCTGGACGCTGTTCGAGCAAGGCGCCGAGGCTTGCATCCTGACCCAACGCCATCCGCACGCTATGCATGTCGGCGTCGAGATCGAACATGCGCCGCACGCGGCGTACTAGTCCTGGAATCTCCGCCGGTCGCACGCCGAATGCATGCAGGCACAGCTCGGGCTTGCCAGACCGCGCGGTGATGCGAATCCACCGCGGTCCGGATCCGCGGCCTATTGTGCGTTCGTAGCTATCGGCTGATACACGTTCGACGTCGGGGACCGCACGCTCGCGCAACATTGCCAGCGCCGCCGGGAAGTCGAGTGGTGGTCGATAGTTGAGGCGCAACACCAGTTCGTCGGCCAAGCGCGGCGGCTCGCCGCGCCGCACGGCCGTTGGAGCACGCCCGCCCCCGGCCCGGAATGCGTCGTTGAAGCGCCGTATGCTGGAGAAACCCGCTGCGAGCGCCACCTGGGTTACAGAGAGAGTCGACTCGGTGAGTAGTTGCTTTGCCAACAACAGTCGCTGTGTCTGATGCACCTGCAATGGCGTCGCGCCGAGCTTGAGCATGAACAGTCGCCGCAGATGCCGCGGCGAGACGGCCACGCGTGTGGCCAGCGCACCGACCGAGGCGTGCTGTAAATAGCCCTCCGCGATGAGATCAAGCGCCCGCCGCACCGTCGCGTCGGCGGGTCGCACGCCGGGTGAGAGCTCCGGGCGGCAGCGTAAACACGGCCGAAAACCCGCACTGGCTGCCGCAGCTGCGGTGGGAAAGTAAACGATGTTCTGCGCCTTCGGCGTCGGCGCCGGACACACCGGACGGCAGAAGATGCGCGTGCTGCGCACCGCGGTGAAGAACAGGCCGTCAAACCGCGGGTCCTTGGTTTGGCGTGCGCGATCACACAGTTCAGGCGGCGGCATCGACATCATTTCATCGTACGCGCGCGCGTGCAGCGCGCTAGCCGTTTTCGGCCATGATCAGGGCGGAGCTTCGTTCATGGCCGAATGCCGCCAGCATCTCCTCATCCGTTGCGGCACAACTGCGCTCGGATGTCTTTCGCAATCGAGGAGATCGCCATGAAATTGCCGCTGATCTATGCGTCATGTCTCGCTGGATGCCTGTTGTCGAACGCCGCTCACGC
>JBOHZJ010000503.1:0-3641 GCA_050738395.1 Steroidobacter sp.
GACCCAAGAGCCGCTCGCCGGCTATCCTGCATTTCGTGGAAAACTCGGCCGATACTCCACACGCTCAATGTTCATGAGTGCTTGTAACCAACCGTGCCGCGTAAATTGACGCTATCGAGCCGCGTGATGCTGTCGTGAACGATGTCGCGTGCTGCCTGGATCGCGCTCGCGTAGTCGATGCCGATCTCACTCCTCCACTCAGCCTGGTCCAAGGCGAACACCACGGAGTCCAGGACTGCCTCAGCGCGCATCAGCCGCGTTCGCTCGGTTTCGATTGCCTCATGCAACGCGTCGCAGCGCTTGTGAGTGCCGGAAGTCTCGTTCGGCTGAATACCGTGAGCGGGCCGGTCTATCGCAGGAGAACCTTGCCGATGCGGCAGAGTTGGATAGGACGTTTATCGGCCTGCTAGAGCGCGGACAACGGCAGCCGACGCTAGAGACCCTATTCAGGATCGCGAATGCGCTGAAGGTGGCGCCGCAGACTTTGATCGCGAGAACGGCGGCAGAGCTTTAGGTCCCCATAACTTACCGGGTTACCAGTCGCCTAGATTTCCGCCGAGTTTCGCGCGAATTTCCCGCGATTCTTCCCACTGATTTTCCTGCGTCGACACACGATGCTTGGCATCGGGTGACAACTCGTCCCTGAGCGATCGGAACCGCATTGCTTGTTAGAGTCGTCGATGCCTTCTTTGCAAAGTTCGCGGGCGTCGTTCCTGCCGCGCTTCATCCGCCTGCGGGATGCGCCGAGCTACCTCGGCATGGACAAGAACCGCTTCGACCGCGACGTGCGTCCGCACGTAACGATCATTCCCATCGGCATCCAAGGCGTGGCTTTCGATCGCGTTGATCTGGACTCCTGGGCGGATCACTATAAGACCCGCAAAGGGCGTCCCGCGGCTCAATCTGAAAGGAGAAAGCCATGGGAAACCGAACAACGTCAGGTCTCACGAATCGCGGTGGGATCTGGCACATCGACAAGCAGTACCGAGGAATCCGCATTTGCGAAAGCACTGGAACAGGTAGCTTCGCGCAAGCGCAGGAGCATCTCGCCAAGCGGATGAATGAGATTCGCGAGGCGATGCTTCACGGCCTTCGCCCGAGCCGCACGTTCCGGACCGCTGCGACGAAATATCTGCAGGACTACGCCCAGAAGAAAAGCATCGGCGACGATGCTGTGCAGTTGAAGATGCTCGATCCGATGATCGGGGATCTCGATCTTCGACACGTGCACATGGGCGCACTGCAGAGCTTCATTGCGAAGCGCAGAGCGGAAGGCGTCAAGACCAAGACTCTGAATGCGGCGCTCGCCGTCGTACGCAGAATCTTGAATCTCGCGGCGTCTGAGTGGATCGACGAGAAGGGACTGACGTGGCTGGAGATGGCGCCGAAGATCAAGCTGTTCTCGGTCAAGGATTCTCGCTCGCCGTATCCACTCACACAGGAGGAGCAATCTCTCTTGTTTCAAGAGCTGCCCGATTACCTCGCGCGCATGGCGCTGTACAAGGTGAACACGGGCTGCCGCGAACAGGAGGTTTGCAAGTTGCGATGGGACTATGAGGTGAAGGTGCCGGAGTTCGACACATCGGTCTTCATCATTCCGGGCGATCACGTGAAGAACGGCGACGAGCGTCTCGTCGTGCTCAACCGGGTGGCGAAGTCAGTTGTGGAGAGCATGCGCGGCGTGCATCCGACTCACGTGTTTGCGATCGTTCCGCCGAAGGGCGAACCGCGGCCCGTGTCGAAGATGTACGGAACCGCATGGAAGCAAGCGCGTGAGCGCGCCGCCAACAAATGGGCGGAGCGCCACGGCGAACCGGCGCCGGAGGGATTCGGGAAAGTTCGAGTCCATGACCTCAAGCACACGTTTGGTCGGCGCTTGCGCGCGGCCGGCGTGTCGTTCGAGGACCGTCAGGACTTGCTCGGGCACAAGAGCGGGCGGATCACGACGCACTACTCGCAGGCTGAGCTAGGAAACCTGATAGCGGCGGCGGAGAAGGTCTGCGGGGACGAAAACTCCCGCAAAACTCCCGCAACCACATGGCTACGTCGTCGTCAGAGTGCGGTAAGTGCTTGAGAAGTTGGCGCGCCCGGAGAGATTCGAACTCCCGACCTCATGGTTCGTAGCCATGCGCTCTATCCAACTGAGCTACGGGCGCGTGTGTGAACTTGGTACGACTACAAAATCTTTTTTCGAGCCATCATCTCTCGACCAGAACTGGCGGAGAGAGAGGGATTCGAACCCTCGATGGGCTTTTGACCCATACGCCCTTAGCAGGGGCGCGCCTTCGACCACTCGGCCATCTCTCCGGCGCTCGTTCCGCCTACCAATCCGTCTCGCTGGCTCCGAGAGAGGGATTATTCCGCGCATCGCTTCCGCGACGACCGGCCTTTCGTGTTGCACCACTCCAGGCGTTCGGCCGAGCAACGCCATGCTTTGCTAAAGACACGGCCTCACCCCTGCGCTCCACCCCGTTGGGGCCGTTTGATCGCTCGCGCTGCCGATCAATCAAACGTTCAAAAATTGCTCCCAGCAATTTTAGTCGAACCTCGATGGGCTTTTGACCCATACGCCCTTAGCAGGGGCGTGCGCTATTCCGTACATCCATGTACTCCACCCCGGCGGGGCCATCTCTCCGCGGTCGAACCCAACCAACGTCTCTTTCATTCGCCTCTGCCGAAGAATGGCTCCGGGAGGAGAGTTCACGCATCGCGCATGCCATACCCGACCCTTCCATGCTGCACCGCTGCAGGCGGTCAGCTCACCGGCACGCTGTCCGCTCGGTAATTATCGCCGGAGGGGTCCTTGCGAAGGCGGGGAAGAATACTGGGGGCAACCCGTAACGTAAAGGGTTGCAACTGAAGAAGGGGTGGAAAAAGCAAACCGCGGAGTGGGTTACTGGGCCACTCCGCGGCCTACTCTCACGTCACGACTCGCTCAGGTTCCGGAGCCGGTCAGAGGACGCTTGACAGCGCCGCCTGCGGCTTCTTCTTCGCGCTTGATGCGCTCGTAGATCTCTTCGCGATGAACGGCAACTTCCTTCGGCGCATTCACGCCGACACGGACCTGATTGCCCTTGACGCCGAGGACGGTCACCGTGACATCGTTTCCTATCATCACGGTCTCACCGACGCGCCTTGTCAGAATCAACATGGTTCGCTCCTTGCTGGTCAGCCGAATGATCCGCGTGAAGATCGCCGGCAGTGGAAATCACTGCCCTCCCACAGCTCGCCGCACCGGTCATTCGAATCGAATGTAGGTTACGTGATTTCGAATGGGGATCGGGATTTCCCTGAATATCGGAACCACCCTCACAACGCAGACAATCACTTGCGAATTATGTTCTCACTAACTGCAAGCACGTGCGATCGGAATATTACGTGCGTCGTCGCGCAACATTTGGTGCACTGTATACATACGTATCGTTCAGGCGAACTCTCAAGATCAGTCTGAGTGTTCTATCGACAACTGAGCGAACATCCGGTCTGACACCGCGAGCAACTCCGCGCCACGCCGCGGCACGCTCAGCGTGTAACGTAATCCTTACTCGGGCCCATGAGCGCACTCAATCAGGAAGCGCCGCAAGTTTCGATTCGATCCAAGAGGGCACTGCAGCGAGTGCTTCGTCGAGCCTGGATGGATC
>JBOHZJ010000504.1:0-7419 GCA_050738395.1 Steroidobacter sp.
GCTTTACAGTCGACAAGGCCTCGTTGACCACCCAATTTCTGGGAGCACACTAGAGTCCGCGCACAGCTTCAAATGTGTGAGTCAGCCGAAGCCTTGGGAGGGAGTCGATGAGCACGCTTGCCCAGAGGATCGTTGCTACGGCCCTTACATTGATCGCGCTCCTCGCCTCTACTCACGCGTTTGCGATCCCGAGCAGAGAATGCCGCCGGGATTCAAAGAGCATTGCTCCGTCACAGCACAAGATCAGAATCGCACGGATGATCAAGGCTGAGCGAGAGCGCCACGCAGCTCCGCATCCCATCATCGATCGCCTACCACTGCGAATCGCTTGCTTGCGCTCAAGCTCGCTGATGCGCGCCTGAGCTTGCATGCGCTGAGCTTCACGCGCGCGTCTCTCTGTGTTCACTCGCGCTGCGACCCGTTGAGTATTTTCGAATTGCTGACTATGAGCAGGGAACACAACCAGATCACGCCGCGCCTGCCGGAGGTCTTTACACAGGCCGTGCGCGCTGTAAGTCGTTTCAAGCGCCGACTGTTGATATGTCACACATTGTGCGGCGCGGCACCAAAAGTGCATTCAGGGTTCCACAGGAAACTAATTCCGCTGGAGTAATAAGAATGAAGAACCGACTCGCGATGAAAGCCCGAATCCTCGGATTGCTTAGCTGATCACATCTGCAGCACACGAGGCGCCTATGTTGCTGCAATGGAGGAGCTTGGGAGGAGAAAGAGTCGAGGTAAGACATGGAGACTAGCGCCAAGTTCTCATGGATCGCAGTGGGTCTGCTCACGCTGTCCTTCTCACATGCGACGCACGCAATCCCCATCAAGTGGCGACTCGACTCGTTCGTCACTGAAAACTTCGGCGAGACCAGGCCTCCGCACCCTGAGCAAGGCGATCGCGTTACCGCATTTATTCGGTTTGACAGCGAAGGGCTTCCCGAACCACAAGTATTCCCTGGATTGGCGCGATACGAGTTTGCTTCTCGACCTTTCGGGATGGAAGTCATCGTTGCAGGGGTAAAGCACCGACTCGAACGCCAGACATACATCTGGACATCCACCGCATTATCGGGCGAATCCACCAGAAATGCGCTGATCGATTCATGATCGATCGTCGTACCCTGGCCTCATGGGTTACGCCCGCCACTCGCTCGTCTGTCTGAACGACACACCCTACTACCACGTCATCGCACGCTGCGTGCGGCGCGCCTGGTTGTGGGGGTTCGACGAGTACGCCGGCCGCGACTATTCGCATCGCAAGACCTGGGTGCTTGAGCGGATGGAATGCCTCTCGAGCATCTTTGCGATCGACATTTGCGCCTATGCGGTAATGTCAAACCATTACCACCTTGTCCTGCATGTCGATCGTGATCGTATTCGCGCCTGCAGTGCTGAGGAGATCATCGAACGGTGGTCGCGCTTGTTCCGTGTACCGTCGATTGTGAAGCGCTGGCGAGAAGGCGCTGCGTTGGATGCTGAGACTGACATCGCGATGCATGTCGTGGAGTTGTGGCGTCAGCAGTTGAGCGATATCAGTTGGTTCATGCGATGCCTGAATGAGCATCTGGCGCGCCGGGCGAATGCCGAAGACCAGTGCACGGGCCGATTCTGGGAGGGTCGGTTCAAGTCCCAGGCGCTGTTGGATGAAGCGGGCCTGCTGACCGCGATGGCCTACGTCGATTTGAATCCGGTTCGAGCCGGTATCGCAGCGACGCCGGAAGAATCCGAGTTCACCTCCATTTACTCGCGAATCCATGTTCTGCGGCCGTCGAGTTCCGAGACGGCACACGCGAAGAGCTCGAACCCGGCGAGCCGGCTGCTTGCGTTTCGCGATCAAGCACTGCCGAATACACCGGCGCTGCCGATGAGCTTTGCCGACTATCTGCAGCTCGTGGATTGGTCGGGCCGCATCGTACGTGCTGATAAGCGCGGATCGATCGATGAGCGCGCTCCGCCGATTCTCGAACGACTGATCATTGATCCGAACGTTTGGCGGGACGCCATGCGGATCAGAGGCAATGTCTTCGGTCGCGCGCTGGGCAAGCTCGACCATCTGCGACTGCACGCGCAGGCGATCGGTCAGTTGAGAATCAAAGGACTGGCACAGGCTCAACGCCTGTTTCGCACTGCTTAAAACTGCCGCACGAACCGCCGACTGATCTGCCGCCGTCCTTCTTTGTTGCCCGATGCAGCCATCTGCTGCACTTCTTCCTCGGCCGCCTCAAACCTTCGTTACCGATTCAGACCTTCCTGCGTCGATCTCGACAACGCCGGATTTCTACCTCCCTCATCGCTGCATCCCGAGAACTAGATGGCTGTCCAAGGATGTCCCCTCTACCTCCCTCATCGCTGCATCCCGAGAATTAGATGGCTGTCCAAGGATGTCCCCGCTGTCCAAGGATGTCCCCTTGCGGACGCCTTCCTGCACCTGCTCTCCTGCGTACGCTTTCCTGCGTATGCCGTTCTTTCCGCCGATGACGCGCCGTCGAACCTATTTCGCCGCGCTCGGCGGCGGTGTGAAGTAATGGTCGGCTTGTTGCTTCGACGAGAGTCCATGGCTGAAAGCATCCTCTGAGATCGGCAACATCTGCGCGTTCCACTGTTCCCACTTCCCACGAAGCTCCGTCAGTTTCTCAGCACGTTTCTGCGCGAGATTCGCGCGTTCGCGAACATCGATCGCCAGATCGAACAGATACTCGGTTCCATTGATCTTCAGATATTTGAAGTCGCCCGTGCGCAACGCACGCTGTTCGTTCGCCTTGTACCGCCAGTACAGCGTGCGCGGATGCGAGGGACGCTGATTCGTGAGCACGGGAAGCAGATCTTCGCCGTCTGGGGGATACGCCGGATCGGGAGAAGCACCCGCCGCCGCGAGCAGCGTGGGCAGCCAATCCATGCTGATTGCGACCTGCTCACAGACGCCTGAAGTTAGTTTCGCAGGCCAGCGCACGATGGCAGGTACGCGGATGCCGCCCTCGAGCAGCTCGGTCTTCTGACCGCTGAACGGCCAGTTGTCGGAAAAGCGTTCGCCGCCGTTGTCGCTGGTGAACACGACGAGCGTGTTGTCACTCAGCCCCTGCGCTTCGAGGGTCGCCAGAACGCGCCCTACTGCGTCATCCAGTGCGAGCACCATCTGCGCATAAATCTGCAAACTGCCGCCGTCGTAGTGCCGAATGTCCTTCAACCGATTCGCTGTCTCACCATCGTTGGGACCTTCCCAGGGCCAATGGGGAGCGGTGAAGTGGAGCGAGAGAAAGAAAGGCTCTGTGCGCTTGCGCGACAGGTATGTCGCGGCGCGGTCCGCCAGCAGTCGGGTGTAATAGCCGGTCTTCTCGACCGGGACTTCTCCCTCGAAGAGATCCTTCGGGGCCGGCGCTTGTCCGTCGCCGACGCCGCGGTGAGTGAAGTAATCGACTGCTGAACCGTAGTTCCCGAAAAACTCGTCGTAGCCGCTCTTCAGCGGACCGTACTCTGGCAGATAGCCAAGATGCCATTTGCCGATCAGCGCGGTCGCGTACCCGGCTCTCTTCAGCAGGGAGGGCAGCGTCGGATGCGATGGCGGCAATCCGAGCGCTGCATTGGGCCAGCGGATCGGCTCTTCGAGGCCGCCGCGCAATCGATACTGATACCGGCCGGTGAGCAGAGCGAAACGCGTGGCCGAGCACACTGCGGAATTGGAATACGCCTGTGTGAAGCGCACGCCTTCGCGCGCGAGCCGATCGAGATGGCGTGTTTCGTAGTCGCGCCGTCCGTAGACGCTCAGATCCGCGAATCCCAGGTCGTCGGCGAGGATGAAGACGATGTTCGGTTTCGCGCTCGTTGCGAAGGCCGCGGGTGCGCACGAGGCGGCAAGCAGCACAGTCGAGCGCGACAGGAATGTACGGCGCGTGAGCGAAGCGGAGGACATCTTGGTTTCCCCGGGGACTGCGCCATCGAGCGCGCGGCAGTATGACGGAGCGCAGGCTCGCTATGAAAGCGCGAACGCCCCAGACGGAACAAAGAAGCCCGCGCAAGAAAGCGTTCGCAATAAGGCGTGCGGACGCCTTATTGCACCAGCTCTCCTGCGTACGCTTTCCTGCGAATGCCGTCCTTTTGCGCGGCAGCGTCAGCCGACAGGTGCAACGAGCATCGCGCAGATCGCGAGTGGGATAGCGCTTTGGACACCCACCGATTTGCCTGGGTCAATGAGTGGGTGTCCAACATGCTTGTGTTCTGTTCGCGAAGAACATTTTCAACGAGGAAGGCGTGACGGGATTGTTTACCGAAGCCTACATGGGAACGGCGCCCGATCAGGGCTATTTCGGCAATGGCTCCAAACAGTTCCTGTCGCTGCCGCGCACCCTTGGCCTCACCGTCAACTACAGGTTCTGAGCGGTCGCGCGCGAGCGTGCGGTTGCATCAGGTTCGGCAGCTCGTGCGCGGCGGTCGCCTGCCTGCCGCGCACGAGGAGCTCGGCAGACTCCAGCGCGACGCCTGGAACGATCCGCACGTACTGCTGTCGACGGCTGAGTGCTACACGCATTGCGCGCGCCACGAAGACGCGTGGCGCTGCAACTGGCGCGCTGCCTCTCTCAGTCCCACCGATCCGAAGTCACTCTACAACCTCGCTGCAGCAGCCGTCGCGACGGGACGCATCCAGGAAGCGGAGGCGCTGTTCTCACGCGTGATCGAGCTCGATCCGTCTGACTTCGACGCCTGGCAGAATCGCGCGACGCTGCGCCGGCAGACGCGTGAGGACAATCATGTCGCGGAACTCGAGCAGGCGTTGTTGCGCCTTCCTTCCGGCGCGCGAGGCGAAGTCGCCTTGTGTTATGCGCTCGGCAAGGAGCTCGAGGATCTCGGCGAGTACGAGCGCGCCTTCGCGTACGTGCACCGCGGCGCCCAGGCGCGCCGGCGTGCGCTCAGCTATCGCGTGGAGATGGATCTGGCGGCGCTCGCGCAGATTCGTGCGGAGTTCGCCGCCGAGCCGCTCAAGGAAGCGTCGCCGCCCTCTGCCGAGCCGGGCCCTATTTTCATTCTCGGGCTGCCGCGCACCGGCACGACGCTCGTCGATCGCATTCTGAGCTCGCACAGCGCCGTCGAAAGCCTGGGCGAGTTGAATGACCTCGCGTACGCAGTGATGGACACTGCCGGCGCCGCGAAAGACAAGGCTGATCTGATCGGGCGAACCGCGCGCGCTGACTTCGCTGCGCTCGGTCGCGAATACTTGAGGCGGATCTCCGGTTATGGCGCCGCCGCGCCGTACGTCATCGACAAGACGCCGCTCAACTTTCTCTATCTGGGAATCATCCGGCTCGCGCTGCCGACGGCGAGAATCATTCATCTGCGCCGGCATCCGCTCGACAGCGGCTATGCGATGTACAAGACGCTCTTCCGGATGGGTTATCCCTTCTCCTATGACCTCGAAGAGCTCGGACGCTACATCGGCGCTTACCAGGATCTCATGGCGCACTGGCGCACCGCGCTTCCAGGCGGATTCCTCGACGTCGACTATGAAACGCTCGTGCAGGATCAGCTCGGCGAGAGCAAGCGCATCCTCTCGTGGTGCGGGCTGGCCTGGGAGCCGCAATGCGCAGCCTTTCACCTGAATCCGACGCCGGCCGCAACCGCGAGCGCGGCGCAAGTGCGCGAGCCGATGCATGCGCGCTCGGTCGGCAATTGGCGTCGCTACGAAGCACAACTCTCGACGCTCGCGCGCGCGTTGCGCAGCGCAGGCGTGCAACTTCCATGAAGACGCTTATGAGCGTGTTCGAACGAGTGCCGCGCGCAGCGCCCGACGGCCTCGTCGCCGCGGTGCTGCTTTCCTTCCTCGCCACTGCGGGACTCTTCTACGTCAACATCATGCCGGCCCTCATCGAGGGCCTCATGACCGGCCTGTCCTTCTCGGCAAGGCAAGCCGGACTCGTCGGTTCCGCAAATGTGTACGGCGCTGCGGCGGGCGCGCTGCTCGCCGCATTCCTGGTCAGGCGACTTCCATGGCGCCCGGTGGTCACGGCGCTCCTTCCTGTGCTAATGGCGATTGATCTCGCCTCGATGGGCATCGGGTCGGCGGCGGTCATGATCGCGGTGCGCGCGGTGCATGGGTTCGTCGGCGGTGCACTCGTCGGCTTCGGGTTCGCAGTGATGGCGCGCACGCTGCGCCCGGAAAGGACATTCGGCGTGTTGTTAATCGTGCAGTTCAGCCTGGGCGGGCTCGGCGTCATGTTCCTGCCGCACCTTGCGGCGACGCACGGCACGTGGGTGCTGTTCGTCACTCTGTTCGCCTTTGCGGCGGTCACACTGCTGATGACGCCGTGGCTCGCCGCCTATCCGCCGAGAACGATCACCGCGACTCCCGGCGCCGAAGACGCGCTGCGGCGGCATGCGTCGCCCTTCGCACTCGTGCTGCTCGCCGTATTTCTCTTTCAGGCGTCGAACATGTTGCTTTTCTCGTTCATCATCGACCTCGCACGGGATTTCAGCCTGGAGCTCGAGTTCGCCTCAGGCGCGGTGGGCGCGGCCACCTGGGTCGGCATGGCGGGCTCCTTGCTCGTGATCCTCATTTCGGTGCGTTTCGGCCGCATGCTTCCGCTGCTGAGCGCGCTCGTGATCACCGCGCTCGGCATCTGGCTGCTGCACTTTTCCGGGAACAAGATTTTGTTCGCGCTCGCGAACTGCGCCACGGGCGTCACGTGGGCGTTCGTGATGCCCTATCTGCTCGGCATGTGCTCGGAGTTCGATGCGCGCGGACAAGCCGCGGCGTTCGCCGGTTTCGCCTCGAAACTCGGCCTCGCGTCCGGCCCGCTCGCGGGGGCCCTGCTGCTCGGCGAAAGCAACTACGATCTGCTGATCGACGTCTCGACCGCCGGCATCCTCGCGTGCATGGCCGCTGCCATCATTCCCGCCCGCCTGCTCGACCGCGGCTTCGCAGACCCGGCGGGAGAAGCCATGGTCACGAGCGAGGTGAAGCCGCTGGCCAAGTAGCGCTCCCGCTTCGATGTGCATCTGGTCTATCGCACACGCATCTTCCGAATCTCGGGATTCTGTCGATCGACGGAGACGATCAGCTGCAACTGCAGCGAGCCGGATTCGCCCCAACACTGGGACACTCACCGCGGTCGCTTCCGAAAGAGAGCCTGCGCAAGAAAGCATTCGCAAGACGGCGTTCGCAGGAAAGCATTCGCAGGCCAGAGGATGAAATTCTGCTTCTGGCTTTCGGACTCCTTCCTGCACCGGCTCTCCTGCGTACGCTTTCCCGCGACTGCCGTCCCTTCCTCCCAGTGACGCGCCGTCGAACCTATCTGGCCGCGCTCGGCGGCGATGTGCAGTAGTGATCGGCTGGTTGCTTCGACGAGAGCCCATGGCTGAAAGCATCCTCTGCGATTCGACCAAGGGCGCCGGGGTGAGCTGACCAGGGTTTTACGGACACTCAGATTC
>JBOHZJ010000505.1:0-24268 GCA_050738395.1 Steroidobacter sp.
CACATGCTGCGGCGGAAATGGGGACTGTCCCCATTTCCGTTTGCTGACAGTCGCTAATCGCTCCGTTCATGTCCGGATCGCTTCCGTGAATGCGTCTCTCCTATTGAGCGATGTGTTCGGCGTCGGCGTTTCTCACGCCGGAGTCGGCGCTAATCATAAACACGGCCCTGATGGGCGAATCCTGGCTGGGGGATTGAATGACGGTTACGAACAGGATCATTCATGTTGCGTTGGTCGCTCTCGCACTCGCGATGGGCGCCTGCGGCGGCGGCGCCAGCGGCCCGGATCCTGCCAGCGATGACGATGATGCCGGTGCTGGCGCTGGTGGTAACGCTGGCGGCGGCGCCGGCGGCGCCGCCAACAACGCACCTGCCTTCACCTCCGGTGCATCGTCGATGAGTCCGGAGAACGGCGACAACACGGGCTATACGGCGACGGCCACCGATGCGGATGGCGATGCTCTGACATTCAGTATCAGCGGCGGGGCAGACCAGTCAGCGTTCAACATCGACGGCGACGCCGGCGTGCTCAGTTTCAACGGCGCGCCGGATTTCGAGAACCCTTCCGACGTCGACGCCGATAACGACTACGTAGTCGAGCTCTCCGTGAGCGACGGCGGAAATCAAACGGAGCTGCAGATCGTTACGGTCAGCGTCACAGATGTGAGTCAGATCGTCGCTCAAGTCAGTTATCCGACGCCGAACGCGAACCTCGGCGGCAAGGTCACGCAGACCACGATGACCGGCAAGCTGGTGGATCTCGAGGACGACGTGGTCGGGCTCGACGATATCGATTCCA
Source organism: Steroidobacter sp. (assembly GCA_050738395.1). GTDB lineage: Bacteria > Pseudomonadota > Gammaproteobacteria > Steroidobacterales > Steroidobacteraceae > Steroidobacter. The sequence continues at coordinate 799 of JBOHZJ010000505.1, forward strand.
TCGACATCAACGGTGCGGCGGCGTTGCAGGACCCGCTTGACCACAGCCGCTGGTCGGCGCAAGTCTCGATCGACGCAGCCGCGGGCGTTCTGGCGGTCTCGGTCAGGACAGTCGGCGGTGCGGTGGAACACATCAGCCAGGCGTACGAAAATCAGCCGCTTTTTTCCGGCTCCAAAGGGGCCGCTCTGGACGCCGTCAACAACCGCGTGCTGATAGCCGATTTCTCCCTCAAAGCCTTGCTGGCCGCAGATCTGGCGAGCGGCGAGCGCAGCATTCTCTCCGATGCCGACATCGGCGGCGGGACGAATTTCTCGTCCCCGCAAAGCGTCGCGCTGGACGAACCCAACAATCGAGCGCTGGTGGTGGATGCAGGCTTTGACGCTTTGCTGGCCGTGGACCTCGCGAGCGGCGAACGCATCATTCTCTCGGGCAGCGGTACGGGCGGCGGGACGGATTTTTCATCTCCTTTGAGCATCGTGCTGGACGCGACGAACAATCGCGCGCTGGTATTGGATGGCGGTCTCGACGCCCTGCTGGCGGTAGATCTCGCGAGCGGCGAACGTACTATCGTCTCGGGCAGCGGGACGGGCGTCGGGCCGAACTTCTCAGGTCCTCTGAGCGTCACGCTGGACGCAGCGAACAATCGCGCACTGGTGCTGGATAGCACCCTCGACGCGCTCGTCGCAGTAAATCTCGCCAGCGGCGAGCGTCGGATTGTCTCGAGCAGCACGATCGGCGCTGGGCCGAATTTCGCGTTCCCTCAAAGCGTCGTGCTGGACGCCGCGAACAACCGCGCGCTGGTGGTGGACAGCACTCTCGACGCGTTGCTGGCGGTGGACCTCGCGAACGGTGAGCGCACCATCGTCTCGGACAGCGGCTCGGGCGGCGGGCCGAATTTTTCGTTTCCTCAAAGCATCGTGCTGGACGCCGCAAACAATCGCGCGCTGACGCTCGACGGCGACCTCGAGGCTCTGCTGGGCGTGGACCTGGTGAGCGGCGAGCGCAGCACCATCTCGAACAGCGGGATTGGCGACGGGCCAACTTTTTCCGAACCTTCAGGCATGGCGCTGGACGAACCGAACAATCGAGCGCTGGTGGTGGATGGCGCACTGGGCGCCTTGCTGACGGTGGACCTGGCGAGCGGCGCACGCAGCGTCATTTCGGACAATGTCACCGGCGGCGGGCCGGCTCTGTTATCTCCGCAAGGCGTCGCGCTGGACGCGGCCAACAACCGCGCGCTGATCGTGGGGAGCGGCTTCGACGCCCTGCTGGCGGTAGACCTGACAAGCGGCGAACGCAGCATTCTTTCCGATAGCGCTGTCGGCGGCGGGCCGACCTTCTCATCACCCTACGGCATCGCGCTGGATGCGGCCAATGAGCGCGCACTGGTGACGGATATCAACCTCGACGCCCTGCTGGCGGTTGATCTGGCGAGCGGCGGGCGCAGCGTTGTCTCGGACGGCGCTGTTGGCGGCGGGCCGGTATTCTCGGTCCCTCGAGGCGTCGTGCTGGACGCGGACAATGGCCGCGCGCTCGTGGTGGATAGCGGCCTCGATGCATTGGTGGCGGTGGACCTCACAAGCGGCGAGCGCACCATCATTTCGGACGACGTTACGGGCAGCGGGTCAGCTTTCGGGTCGCCCCTCAGTGTCGCGCTGGATGCAACGAACAATCGCGCGCTGATCGTGGACGCGGACTCCAGCGACCTGACGGCGGTTGACCTGTCGACGGGCGATCGCAGCGCCTTTTCCGGGAGTGGACCGGACTACGGGTTTCCTGAAGGCATCGTTGTCGATGCGGCCAACAGCCGCGCGTTCGTCGCGGATGCGGATCTCCCCGGCTTGCTGGTCATCGAGCTCGGTTCTGGTGAACGCGCGATTGCATCGAAGTAGCCGAAAGAGAAGAGGGTGCGCCACAAGCGGGGCGCGAACACCCTTATCGCCGAAGTCTTTGGCGCGTCAACCCTTTCCGACCGGCTGCGTTGAAGGTGTTATCGAAGAAACGAGGCGCAGATCGCCTCTCAGGGAGACCCTGTGAACAAGACGTATTTCGCAGTAGCAACCGCGCTCGCGAGCATGATCACGCTCACTTCTGTGTCGTACGCCGATGCGCCACGACGCACGCGTGATCCGGGTGTGAACGCCCGTCAGCATCAGCAGCGCGATCGTATTCAACAGGGCGTCAAATCCGGCGAACTCACGGGACGCGAGGCCGGCAGACTGGCGCGTGAGCAACGCGAGCTTCGTCAGCTGGAACGCGAGTACAAATCGGATGGCGCAACGACCGGCGTCGAGCGACGCGATCTACATCAGGAGCAGAATGAAGCGAGCCGGCATATTTATAATCAGAAACACGATGCACACGATCGTCCGGGCGCCCCGGCGGTGGTTCGCGATCCCGGCGTCAATCAGCGCCAGGCGAACCAGACCGGCCGAATTGCGCAGGGCGTCGCCTCAGGCGAGTTGACGAAAATTGAAGCGCAGGGGCTACGCACGGAGCGTCACGACATTCGCGAGCTCGAGCAGGACTACAAGTCCGATGGAGCGCTGACCAGGGATGAACGTCAGAATCTGCATCAGCAGTTGAATCAGCAGGGCAAAGAAATTCAAGAAGAGAAGCATGACGAGGAAGCCCGGCCGGGGCCGTAGCGTCATCGCGATGCCCCCTCCCTAACCCTCTAGGCGGGGAGGGTAAGTCTTTCGCAAGAGACGTTGAAAGCGCAGGGATCAGGCGAACCCGATTTTCCAACCCCTCCCTGTTTACGGGGGAGGTAGGGTGGGGCTCTGATGAGAGCCGGCAGGACGCCGTTCGTCAAATACTGCTGAACACCCGCACTCGATGCCGGTGATATGGCAGCACTTCGAGCACATCGCCTTCGCGCAGACGCTGCTGGATGCCGCGCCACCAGTCGGCGGTCATGATTTCACCGTGGACTTCGAGGAAGGCATGCGTCAATTGCTGGTCGAAGCCGAGAAACTGCATGAATGTTTCCGGAAACACATCGTTGTCATTGACGTGATACCAGGCTTCCGCGCGCATCTCGTCTTCATCGTTGCGCGCCTGCGGAATGTCGCGGAACCGACAATCGGCGACGGCGCATAGTTCGTCGTAGTCATAAAAGATCACGCGACCGTGGCGCGTGACGCCGAAATTCTTGAGCAGCAGGTCGCCCGCGAAGATATTCGTCACCGCCAGATCGCGAATGCACTGGCCATAGTCGAGCACCGCAAGCTGCGCGTCTTCGCGCGATGCGCTGCGAATGTACAGATTGAGCGGCGTCATGCGCCGTTCGATATACATGTGGTCGATGACCAGTTCGCCATCTTCAAAATGAACGGTGTTCGCGGCTTCGTTCTTCAGCTCTTCGAGAACCGCCTCGGCGAAGCGCGCGCGCGGAAACTTCAATCGCTTGAATTCCTGCGCATCGACGAGTCGCCCGGCGCGATCGTGCTTGAACACAAGCTCGTACTTCTGCAGCACTTCCTCGCGCAGCACGTTCTTCGGATAGGCGAAGCGATCGCGGATGATCTTGAACACCACGTCGAAGGAGGGCAGCGTGAAGCAGATCATCACCAGGCCCTTGTCTCCCGGCGCGTGCACGAACTGATCCGTGCTCTGCTGCAGGTGTCGGAACAGCTCGCGATAGCGCTCGGTCTTGCCCTGCTTCGCGCGACCGAGCACCGTGTACAGCTCGCTCACCGGTTTGCGCGGCAGGATGCTCTTCAGGAAGACCACCGCCTGCCCGACGTGCGCCAGGTCCGCGTGAAAATAGGAGCGCGTGAAGCTGAAGAGAATGCTGACGGTGCTCTCATCCATCATGACTGCATCGATGAGCACTCCGCTCTCGGAGTTCTTGAGCGCGAGTACGAACGGCCGCATCCACCCCGGACCGCAGATGCGGCCGACAACATAGGCTCGCGTCATCTGGAAGAACACTGTGCGGATGAGCTCGATCTGATCTACCTGTAGCGGCGGCTTTGACGCATCCGCCTCCGCCCCCATCTGCGCGCGTACCTCATTTGTAATGATGCGCACGCTGCGATCGAAGCCGAGATAAGGCGTACGAAAGCGGAATTCGGCGAGTACTTCTTCGAACAGCAGTTCCAGCGACCCGCGATTGGCGTAGACGACGGTTTCGATCTGCGAAGTGATCGAGCCGATCGGATCGAGGTCGAGCGCAACGAACTCGACCGCGGCGTCCACACCCACGGTGCCAAAGGTGCGGCGCGTAACCGAATTGAAAAACGTCTTGTCGAATTCCCGATCGGGCAGCGCCTCGATCAGTTCGGTGAAGCGACGCTTCACGTTGCTCCAGACCGCGCGTTCGTTCACCTCGTCCCCGAGTTGCGATCGCATCTGCGTGACAGCGCGGTTGACGTACCTGTCGTACAGTTCGATGCGCTCCACCGCATCGCGCTGACTACCGCGCCAGTCGCGAGCTTCGAAACGCCGCGGGGCGCGTCGGGTGATCGCGCGGTATTCCGCGTTGTACTCGGCGAAGGCGCGGACGAGCGCCGTGGCGCATTGCTCGACGAGGGCGTCTCGGGGTGTCAGGGAGGTGACTGCCGACATGAGCGGAGGGTCAACGGGTTCACGATGGCTGCAAGAGTAGCCCAGTAACACGAGGGATGCGTTCTGAAGATCCCCTCACCCTAACCCTCTCCCAACGGGAGAGGGCAAAAAAAGCATAGGCCGTTGCGCACCGATGTTCTTACCAGCAGTCCAGCACCCAGTTGGCCGGAGCCGTGCGGCAGCCGTCACAGATTGCGGATCAGCGCGTCTCCGAACTCGCTGCACTTCACTTCTTTCGCGCCTTCCATCAGGCGAGCGAAGTCGTAGGTGACGGTTTTCTGGCCGATGGCTTTGTCCATCGCATTGATGATCGCGTCCGCGGCTTCGACCCAGCCCATATATCGCAGCATCATCTCGCCGGAGAGAATCACGGAACCTGGATTCACCTTGTCCTGATTCGCATATTTCGGCGCCGTGCCGTGCGTTGCTTCGAATACGGCGTGACCGGTCATGTAGTTGATATTGCCGCCGGGCGCGATGCCGATGCCGCCGACCTGAGCGGCGAGCGCATCCGACAGATAGTCGCCATTGAGGTTCATCGTCGCGATGACGTCGAACTCTTCGGGCCGCGTCAGGACCTGCTGGAGAGTGATGTCGGCGATCGCATCCTTGATGATGATCCTGCCGGCCTTCTTCGCTGCGTCCTGCTCTTCGTTTGCAGCTTTCTCACCCCTGTCGGCCTTGGTGCGTTCCCACTGATCCCAGGTGTAGGTCTGGTCAGCGAACTCTTTCTCTGCGAGCGCATACGACCAGTTACGGAAGCCGCCTTCCGTGAACTTCATGATGTTGCCCTTGTGCACGATCGTCACGCTCTTGCGCTTGTTCGCAATTGCGTACTGGATCGCCGACCGAAACAGCCGCTCGGTGCCTTCCTGCGATACGGCCTTGAGGCCGATGCCCGACGTGTTCGGGAAGCGGATCTTGGCGTACTGTTTGGGAAAGGCCTGCTGGAACATTTCGAGGAACTTCTTGTTGTCAGGCGAACCTGCCTCGAACTCGATGCCGGCGTAAATGTCTTCGGTGTTTTCGCGGAAGATCACCATGTCGACTTTCTCGGGCGCCTTGACCGGGGAGGGCACGCCCTTGAACCAGCGCACCGGGCGCAGACAGACGTAGAGGTCCAGCATCTGGCGCAGCGCGACGTTGAGGGAGCGGATGCCGCCGCCGATGGGCGTCGTCAGCGGGCCCTTGATCGAGACGAGATATTCGCGGCAGGCGCTGACGGTTTCATCCGGCAACCATGTGTTGAACTTGTCGTTCGCCTTCTGACCCGCGTACACCTCCATCCAGTGAATCTTGCGCTTGCCGCCGTAAGCCTTCTGCACGGCTGCATCGAACACGCGCACCGAGGAGCGCCAGATATCCGGGCCCGTGCCGTCGCCTTCGATGAAGGGCACGATCGGCTGGTCGGGTACGGCCAATTTGCCGTTCTGAATCGTGATCTTCTGGCCTTGCGCAGGCACGTTGAGCTTGAGCGCTGTCGACATCGACGGACTCCGTACGGATGGGAATTTCGAAGCGCGGAATGCTAGCACAGCGCCCGAAGCGGTTAGCGGTTGGCGGCGGCGGTTGGGAAGAACCCGGAGGTGAGCCTCTCTTCTGGCTAACCGCTAAACCGCTTCCTCAGACCCATTCCACTGTCGCCGTGACGCCGTCTGTACTATTTTCAAGCCGGATCGACCAACCGTAGCGCTCGCAGATGCGCCGAACTATATAGAGTCCCATTCCGTGGCCGCCCGGATGCGTCGTGAAGCGCCGGGGCGACATGGATAGATCACCCGGCGGCAATTCGCCGGAATTGGTCACGATCAATTCGTGGCCGCGCGAGCGGCAAAGCACTTCGGCGCCGGCGCCATGCTGGACGGCGTTGCGGACGAGATTGCCGATCGTCATCGCGACCATGCTGTCCGGCGCCTGCACGCGAAGTACATCAGCCGTCGCCATGTCGAGCACGATCCGTGTTTCGGGCGCGACGCCGCGCTGATCCTCCACGACGCGCGCGAGCACGGCATTGACGTCGCACGTCGATTCCGATGCGGCGCCCGCCTGCTGTTCTCGCGACAAGGTGAGCAGCGCTTCCGTGAACTCCGTCATCTCACGCACCGCTCGCCGGATCCGCGCAAGCGCCTTGTGCGCGCCAGGCCGATCAGCCGCCTGCGTCTCGAGCAATTCCACCGCGCCTCGCATCACAGCAAGCGGCGTGCGCAGTTCGTGACTCGCTGTCGCAGTAAACGACTGCTCGCGCTCCACGAATCCGTCGAGCCGTTCCATGAACGTATCGATCGAGCGCGCAATCGGCTCGAGCTCGTTGCCCGCGAACTGCGCGCCGATGCGCACATGTCGTTCGCCTGGATCTATTTGCGTCAATCGGTTCGCGAGCGCTGTGACCGGCTCGACCAGTCTCCGCGAAATCGCGGCCGCGGCCACGCCGGCGACGATGACGATAGCGACGACGCCCAACGCGAGAACAATGATTGCTATGAGTTCCTGGGTCGCATGCGTCGTGACATCGTAGGTAATGTACAGCCGGCCGAAATCGCCGTCGCGCACCAGCACATCCAGCAAGCGACCCCGCAAACGTACGCGGTGCATCGCGCCGGGCTTCAACATCGCAATGTGACGCGGCAGCTCCGCGATATCGGTAGAACGGTAGATGGCGAGTCGTGCAGAGCGCAGCGGTTCGGCGCCGCGGTCGAGGTGCATGCGCTGTTCGAAGTGCGTGAGTTCCTCCGAGAGCAGATCGAAGGTGATGCTGCGCTTGAGCCGTTCATCCGCAAGGTACGCCCAGGCGCTCAACACCACGCCTGCGACGGCGACAAGCGCAATCATGGCGCCGCCGATGCGTGAACGCAGGCTCAGGCGCGCGAACCCCTCGTTCAGCCTGCGTACGTACGCTCTTGCAAGATCTCGGCCGGGCCGGCCGCGGTCTGCATCGGGGGGATGCTGAAAATAGCCTTTCAGCATCCGGCTAATCCGCGGAGAGCCGATAGCCGGCGCCATGGATGGTGTGCAGGAGCTTCACGGAGAAATTCTTGTCGATCGCCGTGCGCAGCGCGTGCATGTGCGCACGGAGGAAGTCGCCCTGCGGAGGCTGTTCGCCCCACAGCTCGCGTTCGAGTTCGGCCCGCGTCACCACTCTGTGAGAATTCTGCAGGAGCACGATCAATATGCGGCGCGTCGTGGGATTCAGCTTCAGTCGCTCGCCGCCGCGTTCCGCCTCGAGCGTGTCGAGGTCGAAGCGCAGATCGCCGACGCCCAATATGCGCGGCGCTTCCGGAACGCTCGCCCGGCGCACCAGCGCCTTCAGCCGCGCATCGAGCTCGGCCAGTGAGAACGGCTTGACCAGATAGTCGTCCGCACCCGCTTCGAAACCCTCGATCTTGTCGGACAGCAGATCCTTGGCCGTGAGCATCAGTACCGGAACGCGCGTGCGCCCCGCATGACGCAATTGACGACATAACGACAAGCCATCGAGCCCTGGCAGCAGAAGATCGAGGACAATGACGTCGTGGGCGCCGCTGAGCGCCTGGCGCAGACCGCTCGGCCCATCGCCGCAATGCTCAACCACGTCGCCGCGCGCCTCGAAGAACTCAGCAATGTTCGCGGCGATGTCGGCGTGATCTTCGATCAAGAGCAGCTGCATGGCGCGATTGTATAAGCGGGCCCGCGGTCCATGTCTCTAAATCGTCATCTGTCTGCAAAGCGTTCGCAGCATGCGAGCGTCACAGTAACGGCTGAGGACGCATATATGGACGCCGCACGTACAGCCGATTTCTTCCGTCGCGTGGATGCGATCGAGCATGCATGGTGTCTGCGTCTCAACCGAGGCTGCAACCGGCGAGCGACCCGCGATTTTTTCGTTGCAATCAGCCGCCTTGGCGATGGAGTACTCTGGTTCGGCCTGGTGCTGTCGCTGCCGGTGATCTACGGCGAAGCGGCTCTCATGCCGGCGGCTCGCATGGCGATCGTCGGCCTGACAGGCCTCGGTCTGTACAAGTACCTGAAATCGCGCCTCGTTCGCGAACGACCCTATATCTCTCTTGGCGGCATCGTACCCGGGACAGAAGCGCTCGATCGCTACAGCTTCCCGTCCGGCCACACGTTGCATGCAGTGAGTTTCACGATGCTCGCAGCTTCAAGCTTTCCGGAGCTCGCCTGGGTGCTGATCCCATTCACGTCGTTCATCGCAGCATCCAGGGTGGTGCTCGGCTTGCATTATCCGAGCGATGTCGTCGCTGGCGCCTTCATCGGCGCTGGACTTGCCGGCGCAAGCATGATGATCGCGCCGATTGCGTGAGGGAGAGCGTCGGCGCCTCCAAGGCGTGTGTTGCGCTCGATCGGGTCGCGTGAATGTCGGGGTGAGCGCGCGTCTTCCCCCGGCGCTGATTTCAGGAACGCAAAAACACGGACGTTTTTGCCATAGCGCCACATGGACGTGCTTGTCGCGGTCCTGAAAGCAGCGCCGGAAGGCGGACGCACTCGTGGCGCTCGTCCAGGCGCGCTGAAGAAGAGCGTGCGGCGCTTCCCAGATGAGAATCCCTCTTCCTCAGGGAGAGGCAAGAGCGAGCGAAAAGAGAAATCCCCCCTCGCTCAGGGAGAGGGTGACTGCGCTGACGAGCGAGCAAACGGATGCAGATTGCACGAGCCAATCAGTCGTCAAAGGTCGCTGACAGGAAGCCGCCTTCGACGACTAGTACTTTGCATAGCTCTTTTCTTCGACGATCTTCGAACCGAGCTTCGTGTTGATTTCGCGCTTTACTAGCGCGCGTTCATCGTTGGTAATGTAGACCGCGCGGGCGAGCTCGATGAATTCCCGGTCGAAGCTGCGGTCGCGCTCCTTGTCGCGGATGCGATCCTCGATATCCCAGAGCTTCGCGTTGATGCCGCGAAGCGCGGCCCATTCCGCATCGATGTCGCTGGTCGAGAACGGCGAATCTCTCCAGGTCGACTCGAGCAGCGTGAGTTCCGCACGCACGTTCGCCACTTTCAGCGGGTCGGTTATGCGCTCCGACTTGATCTGCAGGATCGTAATCTTGTCGATCAGTTCGCCGGGAGAGACGGGGACTTTGATTTCGGTGGACATGGCGTCAAGAAGTGAGTCGTGAGTCGTGAACGGTGAATCGAAAGACTACGGGTGTTCTACTGGGCAAACAAGCTGGCGAGCCTGACCAGCGCGTCCTCACTCTGACGACTCACGACTCACGACTCACGACTCACAACTCACAACTCACGGCCTCGTTCACGCCGGTCCCCAATAGCCGATCCTGTTGCGGATCTTGAGCTTGCGCCACCAGTTGTGCGGCTTGCGCCTCGGATTGCGTGCGCCGGCGGCGATGAAGTCGTCCACCGCGTCGAGGACCCGTTCGCTCGATCGGCCGTCGCGCCAGGGATGGATGGAATCGGCGTAGTTGCGAATCTCGTGCATGAGTTCAGGAGGTCGCGCCAGTGCGCGTTCGATCGCAGGGTGCAGCTGATCGGGCGAATCGATGTCGATGAGCTGCGGTCCGGGGCGGCGATTCCTGAAGGTGACGACAGGCTTGTAGGTCAGCAGAAACTCATTCAGCGCCGATGAAGTATCGGAGATCATCATGTCGGCCTGTGGGAACAGATCGAGGATGTTGTCCTCGGTTGCAAAGCGCAGGTGCTCGTCTTCAAGCGCACGATAGCGCGCCGCCGTCTCCGGAGCGCTCTTGGGATGCAGCGTGACGATCCAGCGCCAGCGGCCGCTGCGCGACATCTCACTGATCGTGTCGTACAGAATGTTCGCGGCGCTCCACGACGGCGAAAAGGTCGAGTGATAGAGGATGACAGGCTGCGCGCGTACGGGCGGCGGTGAGTCCGATCCATGTTCACGCATGAACGGATCGAGTTTCGGCCAGCCGGTTTCCCTTACCGCGAAGTGACGCAGCTCGCGCGCTTTGGCTGAAAAGGCCTGTGTATCGCGTGCGCCGGTGGTGCAGTAGAGGTCGAAGAAACCGCGGATATAGATGTGTCGCGGCTTGCCGGCGTCGAAGCCGTGGAACACCTCGACCTTCACCCCCGGAAAGAAGTGCGGCGCCGCGTTGCTCGAGGTAAGGACCGCGACCGGCGCGAAATTCCGCACGAGCGCCGTCGTGCGCAGAAGAGTTTCATCCGCGCGCAGTTCCTCGGCGCCGGGGCCGTCGAAGAACCATGCAGCTTCATGCCCGCGGGCGCGAATGGCGTCCTGCAGCGGACGCAGAATCGCGAGCGCGTAACGCTCGGAACCATAGAGCAAATAGTGCTTCTTCAAGGATCGAGACCGTAGCTGCGAAGTTGATCGGCTGCGAGCTGGCGCGACTCCGGGTTACGGCGCATCTCGTAGTAGCGAATTCGTTTGTAAACGGCGTAAGAGGCGGCTACCTGCGAAACCACGTAGCCGCGCCAGCCATCGAGGAACGCGAGACGCAGAAAGTAGTCCTTGAGGAACGCCGCGAGAAAGACGAACGGCGTCATCCACATGCGCACTGGCTTATTGCGGTCGTGCCAGTCGCGCGCCTTGAGTTCGGCGTATCGCAATGTCTTCAGGTGGCGGTGTACGAGCGTCGGATTGTTCAGATGAATAAACGGCGCATGAAACTCCTCGGTCGGACCGTCGAACCGCAACGACTCGTGCACACGCACGTCCGTCCAGCGAGCCCGGCTGCGATGATAAAGCCGTCCCAGACGCTCTCCCATCATGGGGCGATACCAGCGCATCGGCGCGCCCATGTACCACGTCTGACGGCGGAGAATGGCGCCCGCGCAATGCGACTGCATCAGGGCGGGCAAGCGTTGCTGCATGTCGCGCACCAGTTCCGGCGAAAGCGCTTCGTCGGCGTCGAGCGCGAGAATCCAGTCATGGCTTGACTGCGTGCTCGCGAAATTCCGCTGTGGACCAAAGCCGAGCCACTCCTGATGGAGCACACGCGCACCGTGTCCGGTCGCGACCTCCTGTGTGCCGTCAGTGCTCCCTGAATCGATGACGAGTTTCTCAGCCGCGAAGGGAACGCTGTCGAGGCAGCGGCCAATGGCGGCAGCTTCGTTGCGTGCGATGACGAGCAGTGTGATCGGCAGCGTAGGTTTCGAGGACATGGCGTTCAGTGTCGCACTAGCCAACGGCCAGAGGCTACAGGCGACAGGCGGATTCGAATTCGCATCCCCTCCGCACCATTGCTGTAGCCCGTAGCCTGTAGCCCGCGCGCTCAGCGCGGCGCGCGGCGCGCGAGCGCAAGCATAACGCTGTGCATTTTCTTGATGACTTCATCGGGGGTGATGAGATCCATGACGCCCGGGCGCTCGATCTTCGTCGTCCAGGGAATCTGAGCCGCCGGCTTGCCGAGAAGCTTGCGCGCCGCGGCGTCATATTTGTCCACGCACCACTGACGGCTGAGGTATGGCCCGCTGCGCGACGGATTCGTCGCTGCGTACAGCCCGATGACCGGCGTGCCGACCGCGCTCGCCATATGGGCCGGACCGGAGTCGGGCGTGAGCAATATCGTTGCGCGCTCAAGCGTGGCGAGAAACTCGAGCAACGTGTCGCGTCCGATGGTGTTGATGCAGGGCTGCTTCATCTGTCGCGTGATGTCGTCGCCGACTCGACGTTCGAGTTCGCTGCGTCCGCCGCATAGCACGACATTCAGCCCGAGCGAACCCGCGGCGTAGTCCGCGACCTGTGCATAGTACTCGGCGCGCCAGTTGCGCAGTCGATGACTCGAGCATGGGCTGATGATGAGCGTCTTCGCGCCGTCGGGGATGACGCGGCGCGCGTAGCCATACGCTGCTTCCGGAATCGGAATGTCCCAGCGCAGCAGCTTCTCGTAGACGTGAAACTTCTCTGCAAACCCGAACAGCGAGTCCATGACGTGCTGACGTTCGGCGGGCCGGAGTCGATTCGTCGTGAACAGCCACTGCAGCTCGCGCGCACGGCGCCGATCGAATCCCAATTTGATGCGGGCGGGCACGAGCGTCGAAAGGATGCTTGCGCGCAATGCGACCTGCATGTGCAGGAGTACATCGAACTGCCGGCCGCGCATCGCTGTACGCACGGTTCGATAAGCTTTGAGCATACTGCTCTTGTCGACCACGATGAATTCGATGTCCGGGATGTGGCCCAGCAGTTTTGCCTCGACGCGACCGATGATCCAGGTAAAGCGCGTTTCGGGCCACGCTCGCTGCAAGGTGCGCACCACCGGCAGCACGTGACAGATATCGCCGATCGCCGAGAGCCGGAGAATGCAGACGCTGCGCGGGACGGTGTCGAAGGGGGAGGGCATGAAAGAGGCTATTAGCTGCTAGCTACTAGCGGCTAGCCAGAACCAATAAGATGTGGACCCCGGTGATGCTTGGTCAAGGCGCATGACTCCGATCGCAACGGCATTCCTCTTTCTGGCTAGCGGCTAACGGCCAGCGGCTTCCCTGGCATGGCAACCATTCAGGAGCAATTCACCCCCACGTCTCGCGGCGGCATCCTATACGACGCTTCGTGCGTGCGTAAGCCGGGCGATGAATTGTTCGAGCGAGCTCACTGGGCGGCGAAAGGCGCCCTGGAGGACATGACCGGGGGACGCGGCTCGGTCGCAATCCTCCGTACTCACGACGGGCAATGGATATTGCGTCACTATCGACGCGGCGGTTGGATCGCGAGGGTTTCGCGCGATCGGTATCTGTGGACCGGCGCAGCGCGCACCCGGGCGTTCGCCGAATGGCGCTTGCTCGCTGAGCTGCGTCGTCGAGGTCTGCCCGTGCCGGCGCCAGTCGCAGCCCGCTATATTCGCGACGGACTCACCTACCGCGCCGATCTGGTTACGCAGCAGTTGCCGGCGACGCGCACGCTTGCGGATGCGCTCACGACGTCGTCGCTTCAGCAGGAACAGTGGCGCGCCGTCGGAAGGACGATTGCTGCGTTTCATCGCAATGGCGTGCATCACGCCGATCTCAATGCACACAACATTCTCCTGGGTTCCGGTGCGAGTCCCCAGCCGCTCGTTTATCTGCTCGACTTCGACCGGGGCCGCATTCGCAAGCGCGGCGCGTGGGAGGGGGAAGTGCTGAGCCGACTCCGGCGATCACTGCGGAAGATCCAGCGGCAGCGACCCGGTGCGGCATTCGCCGACCGCGAGTGGGAGTGGCTGATGGAGGGATATAGCGGCAGAAGTGACTAGTGACTGGGTCAGAGCGGAAGCGCGGGCAGCGCTTCTGGCTATTCACTAGTCACTATTCACTATTCACTTCCTGTAGTAATCCGGATACTCCGCCGTCAGCCCCTTGAAGCGGCGATGGATCCACAGGTACTGCGCCGGTACGCGGCGCACCTGCGCCTCGATCAATTCGTTGAAGCGGCTCGCATCCGCAGCGGGATCCTTCGTCGGAAAGCCCTCGAGCATCGGATGAATCACCATGCGATAGCCCTGCGATCCCGGCAGGCGCTCCGGAAAATAGGGCAGCACTGCAGCGCCGGTCATGCGTGCGAGGCGCGAGGTGGCGGTATTCGTCGCGGCTGGAATGCTGAAGAACGGGATCATCTCCGCGCCCTTTTTGCGATAGCTCTGATCCGGTGCGTACCACACCGGCTCGTTGCTTTTGAGGGCGCTGATCAGCGTGCGCACGTCGTCACGTGGAATCGCACGCTTCGCCTGCCGGCCGCGATTGCGCATGAGGAAGCGTTCGAGCACTGGATTGCTCGTTGGGCGGTACATGATGTTCGTCGGCATCCGCGCGCACAGCGCACGCGCGCCGATCTCAAGCGTCGTGAAGTGAGCGCTGAGCAGAATGGCGCCGCGACCGTGCGCGAGCGCGGCCTGCAGATGCTCCTGGCCCTCCAGGCGAGTGAGTTTCCGGATACGCTCGTTCGGGCTCCACCAGCTGATCGCGGTCTCGAAAATGCCGACGCCGACGCTGCGAAAATGTTCCAGCAGCAGGCGTTCGCGCTCCTCTCGTGAGAACTCCGGCAGACACAGTTCGAGGTTGCGTCGTGCAATGCGCACGAACGGCAGCGGCAGCCGTGCAGTCAGTTCGCCGATGCGGCGTCCGAGCCAGACGTGCAGCGCGAATGGCAGCGGTTCGAACACCCGCAACACGCCGAGTGCGATCCATGTCGACCAGTAGCGGGGATGGAGAAGCACGTTGTGCGGTTGACCGTTGACGGTTGACAGTTGACAGCCAGAGACAGAGGCGCGCTCGTAGTTCTTTGCGCCAGCGCAGGCGGCATTCTGACCGTCAACCGTCAACCGTCAACCTGTGTGATCCCGATAGGGGTCTAAGTCCGCCCGCCGGAACCGTTTGTACGTCCAGAGATACTGCGCCGGGTGACGCCGCACATGCGCTTCGATCAGTTCATGAAACCGACGCGTGTCGGCGATCGGATCGCCTGATGGGTAATGTTCGAATGGAGGGTGGATGCGCACGACGTAGCCTCGGTTGTCTGCGCAGCGTTCGGGAAGATACGGAAGCACCGGCGCGCCGGAAATCTTCGCCAGGCGCGACGTCGCGACATTGGATGACGCGGGCTGTCCGAATAGCGGCACGATCGCGCTGTTCTTGTCGGTGAAGCGCTGGTCGGGCGCGTACCACACGGGCAGATTGTTCTTCAGATTCTGCAGCAGATCGCGAACCTGATCGGCGGAGATCGCCTGCACGGTGTGGCGACTGCGTCCGCGACGGGACAATTCCGCGATCAGCGCGTTGCTCGGCGTCAGATACATGATGCTGGTCGGTCCGAGCAACGTAAGCGCACGGGCGCCCATTTCGAGCGTGGTGAAATGCGCGCTGAGCATCAAGGCGCCGCGCCCGTTCGCGAGAGCTTTCTGCAAATGTTCGACGCCTTCGAACTGAATCAGTCGGCGCAGCCGGGCATCGCCCGCCCACCACACCAGCCCGGTTTCCAGAAGCGCGCAGCCCAGTGATTCGAAATGCGCTTTGACCAGATCCCGACGTTGCGCCGTGTCCAGTTCGGGAAGGCACAGTGCGACATTGATATCGGCAATGCGCCGATCGCGGCGACTGAAGACATACGCGACCCGTCCGAGCACGCGGCCGATGACCAGCTGCAATCTCAGGGGCAGGACATTCAGAAGCCGCACCAGCGCGAGGCCAAGCCAGACGCCCCAGAATCGCGGTCCGATGAATCGATACAAGGGCGCGCGCTGCGGATCGTGCACGGATTGCGGAGCGGATGCAGGCGAGGACGAGGCCGCCATCAGCCCTGAATGGCGATCAGTCCGCCGCCCCTCATCAAGTGGTGTTCGAGTACCATCAACATACGCAGTGGCAATGAAACCGGCGGAATGGTAGCGCATCGACGCGCCGGCACGCGTCATACAACAACACTCAAACATGCTTCGTCTGCTTTACACCCTGGCGCTGTATCTGGCCGCGCCTGTCGCACTCGCGTTTACGGCGCTGCGCGGCCTCAAGAATCCGGCGTATCGCGACCGGCTCGGCGAGCGCCTCGGTTTTACACGGGCGCGATTCGGAAGTCCGCCGATCTGGGTGCACGCGGTATCGGTCGGCGAGGTTCAGGCGGCCGCCGCATTGGTGCGCGAATTGTTCAAGCGCTATCCGCAGCATCCGTTGCTGGTCACGACAGCGACGCCGACCGGTGCGCAACGCATCGCCGCGTTGTTCGGCAAGGCGGTGACGCATGCGTATCTGCCCTATGACACGCCCGGCGCGGTGCGGCGTTTTCTCGGGCGCACGAGGCCGCGGGTCGCGATCGTCATGGAACGCGAGATCTGGCCGAATCTCTTTTCCGCCTGTGCGCGCCGCGACATTCCACTGGTGCTGGCGAGCGCCAGGATTTCGGCGGCATCAGCACAGCGACATCGAAGGCTGGCCGGACTCTTCGGGCCTGCGCTTGCAAGCAACGTCACGATCGCGGCGCAGACCGAAGCTGACGCGGAGCGCTATCGCTCGATCGGTGCAGACGCGGCGGCGACTCACGTCACAGGCAACATCAAGTTCGACCTGGACGTTCCGGACGATGTGAGGCGTCAGGGCGAAGCGCTGCGTAAGATGCTTTCGCAGCGTCCGGTCTGGACAGCCGGCAGCACGCACGAGGGCGAAGAGGCGCTGGTGCTCGATGCGCATCAACACGTATGCGCCGTACACGGCGACGCACTGCTGATCCTCGTTCCGCGACATCCGAACCGGTTTGCCTCGGTCGCGGCGTGGTTGAAATCGCGCGATGTTCGCTTCGTTGCGCGGTCGTCGAACGAGCGCATGACTGCCGCGACCTCTGTGCTGCTCGCCGATACGTTGGGCGAACTGCTGATGCTTTATGCAGCCGCGGACATCGCGTTCGTCGGCGGCAGCCTTGTTCCGATCGGCGGGCACAATCTGCTTGAGCCTGCAGCGTTGTCGCGGCCGATCGTGGTAGGGCCGCACAATTTCAATGCGCAGGAGATCGCGCAGATGTTTCTGGAATCTGGAGCCGCGATTGAAGTCAAGTCTGCGGCGCAGCTCGCGCAGGCGTTGCTGGAACTGTTTGCGAACGAAGCGCGCCGCGGTGAGATCGGCGCGCGAGGGCGTGCGCTACTGGAGTCGAATCGCGGCGCGCTGGAGCGCGTCATGCGACTGATCGAATCCTTGGGGAGATTGTGATGAAGATCATTCGAAGATCCTCGGCGCTGCCGATGCTGATCGCGGCTGCCTGCCTCGCGTGTGCATCGTCGCAGGCGCAGTCGCTGCGGGACGCCTGGAACAAACCTTCGGCGCCGTTTCGAATCATCGGGAATGTCTATCACGTCGGCACGGACGGGCTCGGCGCCTATCTGATCGCCACGCCCGACGGACACTTGTTGCTCGACGCTGCATTACCGGAGTCAGCGCAGCTGATCGAGGAAAACATCCGGACGCTCGGCTTCAAGCTGGCGGACGTCAGGTACCTGTTGAACAGCCATGCGCATTTCGACCATTCGGGCGGACTTGCGCAGCTCAAGAAGGACACCGGTGCGCAGCTGATCGCAAGCGAGGGCGACCGCAGCGCGCTCGAGGGCGGATTTTATCTCGGTTCCGAAGAGATCGAGGCAATGAAGGCGCCCCCGGTGAAGGTCGATCGAACGGTAAACGACGGCGATACGGTGAGTTTCGGCGGCGTCACGTTGACGGCGAACATCACTCCGGGCCACACGCGCGGATGTACGTCATGGTCGATGCCGGTCACGAGGCTCGGTAAGCGGTTGCAGGTCCTGTTCTTCTGCTCGAGCAGCGTGGCCGCGAATCGACTGGTCGACCGGCCGCAATATCCCGGCATCGTCGCGGACTACGAGAAGACTTTTGCGAAGGCGAAAACGATGAAGATCGACGTCTTCCTGGCCGGCCATCCGGAATTCTTCGACTTACGAGGCGAGCGTGAAAGGATCGGGCGGGACGGGGGGAATCCCTTCATTGACGCTGCGGAGTTTCAGTCCTACGTGCAACGCTCGGAAGCCGACTTCCGCCGGCAACTCGCCGCGCAACGCGGGGCGGCCTCCCGGGCGAATCGCCAGATCACCCGTCGCTGATCGCCGGCTATCGCGTAATCACACGCTCTTTGAGAAACGAGTTGATCTCATCGAGATCTTCCCTCGCGAGGGTGCCGGTCGCGAGCTGCAGCTGCAGGACGTTCAGAATGTAGTCGTAGCGGCTGCGGGAGTAATTCGTCTGCGCTTCGAACAACTGACGCCGCGCATCGAGCACATCCACCGTAGTACGCGTGCCGACTTCAAAGCCCGCTTCGGTCGCCTGCAGGGCGGTGCGGCTCGATTGCAGCGCCTGTCTCAGCGCTCTCACGCGTGAGATTTCGCTGATCACGCCGAGATATGCGTCGCGCGCCGCGCGTTCGGTTTCGCGGTTGGCGCGTTCGAGGCGTTCACGAGCCGCCCGATGCAGATAAACGCGCTGACGAACGCGCGAGGACGTTGCGCCGCCGGAGTAGATCGGAACGGTGACCTGAATGCCGACCGAATCCGTGGTCTGACTCTGATCCGCGGGGCTCTCACTGCCGGGGCCGGTCACGCCGCGACTCACTTGCGTGCCGTCAAAATCCTGATCGGAGCGACTTGCGACGATGTCGAGCGTGGGCAAATGGCCGGAGCGCGCCACGCGCACGTCTGCCTTGGCGATGTCAGTGGCAAGGCGTGCAGAAATCACGCGCAGATTCTGATCGAGCGCGGTCGCGACCCACTGCTCTTCGCTGGCGGGTTCCGGTGTTTCGAGCGGCATGTCGTCTACTGGAGCAGCGAGCGTGTCGAACGGCTCGCCCGTCAGCTCCCGCAGCAATTCGTGCGCCGTCGCCAGTATGCGCTTGGCCTGAATGACTGCCGCAGCCGCCTGATCGTGAGCCGCGCGAGCTTCCTGGACGTCGGTGATGGCGATCAGCCCGACTTCGAAGCGCTTGTCGGCCTGTTCGAGCTGGCGCGAAAAAGCCTCGAGCGTCGCTTGCGAGGCGTCGACGGTGTCTTGCGCCGCGAGCACGTCAAAGTAGCGCCGCGCGGTGCGCTGAATGAGCTCCTGCTGCGCAGCCTGGTAGTCGGCCTCCGCCTGAGCGACCTCCGCATCCGCCCGCCGCAGGGCGGCCCACTGATCCCAGCGAAACACCGTCTGCCGCAGCTGAATCTGATACTGGTATCCATCGCCATCGCTTTCCGTCGTGATGGCCACTGGCGCCAACACGTCGCTGGGATCCGATGGATCGGGGTCCTGCAGGCTCGTTCGAGAAAACTCCTGCTCCTCGTTGGAGTACCCGCCGTTTGCATCGATTTGCGGCAGCAACGCCGCCAGCGCCTGCGGCTTCGATTCACGGCTGGCAAGCCGGTTGGCGTCAGCTTCGCGGATCTGAGGATCGTTCTGCAGCGCCCGCTGGTACACGGTCACCAGATCTGCGCCCTGCGCCGCGTACACGGACAACGTGAGACCGCAAGCCGCAAGAATCTGCGCACGTAACGTCATTGGTTCTTCCCATTCTGCGCCGCGCAGGCGCGATTGTTGTTGCTGAAGAGGTGAGTCGTGAGTCGTGAATCGACAGAGGCGGGCCGTCGCCCGCTTCCGACAACTCACGATTCACGGCTCACCATTCACGACTCACTTCCAGCGTTGGACGCATCAATAGGCCGGAATGGTTGCATCGAGATCGCGCGACCAGGCCAGAATTCCGCCCGCAAGGTTGACCGCCTTGAAGCCGTTTTGTTGCAGATACTTCGCGACCTCGAGACTGCGGCGTCCGGAGCGGCACAGCACGATGACTTCGCGGGTTCGATCGAGCTCCCCGACGCGATCGGCAATCTCGCCCATGGGGATGTGAACGACGTCGGGCACGCTCGCCACGCCGAGCTCCCAGGCCTCACGAACGTCAAGCAGGGTCAATGGATCGCCGCGATCGCGACGGGCGACAAATTCAGCGGGCGAGATTTCAGGAATGGACATGGTAGGAGAAGTGAATAGTGACTAGTGACTGGTGAATGGTCGGAGGCGAAAGCCGGCGGAGCCTCTCGCACGCGGGTGGCGGAAAAACGACCTTCCAAGTCTGACGATTCACCAGCGCCTAGTCACTAGTCCCTTCTTCAGAACACAAATCCCGACGGCCGCGCCGCATTGACCAACGGATCGATGACGGTTTCGAACATGCTCTCGCGCTGCCACTCGCGCTCGCCGATGCGAGTGACCTTCCACGCTTCCATGACCGGCGCCTGCCCGACGATGACGAACAGTCGGCCGCCGTTTTTCAGGGCGCGCTGAAAACGCTCGTCATACAGCGGCAGCGATCCGGTAACGGCGATCGCATCGTAGGCGAATTGCTCATCGAGCTGCATTGCGTCCGCCGCTTCCACCGAGACATTGTTTACGGCGGCCGCCAGAACATTCGCGCGCGCCTGGGCGGCGAGATCCGGGAAAATCTCCAGCGACCGTACTCTTGCCGCGAGCTTGCCCATGCAGGCGGTCAGATAGCCGCTGCCGGCCCCTACTTCCAGCGCTGCGTCTTCTGGTGTGAGGGCCAGTGCTTGCAGGATGCGGCCGTGCACCTTGGCCGGCAACATCGCCTGGGCATGAGGCAGCGGAATGGAGGAGTCCGCGAATGCGACTTCGCGATAGAGTGCGGGTGCAAAGTTCTCACGCCGAATCTGCCGCATCACCGTCAATACGCGCTCATCGAACACGTCCCAGGCATGGACCTGCTGCTCGATCATCTGCTCGCGCGCCCGTTCGACATTGATGGCGATATTCATGGAGAAAAAGGGCCTGGAGGGCGGGCGGCAAGGGTACGAACTTTGATTACCTCACACAAGGCAAGGAATCGCGAACGCGCGTTCTGTCTTCAGCCGCGCCCACTGATCAGCTTCCGTTCTGACAGGGCCCCGTGGACAAGCA
Source organism: Steroidobacter sp. (assembly GCA_050738395.1). GTDB lineage: Bacteria > Pseudomonadota > Gammaproteobacteria > Steroidobacterales > Steroidobacteraceae > Steroidobacter. The sequence continues at coordinate 21,712 of JBOHZJ010000505.1, forward strand.
AACGGAGCGCTTGCGTGGACAAATGCCTGGTGCGATCCCTGAACGTGCGATCAGGCGGAATATTCTCGTATGCGCCGCATACAATATGGTCAATCCGCGCGGCAGACGATCGACTGTTCGCTATGCTCTGACGCACGAGAATCCACACGTTGCACGAACATTCGCCAGAGGGGATCAAGTTGCTGTCCGAAGCGACTCGACTGGTCGGATGACGCCTGCAGCAACGCGAGCCGGACGCCGGCGAGCGTAGGCGGGGTAGGAAGGACAAGACCGGCGGTATATGTGAGCGCCCTGTTAGGGACTTTGACCATTTCTCTCGCCGTTGCGGTTCTCGTGCTGCTGGGCGTACTCGCGTGGCGAGAGCGCCGGAGCAACGCGCTGACGCGCGCCGCGGATCAGCTTGAAGGCATCGTGAGAGCCGGACGATTCGCTGATCGAGTGCGCGTGAGCGGACCCGCCTCGCCATTCGCCGACAGCGCAAACAGGCTGCTCGAGCAGATGGCCATGAAAGAGTTGCTGATCAGCGAGCGTGAGCGTTCGCTCGTTGGTTTGCTCAGCGGGCTGCACGAAGCTGTGGCCGTGCATCGTGAGAACATCGTGTTTGCAAACGAGCGTTTCGCCGCCCTGGCGGGCGCCGCCGATTCATCACGGCTGGTCGGCGCGTCGATGCCTGCGATCGTGCATCCCGACTACACGGAACTCGTCCGCGAACACTTGCGGCGGGCGCTTGCCGGCGAGCCTGGGCTCGAGCGTCTGGAAGTCGAATTGCATCCACTCAATGAACACACCGCGCGCGTCGAACTCTCGGCCGTGCGGATCGACTATCAGGGCGGCCCGGCCTTGTTGCTGACGCTCGTTGAAATGGGGCCGCGCGCCGCACCGCCGTCTTCTGCCGCGCGCGGCCGGCCGACGGCGTGGGAAACCCTGGATTCACTGGGTGAGGCAGTCATCACCACGGACGTGAGCGGCCGCATCGACTATCTGAATCAGGCCGGTGAACAACTCTTCGGCGTCAGCGCCGTCGATGCGCTCGGCAAGAACATCACCGACATCGTCACTCTGCTCGATGAAGGCGATCGCCGGTCGCTGGGCGACCCGGTGCGTCATTGCCTCTCCACGCAGGCCCGCGTCACCGTGGGTCGCCGCGGGCTGATGATCCTTCGCAATGGCGGCGAAGAGCGCTCCGTGGAACTCACGGTGACGCCGCTGAAAGGACAGAAGGGCGACCTCATCGGGACCGTCATCGTCGTGCGGGACGTGAGCGAATTGCGCGGCATCACGCGTCAGATGTCTTACCAGGCCAGCCACGACGCGCTCACCGGGCTCGTGAACCGGCGCGAGTTCGAGCGTCGCCTGGAGGAAGCGTTAGCGCTCGCGCACACGCAGGAAGGCAAGCATGTGCTGTGCTATCTCGATCTCGACCGTTTCAAGGCGGTCAACGATAGCTGTGGGCACATGGCCGGCGACGGGATGTTGCGCGAGGTCGCTGCGCTCATCAAAGAGGCCGTGCGCGATTCCGACACAGTTGGTCGGCTGGGCGGCGACGAATTCGGGTTGCTGCTGGTCGGCTGCCCGCTCGAGAAGGCGCGACAGATCGCGGACGACGTCGTGCGCAAGGTCGCCGGCTATCGCTTCGTGTGGAAGGACAAGATCTTCAATATCGGCGTCAGCGTCGGGTTGATTGAAATCTCACGTGAAAGCGGCGCGCCCGATGAAGTCATGAGCGCAGCGGATTCGGCCTGCTACGTCGCAAAGAAGCAGGGCAACCACGTGCACGTGTATTCGGCGCGCGATGAAGCCGTTGCACGCCATCGCGGCGAGATCCAGTGGCTGCAGCGGTTGCAGTCCGCACTCAAGGAGAACCGTTTCGAACTGATGGCGCAACCGATCGTCGCGACGGCGACGACAGACGCCCGAGGTCCGGCTCTCGAGGTGCTGCTGCGCCTGCAGGACGATGCGGTGCCGGACGGAATTTCACCCGTTGAATTCCTGCGCGCGGCCGAACGCTATCGGCTCATGGGAGATGTCGATCGATGGGTGGTGCAGACAGCTTTGACGGCGCTGGGCCGGGGCGGCATTCGCCTGCCGGCGAACCGCAGTCTCGCGATCAATCTGTCCGGCCAGACGCTGGGCGATCCGCAATTCCTGGAGTATGTCGTCGATGTGCTGGACCGCACCGGCGTCGCGCCGACTCAGTTGTGCTTTGAAGTGACGGAGAACTCCGTCATCACCAATATCGAGCATGCGGAGCGTTTCATCGGCGTGCTGCACGGGATGGGCTGCCAGTTCGCACTCGATGACTTCGGGCGCGGCCTGTCTTCGTTCGGCAATCTGAAGAATCTCTCGCTCGACTACCTCAAGATCGACGGCACCTTCATCCGCAACCTCGCCTCCGACTCGGTCAATCAGGCGATGGTCGCGGCAATGATCAAACTCGCACGCACCCTGAATTTCCAGGTGATCGCCGAGCAGGTCGAAGACGCCGGCGCGCTCGACGCCTGCACGAAAATGGGCGTGGACTTCGTGCAGGGATATCACCTTGGGCGCCCGCAGCCGC
>JBOHZJ010000506.1:0-9166 GCA_050738395.1 Steroidobacter sp.
CCATGCGCACCACTGCGTCATTGGACTGACGAAACTCCGCGAAGGCCATGTCCTCGACCTCGCCCTGATCGATTTGCACCGGGGCGCCGCGCGCGAACAAGCGGCTGCTGATGAGTTGCAACGCCGGACCGTTCTGCAGCCACAGTGCAAGATCGATGAGGTGTACGCCCAGATCCAGCAGACAGCCGCCGCCCGACAGCCTCCGGTCGTACACCCAGGGCTTATCCGGGCCATACGCGTTGTGAAACGTGAGATCGATCGCGAGGATTTCGCCCAGCTCACCCGCCTGAATGCGCCGACGCAGATCGTTCATCCCCTGAACATGCCGATAGCAGAAGTCGATGCCGAGCAGGCGATCCGCCGATCTGGCGACGTCGATGACCTGCTCGACATCGTGAGCGGTGATTGCAAGCGGCTTCTGGCAGAACACCGGCAGTCCTCGCGAGAGACACGCAACTGCCTGACTCGCATGCGCGCCGTTCGGCGTCGCGATCACAACGCCGTCCAGATCGCAATCGAGCAATGAGTTCAGGTCGTACCCCGCGTGTGCATCCGGGTACGCGCTCGCCGCCGCGCTCAGCTTTCCCGCATCGTTATCGGCGATGGCGGCGATCTGCACCTCGGCCGCCGCGGCGATTGCATCGAGCCGCATGCGTCCAATCCAGCCGAGGCCGAGAAATCCGAGACGCAATGGCTCGTGCGCGCGATCCGCCTGGAGCATCGGCTGCGCGCTCATCAATGCGCTCCGACGCGCGCCAGGGCTTTCATGAATCCGTCAGGACGAGTTCGCGTCAGCTCGAAGCCGTGATCCAGCGATTCGAGCGCGACGTCGTGAGTGAAGAGCGGGAACGGATCCATGCGTCCGTCGAGCACTGCATCCACTGCTCGCTGCATGCCCGCAGCGTATCGATCTGCTGAACGTTCATGCGCGTTGACGACATCGAGCGCGCGCCAGTTCCACTGCTGCATGTTGACCTGGCGCAACCCGTCCTGGTGATAGCCCGCAATGACGAGACGGCCGTACTCCGCTGCAATCGCACTGGCGAGATCGAGGGTCGATTGCAGGCCCGCCGCTTCGATCACCCGATCGTAGCCGCGGCCTTCCGTAATACTGAGCGCGCGCTCACGAGCCTCATGCTCGTTATCGCTTTGCACCGTACACACCGCACCCATTTTGCGCGCCTGGTCGAGGGCGTACGCGCGACGCGAGATGACTACGACCTGCGCTCCCGCTTTCGTCGCAAGCTGTGTCAGCAGCACACCCAGAAATCCTGCGCCGACGATTGCAACACGATGGCCGGGGCGAATGTCGCTGCGCTCGAAAATGTTCATTGCGCAACCGAGCGGCTCGCCCGGAAACGGCAAGCCGGCGAACTCACGGGGCAATCGAACGACAGCGGAGCGCGGCGCGACGTCGTATTCGGCGTACGCGTTCCCGGAGAGCACCGCGACGCGCTCACCGATGCCGACATCATTCACCCCGGCGCCGATCGTATCGACGACGCCCCAGCCCTCATGACCCGGCGATCCGGCCGCGGCGGGATATTGAAACCACGGCCGGCCTTCCCAGACCGGCAGGTTCGAGGCGCAGATCCCGCAGCCTTCGAGTCGCACTCGCACCTGATCTCTTCCAGGTTGCGGCACGCTCGTCATGACGATCTGACTTCTCATCGGCTGCACGAGCGCCGCCGCGCGCTGCTGATCCTGAGAATTCGGCGTCATGAGGGCGGCGCTCCCGCCGACGCATAGGACTCCGATACGTGTCGGACGGCGACGCCGCCCGGCGAGTGCTCCGCGATCTCGAACCAATCGCACAGCGCCGCGAGCCCGGTATGAATATCGGTTTCCGGACGCCAGCCAGTCGCAGCCTGAAATTTCGCGGTGTCCGACACGTAGTAGCGCTGATCGCCGACGCGCCATTCGTCAAAGCGAGTCTGCAGGCGGCGGCCAGTCAATTGCTCGATCTGGCGTATGAGTTCGAGAATGCTGATCGAATTGGAAGCGCCGCCGCCGATGTTGAATGCCTGGCCGCTGAGGCGATGGATGTTGCGGCGCGCGCGCTCGAAGGCGTCGACGAGGTCCTCCACAAACAGTACGTCGCGGACCTGCAGACCATCGCCAAAGATGGTGATCGGTCGATCGGCCAGCGCACGGCGCACGAAGTGCGCGACCCAACCCTGATCCTCGTTGCCGTGCTGATGCGGCCCGTAGATGCAGCTCATGCGCAGCACCACAGTGCTGAGACCGTAACTGCGCGAATAGTCGAGCACATATTGCTCGGCCGCGCCTTTGGAACAACCGTACGGACTGTGAAAGTCCAGCGGCCGCGCCTCGCTGACGCCGCGCGCTCGCACCGTCTCGTCAACCGGCTCGTAGCGCGTTGCGCGCGCACGCACGTCCAGGTCGGGCAACACCCCGTACACCTTGTTGGTCGACGAATATGCGATCGAAGGCGGCCGCGCACAGGCGCGCGCCGCTTCCAGCACGTTCAGGGCGCCGCACGCATTGACGTCAAAGTCTTCGCGTGGATTCGTGAGACTGGTCGTCACTGCAACCTGCGCCGCAAGGTGAAATACGTGATCGACGCCGGTCACCGCAGCACGTACGGCCTCCTCATCGCGTATATCGCCGCGCAGATACTCCACGCTGCCCGGAAACTGCTGGTTCATCCAGGCGACATTGTCTTCGCAGCCGGCGCGCGCCAGCGAATCGAACACCCGCACCTGCGCACCGGTCATGAGCAGCCGACGCGCAAGGTTCGTTCCCACGAATCCGGCGCCGCCGGTGATGAGGATTCGTGCGCTCACAACGTCAGTCCTCGACGATTCAACTCGGAGGCGGCATGCATGAAGTTGTCCTGAGCATTGGCCCCGGCGAGCCAGGTCGCAAGCTCGCTCAGGCCGTCTTCAAAGCGGACGCGCGGCTCATAATTCAGCAACTGCCTCGCCTTGCCGATGTCGGCGAAACAGTGACGGATATCGCCGATCCGGTACTTGCCGGTGATGACGGGTTCCACGGGTGAGTTCAGCGCTTCGATCACGCTGCCCGCGATCTCGAGAATGGTGCGCGAGCGGCCGGAACCGATGTTGAAAACTTCGCCCACCGCGGAGGTGGTCAGCGCAAGGCGGCATGCCTGCGCGATGTCCCACACGCTGACGAAGTCGCGCCGCTGCATGCCGTCTTCAAAGATCAGCGGCGAATTGCGATTGAGACAGCGTGACGCGAAAATCGCGAGTACGCCGGTGTACGGATTCGAAAGCGATTGGTGCGGTCCGTAGACATTGAAGAAGCGCAGCGCCACCGTCGGCGCCTTATAGGCGGCGCCGAACATCAGGCACAGTTGCTCCTGATCGAACTTCGAGAGCGCATATACCGACGCCGGCGCAGTGCGCTTCGTTTCGGGCGTCGCGACCGGTTCCAGCCGGCTGCCCTCTTCCTCCAGCTCCCATTGCGCGCGGCTCAGCCGCTCGCGCGATCGCATCGGCGGTTCATACGATGCGCCGCCGTGTCGGTAAAGCCCTTCCCCGTACACGCTCATGCTGGATGCGACGACGAGGCGCTGCACTGGATTGTGAATCAATGCCTCGAGCAGCACCGCGGTGCCGCGATTGTTCACGTCGGTGTAGTGCTCGATCTCATACATGCTCTGGCCGACGCCGACCGCGGCCGCGAAGTGACAGACATGCGTCACGCCGACGAGCGCCTTGCGGACCGCGTCGCGATCGCGAATGTCGCCGGTGCGTGTTTCGACGTCAGAATGCAGATAAGACGGAAAGCTCGCCTGCGCTCCGTGAACCTGCCCTGAGAGCACATCCAGAACGCGCACGCGGCAACCGGCTTCGGCGAGCGTGTTGGCGAGGTTCGAGCCGATGAAGCCGGCGCCGCCCGTGATCAGGATTTGCGAATCCCGGTCCAGTCCTGCGCCTGTCGTGGAACCGATCGTGGCGCCCGCGTTCATACCGCGTTCGCTCCGGCGATCGAGGCCTTGCGCAGCGGCATCTCACTCGCCGCGTTCATCAGAGTGCCATCGCCGCGCTGCAATCTGCGTTCGACGTCGTGAATGGTCAATCGCAGGCCCGCATCAAGATCCGTGCTGGGTCGCCAGCCAAGCGCCTCGTAAGCGAGCGAAATATCCGGACGTCGTCGCGGCGGATCATCGACCGGCAGCGGCTGCATCCGAATTCTCGAGCGCGAGCCCGTCAGGCGAATGATCCGTTCCGCGAGATCACGCACCGTAATCTCCACTGGATTGCCGAGATTGACCGGCCCGCTGAAATCGCTGGCGCCGTCCATCAGCCGCATGATCGCGTCGATGAGATCGTCGACGTAGCAAAATGAACGGGTCTGCGCGCCGTCTCCGTTGACGGTGAGCGGCTCGCCTGCGAGCGCCTGCACAATGAAGTTGATCACCACACGACCGTCTCGCAACCGCATGCCCGGGCCGTAGGTGTTGAAAATGCGCGCGACACGCACCGGCACGCCGTAGTGCTGCTGATAGATGTAGCACAGCGTTTCGGCGCAGCGCTTGCCTTCGTCATAGCAGGCGCGCGGTCCGACCGGGTTCACGTAGCCCCAGTAGTTCTCAGTTTGTGGATGCACGGCGGGATGTCCGTAGATCTCGCTCGTGGACGCCTGAAAAATCGGCGCGCCGCAGCGCCGCGCGATCTGCAGCAGGTTGTCCATGCCGCGCACGCTCGTAAACAGGGTGTCGAGCGGATTGCGTTGGTAGTGCACGGGCGAAGCTGCGCAGGCTAGATTGAAAATCGCACCGACATCGCCGAGATCGTCCTCGAGCGAGACGACGTCCCGGCGCAGCATTTCGAAGCGCGGATGAAACATCAGGTGTTCGATTGCTTCCTCTTCGCTCGTGCAGAAATTATCGACGCAAATCACGCGGCGCCCCTCCTGCAGGAGCCGCGCACATACGTGCGAACCGAGAAAGCCGGCGCCGCCGCACACGAGAACCGGACGCGCAGCGGTTTCCGGCGCTCGCGCCCCGTTGGATTTTCCGTTGCGAAGTCTCCCGTTGCCTTGCACGCCTTTGATCGCCGCACCCACACTGCTCTCCTTGGTGAATCCCGCACTACGTGAGACACCACCTCTCGCCAGGGACGTCGCAATGACGCCGCGAGCGCACTACGCGATGCGAGGTAAGTAGCAACAAACGTGCCGCGCTGCGCGAGCACGCGCCACAGGGGACGGCGAGACACAAACGTTTGCCGCGGTGCGCACAGCCAGCGCGATAACGGACGAAAATTTACAGGTATCGGCATCCCTTACAGGGCGGCGGTCAGCAACTCAGGATTGTGTTCATGCAGCACTGCAACGTTTGTACGTTTGCATGCTTCATGCATGACAGGAACGAGCAGCAAGCCTCACCGAAGGAGAGTCCTCTTGAGTCCCAATGCCATTCGCGTCGGAATCGTCGGTGCAGGCAACTGTGCATCATCGTTCGTGCAGGGACTGCAGTACTACCGCGACGTCAGCCCTGAAGAGACGATTCCAGGACTGATGAATCCAAGGATCGATCGATATCACGTCTCGGACATCCGTGTTGCCTCGGCCTTCGACGTCAACACGAAGAAGGTCGGCAAGGATCTGTCCGAAGCGCTGCTGGCCGAACCCAACAACACGCGCGTGTTTGCCGAAATGCCCTGCGCGGGCGTGAAGGTCGAACGCGGACGAACGCTTGACGGCATCGGCGTACATCTGCGCGAGGATGTCATCGAGTCCGACCTGCCGGAGGCCGACGTCGCGGACGTTCTGCGTCGCACCGGCACACAAGTGCTGGTTTCATACCTGCCGGTCGGCTCGCAGCGCGCCACTGAATGGTATGCGCTGCGCGCGATCGAGGCGGGTTGCGCCTTCGTCAACTGCATCCCGGTGTTCATCGCCTCCAATGCGGACTGGCGGCGGCGCTTCGAGCAGGCGCGATTGCCGCTGATCGGCGATGACGTGAAGAGTCAGGTCGGCGCGACCATCGTGCACCGCGTGCTCGCCAATCTGTTCAAGGAGCGCGGCGTGCGGCTCGATCACACCTACCAGTTGAATTTCGGCGGCAACGCGGACTTCAAGAACATGCTGGAGCGTGAGCGGCTCGTGTCGAAGAAGCTGTCGAAGACGCGCTCGGTCACCAGCCAGGTCGAAGTGGCGCCGCAGAACATTCACGTCGGGCCAAGCGATCACGTGGAGTGGCTGACCGATCGCAAATGGGCGTACATCCGCATGGAAGGTACGGCGTTCGGCGGCACGCCGCTCAGCATCGAACTGAAGCTCGAGGTCTGGGACTCGCCCAACTCGGCGGGCGTCGTCATCGATGCAGTGCGCTGCGCGAAACTGGGGCTCGATCGCGGGATCGGCGGTGCGATCGTCGGCCCCTCGAGCTACTTCATGAAATCGCCGCCGCAGCAGTTCGTCGACCACGTCGCTCGCCAACTGACGATCGATTTTATAGACGGCAAGGACAGCGTTGCAGGCGCGAACCGCGAGACACAAACCGCAACCCCGGAAAGGAACGTTCCCGATCGTGAGCACCCGAATAGTTCTCGTGCGGCACGCCGCCTGCGCGCAAATGGATAGCGTGTTGCTCGGGCGCGCGATCGATTCGCCGCTCGATGCGCCGGGCGAACAGCAGGCGCAGCGACTCGCCGGTCGGCTCGCCGCCTATGGCGATCTTGAGATCGAGGCAAGCCCGCGGCGACGCACGCAGCAAACCGCCGCGGCGATTGCGGCGCAAGGGCGCGCGAAGGTCCGCACCTCGCCGGATCTCGACGAAGTGGATTTCGGCCGGTGGGCGGGCCAGCCCTTCGCGAGCCTTGCCGAAGATCCGGAATGGCGCCGCTGGAATGAGCAGCGCAGCGTCGCGCACACACCGGCGGGCGACACGATCTCCGCCGTACTGGCGCGCACCATGCGTCATCTGCAGCGCATGCACCGTGAGTTTCCATCCCGCACCGTAGCGATCGTGACGCACGCGGAAATTATTCGCGCAACGCTGCTGCATTATCTGGGGGCGCCGCTCGATCACTACGCGCGTCTCGAGATCAGCCCCGCATCGATCAGCACGCTGAGCATGGATGGCGATGGCGTGACGGTTCATAGCATCAACGAGCGGACGTGGGCATGAAGATTGTCGTTTTCGGCTTGACGATCAGCTCTTCCTGGGGCAACGGTCACGCGACACTGTGGCGCGGCCTCTGCAAGGGCCTGGCGAGGCTTGGGCATCGCGTTGTGTTCTTCGAGCACGATCAGCCCTGGTACGCAAACAGCCGCGACTGGCGAACCATGCCGGCCGGCGAACTGGTGCTCTACGATTCCTGGCAATCCATCGCAATACGCGCCGATCAGGAGTTGGCCGACGCGGACGCCGCGATCGTCACTTCCTACTGTCCGGATGCGTTGCACGCGCAGTCGGCGGTGCTCGACGCAAACCGCCCGCTCGCGGTTTTCTATGATCTGGATACGCCTGTGACTCTGTCGCGTCTGCAGAACGGCGAACGCGTGCCCTACATTGGCGATGATCGGTTGCGCGATTTCGATCTGGTGCTGAGCTATACCGGCGGAGCGGCGCTCGATGAACTGCGCAGTTCCCTCGGCGCGCGCTGCGTCGGGCCGTTGTATGGCCACGTCGATCCGGAAGTGCATCGGCCAATTGCAGCGCAGCCGCACTACGAAGCCGACCTGTCATGGCTGGGCACGTACGCCGCCGATCGACATCCGGTGCTGGAAGAGTTGTTCGTGCGGCCGGCGACGCACCGGCCGCAGCAGAGATTTCTGATCGGCGGCGCGCAGTATCCCGATGACTTTCCGTGGACGTCGAACATCTACTTCGTACGACATGTGCCGCCCGACGACCACGCCGCGTTCTTCTGTTCGTCGCGGCTCACGCTCAACGTCACGCGCGATGCAATGGCGCGCATGGGCTGGTGTCCGTCCGGGCGCCTGTTCGAGGCGGCGGCCTGCGGCGCAGTGCTGCTGACGGATGCCTGGCCCGGACTGGGCGAGTTCTACACGCCGGGCTCGGAGATTCTCACTGCGCGTACGGCCGACGACACGCTCGCGGCGCTCGACATGGATCACGGCGAATTGCGCCGCATCGCGCGCGCCGCGCGGCAACGAACGCTCGATGAGCACACGTGTCATCACCGTGCACGCTTGCTCGTGCGCCTGCTGGAGGAGACGCGCTCCTCGTCGGCGGTCGCCTCCCAGTCGGCAGTTGCGAATCCCCGCGACAATCTCAGCGCCTGGAGAAATTGATATGTGGGGCGTAATTCCCGCCGCAGGTCGCGGCAGTCGCATTCAGCCGCTCGCGTTCTCCAAGGAGTTGCTCCCGGTGGGCGCACGGGTGCTGAATGACGTGCGACGCCCCTGCGCGGTCAGCGAGTATCTGGTCGAGCGCCTGATTCGCGGCGGCGCCGACAAGATCTGCTTCGTCATCGGCTCGGGCAAATCCGACATCCTCGAGTACTTCGGAGGACGGTTCGGCGCGGCGGATCTCGTGTATGTCGTGCAGCCGCAACCTGCTGGGCTGTGCGATGCGATTTTCCGCGCGCACTCGCTGATCGGCGAGGATGAATGCGTTGCAGTCGGCCTGCCGGACACAGTGTGGTTTCCGGACTCGGCGCTCGCGGCGCTGCCCGACGATCGACTCTCCTTCCTGCTGTTTCCAGTCGAGCAACCCGAACTGTTCGACGCAGTGGCGCTCGATGAACACGATCGCGTGCTCGAGATTCGCGTCAAACAGGCGAATCCCGGGACCCACTGGATCTGGGGCGCGTTCAAGATGCCCGCGCGCGTGTTCCATGAGTTGCGCGCGCTGTGGCTGGCGCGCAATCAGCAGGACGAATACATCGGCACGCTGATCAACGCGTATCTCGCCGACGGCGGCGTCGCGATCGGATGCAGGGCGGGCAGCGCGTATGTCGACGTCGGCACGCTCGAAGGCTATCGCGCGGCGATGTTGATGTTGAGCGAGGAGTCGGGCGAGCGGTTGTCCGTTCTCGGTTCTCCGTTGTCCGCAGAGCGGCTTCCGGACGCACAACTCACAACGCACAACGCACAACGCAGCGTTCTCGGTTCCGGACGCACAACTCACAACTCACAACGCTGACGCGGGAGTCCCCATGATCGAAGCCGCGATGATCTGGAACGAGCCCAACAACAAGTC
>JBOHZJ010000507.1:0-33263 GCA_050738395.1 Steroidobacter sp.
GCATCGCACCCCGGCTGACGTCCGCAAAAAAGCCACCGAACTCGGATTCGGGGAGGCCGTCGACTTTGCACTCGCGAAGGTCAAACGAGCGGAGCTGGCCGCGCGGTCCTGATCCGTCTCGAAGCGCCCGTCGGCGCAAACCGTGTGCAGGATTGTCAACGCTGCGCCGCGACGTAAACGCTGTGATAGTTTGCGCGTATCTGCGGAACGTCCATCCGAATGATCAGGAAGTGAGGAGATCGGCGTGCAACGACTAATTTCCACGTTGGCGATGTTGTGCGTCGTCAGCGCCTCTGGCGCGAGCGTAGTCGCGGAGCGGGCAGGGGACTTCGCATTGCTCGATCAGAAGGGTTATTTCCACCAGCTGAGCTATTACGGCGACCACAAGGCGGTTGCGTTGCTGGTGCAGAGCAATGGCAGCAAGGCGACGGCTAAAGCGATCGCCGCTTTCAAGGAAGCGCAGGCGAGACATCAGGATCAGATCAAATTCTTCATGATCAATCCGCTGGGCTCGGAATCGCGCGATGCGGTGCAGAAGCAGCTCGAGCAATACGGCGTCGATCTTCCCGTGCTCATGGACGACACACAGTTGGTTTCCGAGGCGCTCGGGATCGATAAGACCGGCGAGGTCTTCCTGCTCCATCCCGGCACAACCGCTATCCTCTATCGCGGCCCGGCGGGAAAACACCTGGATAAGGCGATCAGCGCTGTACTGGCCGGCAAGGCGGCGCCGCGAGTTAAGGTAGCGATGCGCGGCCAGAAGGTCGTCTATCCGGCCAGGAAAGCGCACGCGAAGGCCGGTATCTCTTACTCAAAGGATATCGCCCCGATCCTGGCGGAGAATTGCGCCCGCTGTCACCGGGAAGGCGGTATCGCGCCCTTTGCGATGAACAGCCACGCCGTCATCAGAGGTTTTGCGCCGATGATTCGCGAAGTGGTCGTGACCAAGCGCATGCCGCCCGGTCAGATCGATCCCCACATCGGCCAGTTCAAGGAAACCTACACCCTCACGCCCGAGGAGACCCAGAAGCTGGTGCACTGGATAGAAGCAGGAGCCGAAAAGGACGACGCCGTGGATCCGTTGACGCAATTGCAGTGGCCCGCCACCAAGTGGGCCTTTGGCGAACCGGATCTCGTCATCAAGGTGCCGCGGCAGCAAATTCCGGCGACGGGCGTTCTCGACTACAGACGAGTCATGGTTCCCATCGAGGGCCTGGACCGTGATCGCTGGGTGCGCGCGAGCCAGTACGTCGCCGGTGATCGCACCGTATTGCATCACACGCTGAACAGCCTGATCCCGCCCGGCGCACCGAAGGATTCCCGCAGCTTTCTCGGCAACTCCGACCCGAATGCAGCGCGCATCACTGCTTACATTCCCGGTGCGCAGCCGCAACAGGAACCGCCGAACACGGGTGGCCTGCTGAAGAAGGGATCATCGCTCGCCCTACAGCTGCACTACACCACCACCGGCAAGGCGACCACCGACGCCAGCGAGATCGGTTTGTGGTTCTACGATGATGGCGAAGTCCCGACCGAAAGAATGGCGGGCGACTGCGCATGCATTTTCACCAAGGGATGGGTCCCGATTCCGCCATATGCCGCCGACCATGAAATGCGGCAGACGGTCGCCGTGCCGAAGGACGCCTATATTTACAGCATGCTGCCGCACATGCATTTCCGCGGTAAGCGCATGCGCTTCTACGCCGAGTATCCGGACGGCAAAACGCAGGAACTGCTGAACATCGCGAAGTACAACTACAACTGGCAGCTCGACTACGAACTGGCTGAACCGCTGCTGGTTCCCGCCGGGACAAAAATCACCGCCGTCGCCGCGTTCGACAACTCAACCCAGAACAAGGCCAATCCCGATCCGGCCCGCGAAGTGCCGTGGGGCCAGCAGAGCTGGGATGAAATGTTCTTCGGCGCGGTCACGTACAAGTTCGTCGATCAGAGCAACACACGGGTGTCCAGCAATTGATTGCGCGAGTGTCGAGCAATTGAGTGCAATTGGCCTGAAAGTTCGCCGTGCGGCCAACTCTCAGCAGCCGGTCCAGCTCTCGATCTGACCGGGTCTGCCGGTGAGCGCCGCTCCGGTCGGCGCTCTCATTAGGGTGCAGCGATCTGCGCGAGCGCGTCGCTGATCGCACTGGCGCTCGTCGGTCTGACCAGGCGCGCAATCTCCGTTCCCTTGCGAAGAAAGATCAGCGTCGGCCACAGTTTCACCCGAAACGAGCGGCCCAGCGGCCGTCCACTGCCATCCTCGATCCTGATATGGCGGACGTGGGAATGAGCGGTAAAGGCCGCAGCGATCAGCGGCTCGGCGGCGCGGCAGTATCCGCACCAGGGCGCACCGAACTCGACCACTGTCGGCCCCTCCAGCGCATCGACCTCCGCGCGCGCCGGCTCGACCTCTTCGTAAGCAGTGCTCATGGCCATATCGGTCTCTAGAAGCGGTTGGCGGTTAGCGGTTAGCCAGACAAGAGAGCGCCGCTCCTTCTGGAATCTTACTCACTGCGAACCGCCAGCCGCCAATCGCTTCAGAACATAGTTTTCGTTGCTTCTTTAGCAATCAGATTCGACGCGCATCCGTGCTATCAAAACGAATATGCGCAGTAAGCTGTTCGTTCCCGGTTCGCGACCGGAGCTATTCGGCAAGGCGTTGGCCAGCGAGGCCGACGCCATCTCCATCGATCTCGAAGACGCCGTTGTCGAAAGCCGCAAGGCGCAGGCGCGTACGGAGGTTGCTGCATTTCTCCAGTCAGCGGAAGCTCGCTCCAGCCGCAAGGCGATCATCGTTCGGATCAACGCGGTGGATACGCCGCATTTCGAGGCCGATGTACACGCCATCGCGCGGGTCGGCGTCGCGCTGCTGAATCTGCCGAAGGTGGAATCGCCGGAGCATATCCACGCCGCCATCGCGATCCTGAACCGCGTGGAAACCGACATCCGGATCCACGAACCCATCGGCCTCCTCGTCAACATCGAAACACCGAAAGGCTTGCGCTACGCCTCCGACATTGCCGCCGCGCACCCGCGTGTGGCCGGTCTGCAGTTGGGCTATGTCGATCTGTTCGATTCTCTCGGCATCGAAAGACGCGACGCGGCCAACGTGCACGCCCTGATGTTCGCTGTTCGAATCGCCGCAGGCCAGGCGGGGAAATTCGCGTATGACGGGGCATTTGCCGATGTGCCGGACGTGCAGGGCTTTCGCGCCGAGGCGCAGATGGCGCGTCGCCTGGGCTACTGGGGCAAGAGTTGCATCCATCCGACCCAGATCGAGCTCGCGAACGAAGTCTTTCATCCGGGCGCCGAAGACATTGCCTACGCGCGGCGTGTGGTTCAGGCGTCACGCGAGGCCGCTAGCCGAGGTGTCGGCGCATTCGTACTTGACGGCAGGATGATCGACGCTCCGAGTATCAGACGCGCTGAAGCGATCGTCGCTGCGAGCCTGACTAGTGACTAGACAGACGCGCTCGGCGCTTTTAGCTACTGCAATGTACGTTGGCGGCAAACGACCACCGCGCGGAGCGCCTTCGGACTATTCACCAGTCACTAGTCACTAGTCACTTCTTCAAATGTACTACCCTCTCCCCAGCGCGGCAGACGTTCAACGGTTCGAGGAGGACGGCTTTCTCGTCGTAGCAAACGTGATCGACGAGGAGGAACGTCGGGCGCTGGTCGAACTGGGCGACGAAATGATTCAGCGCCCGCGCGCAGGCGCCAACGACTGGGATTGGCGACGCGGCGAATCACTCGAGAATCGCGCGTTCCGCATCGTTCAGAGCGGAGTCGATCAGCATTTCCCGTGGCTCCGCAGCTCTCGCTTTCGCGCCTGGGCTGCGCGGTTCGGAGCCGCGTTGATGCGGCAGGACATGGAGTTCTGGTACGAGCAGTTCCTTGGCAAGCCGCCGGGAATCGGCGCACCGACGCCATGGCATCAGGACGAAGGATACTGGGGCCGCACCCTGCGGGACCGGGGCGTCACTTGCTGGACGGCCTTTCACCCTGTCGGGCCGCAAAACGGCTGCATGCATTTTGTTCGCGGCGGGCACAAGCAAATCCTCGAGCATCGCAACCCGCCGCAGATGGCGAGCGACCTGCTGGTATGCGAGATCCCTGACGACGCCGAAGTGATCGCCTGTCCGATGGAAGCGGGCGCCGTCACGTTTCACCACAGCGCGACGCCACACATGACGACGCCCAACGTTTCACGAGGCTGGCGCTTGTCGCTTACCCAGCATTTCTGCAATCCCGTGTGCAAAGCACTTCCTGAAGATCACTACCCGTGGCGCGTCCGAGTCAGTCAGCGCAGCGGCGAGCGCGCACTCGCAAGCGGCGTAAAGGAGCGGCTGTAAGAACGGAAGAATTAATCGCCGCAAAAAGCACACGAGATGATTAGCCGCAAAAAAGCGCAAAAGGCGCAAAAAGGAACGATTGTGCGGAGCAGGATCAAGACGAATCAGAAGGCAATTCCCTCCCTGCACTTGGACATCCCATTTTTTTTGCGCTTTTTGCGGCAATCGATTCTTCCGCTCCATCTTGTCCTGCCGCCAGGCGAAAACCCGCGGCGAGCGTAGAGGGCGCTCCGCGAGCGTTTCGATCCGTTGGCGTTCACAACAAACAAAAAGTATTGTCTGAAGTCACGATCCTGCTGTTCCTGAGTTCGGGCAATTGCCCGACACTCGGACCTTCAGGATGTCTCGCAAGGTTGCCGGATCGAGCAGCAAACATCGCTCGATGGCCGCCCAATGACGCCGCGTCAGAGCTCGAGCGTGAACGATCGATTCAGCTCTTCGCCGGTGAGTGGCCGTAACAATTTTTCCTGGCTCTCATGCCTGCAATCATTTCGCACAGACAGCGCACGTGCTGTTGATCCTCGCACGCGTGCTCGCAACGGCATCCCGCTCGCTGACGCGCTTTGTGGCGCTCTGCGTCCTGGCTTCCGGGGCGATCAGCACCTCGCAGGCGGAGAATCTGGTCTCGATCGAGACCGGCCGCATCGCGTCTCTTCCGGGATCAGCTTCGCTCTCGCGCGTCGTTGTCGTGGATGGACGCGCTCTTGCAATCGGCGCGGACTTCGCCTGGGTGCTCGAGGGGAATAAGAAGGCGTGGACGCAGATTGACTGGCGTCCCCGGATGCAGGTTCTTGGCGCCGCAGGCGACGGGACCGAGGGATTTCTGCTGCTCGGCTCCGACGACACGGTCGAGCGCGTCGCGAAGCTATCGTTGACCGCGGGCAAACCTGTTCTGCAGCCACTGCCGTCGTTGCCGGTTCCGCTCGCTTCCACGCAGGCGGCGTTCAGCAACGGGTCGCTGCACGTCGCTGGCCTCGGCGAGGACGGCGCGCTGCATTTGCTCGGGATCAACCTGACAGCAGTTCAGCCGGCCTGGATGAAACACGCCGTGTGGACTGGCGAAGTCAACAGGGTCACATCCATCGTTGCGCAGGGCTCCTCTGTCTACGTCACGCTTGCAGGCGCCGAAGGGCAGGGTGATCGGATGCTGCAATGGAATGCCGCCGATGGATGGACTGAACGTACTGCGCTGCCCGGCGCCGTCGTTGAAGGCGCCGCCAGAGCAATCGGGCAGGCGCACGCGCTCTATGTCGTCGATGGCGCTTCGGCGCCGCTGTTGTTGAGCTTTCACACGATCACTGGATCCTGGGCGAACCTGGCGCGACTCGATGCTCAAGGCATCCGTTCCGGCGCGCTGTGGAACGATGGAATCCTGTGGACGCGCCCGGGCGCGGACGACAGCGGCGCGCAGTTCGGGTTTGCGCAGCTCGAGTCGACGCAACTGCTGCTCAAGTCGCTCGACTGGCTCGTGATCGTGATTTATCTCGCGGGCATGAGCTCCATTGGGCTGTACTTCTACCTGCGCGAGAAGCGGCAATCGACGGCCGATTTTTTCGTCGGCAGCCGCTCGATTCCGTTCTGGGCCGCCGGCGTCAGTCTCTACGCCACGAACACCAGCTCGATCAGCTTCATCGCCATTCCGGCCAAGGCGTTCGAGACGAATTGGCAGTACCTCACGAACAACCTTGTCGCAGTGCTCGGCCTGATGTTCGTAGCGGTCTGGATCGTGCCGCTGCTGCGTCGGCTGGATCTCATGTCGGTCTTTCACTATCTGGAAATTCGCTTTCACCCCGTGATTCGCATGCTCGCGAGCGCTCTGTGCATTGCGATGCAAGTCGGCAGCCGCCTGAGCGTCGTGCTGTTCCTGCCTTCGCTCGCCATCTCGACCATCACCGGCATCGATGTGGTGTGGGGCATCCTGATCATGGGAGTGATCACCATCATCTACACTGCCCTTGGCGGTATGAAGGCGGTGATCTGGACCGATTTCGTGCAGCTGTTCGTCATGTTCGGCGGTGCGCTGTTCGCCATCGGCTTCATCATCTCCAGACTGGATGGCGGTGCGGGAGAGTTCTTCGCGATCGCCGCGTCCGAGAACAAGATGAAGCTGTTCGACTGGAGCTGGGATCTGACTCAGGCCACCGTGTGGGGCTTTCTCTTCCTGGTCGTGTTCGACGTGGTGCTGACGTTTCCGAAGGATCAGGTGCTGATGCAGCGAGTGCTCTCGACCTCATCTGCGAAGCAGGCCGGCTGGTCGGTGTGGACGATGGCCGCCATCATGATTCCCGGCGGCTTCATGTTCTATTTCATCGGCACCGCCCTCTATGTGTTCTACCAGTCGCATCCCGAGCGCATGAATCCACTGCTCACGAACGACGCGACCTTCCCGTTGTTCATTGCAGCGGAACTGCCCATGGGGGTCACCGGGCTGATCATCGCGGGAATTCTCGCGGCTTCGATGTCGACGTTGTCGAGCATCATGAACAGCGTCGCGACGCTCGCCTCGGTCGATTTCTACGAGAAGTTCGTCAAGAACGCGGACACGAAGACCAGCGTTCGCTTCGCCGAAGCGATGACCGTCGTGACAGGCCTGATCGGGATGGGTCTGGCGTTCATGCTGTCGCGTTACGACATTCGTTCATTGTTCGATGTATCGATCGAACTCGCCGGTCTGCTCGGCGGCGGCTTCGCCGGCGCCTATACGCTCGGCATGTTCACCCGCCGGGCCAACTGGCAGGGTGTGGCGATCGGCATTGCGGCGGCGATCGTGCTCACCACGCTCGCGTGGTCGATGAATCTGGTCCATCCCTATTTCTATCTCGCGATTTCCATTCTCATCTGCATCGTGGTGGGCTATCTGGCCAGCCTGTTTTTCCCGCCGCCCGATCGGTCACTGGTCGGGCTCACGATTCACGAGCCCAGGCCCAAGGGGGACATGAAAGAGTCGCTTGCATCGGCCACGTCCTGATTGATCGCCCGCAGAAATGGACACGCAGTTTCTGAAAACGTTTGTCTCGGTGGTCGATCACGGCTCGATGGCGGCTGCGGCGCGCACATTGAACATCACGCCCGCCGCCGTCGCGCAGCAGATCCGCACACTCGAACGTCAGATCGGAACGCCGCTCATCGCACGGGCGGGGCGCACGGTCAGCGTGACC
Organism: Steroidobacter sp.; assembly: GCA_050738395.1. Classification (GTDB taxonomy): domain Bacteria; phylum Pseudomonadota; class Gammaproteobacteria; order Steroidobacterales; family Steroidobacteraceae; genus Steroidobacter. The sequence continues at coordinate 7,514 of JBOHZJ010000507.1, forward strand.
GAAGCAGGCGCCCGCATTCTCGAGCGCGCGCGAAATTTGCTGCGCGATGCAAGCGACCTGCGGGCCGTGGCGAACGATGACGGCGCGGCGGGCGAACTCAGGCTGGGTGCAGGCACGACCGCGCTGACGGGCGTGCTCCCCGATATCCTGGCCCGAATCGTTGCGAAATTTCCGCAGATCAGCGTGTTCATCAAGCCGGGCTACTCGGCGGACCTGTATCGCGAGGTGGAGAGCGGTGAACTGGACGCAGCAGTCGTGCTGGAAGCGCCGTTCGTTCTGCACAAAACCTGCGGCTGGCTCTTGCTACGCGAGGAACCGCTCGTGGTGCTGGCGCCGCAGAGCATGGCCGGGCGCGATCCGCACGAGTTGCTCGCGACTCAACCGCTGATTCGCTATGACCGCAACCAATGGGGAGGCCGCAAGGCCGACGAATATCTGCGCATGGTCAACATCACGCCGCATGAACGTTTCGAGCTCAATGCACTCAACGCGATTGCGGTGATGGTCGACCGCGGACTGGGCGTGTCGCTCGTGCCGGATTGGGCGAAGCCCTGGCCCGAGGGGCTGAAACTGATCCGCATTCCTCTCCCCGCTGAATCCGAGCCGCGTCGCATCGGCGTCGTGTGGTCGCGCTCCTCGATCCGCATCCGGCTCGTGATGGCCTTCCTCGAAGAGGCGCGACGTTCGATCCTTCCGCCTGCGCGGACGGCCGTCACAACAAACAATAAAAAGTAGCGTCTGAAAATACTTCCCCGTGATTGGTTTCCGGCGCCGAGCGCACACACTACAAGCGAGGGAAAAAGTCCACATTGCGGCCCACCGCTCTCATGGAGCTGGGCTCTTACACAACTGGTCTGGTACTCGGGGGAGTCAAGACTGATCTGACGCACGATTGATGCATCCGGGCCTGTTCCGCGAATGCGCCGTCGTGACACGAGCCTCAGACAATCACTGATCGATCACCAGAAGCCTCATGCATATGAAAACCGACATGAAACTCGCCTTGTCAGTCGCGGCCGCCTTCGGTCCGTTGTTGCTTGTTCCGACCGCACATGCGCAGGACGTTGCTGCGACGCCTGACGAACAGATCGCCGAGGTGATCGTCACCGGCACGCGCGTGCCGAAGGCCGTCGACAAGATTCCCGGCGCGATCACGGTGATCGGCGAAGCCGAGTTGCAGCACAGCGCCGCGCTGACGACCGATCTCACGGCGGTGCTGGCGAGGACGGTCCCGGGTTATTCGGAGTCCTCGCAGGCCATGAGCAACACCGGTGAGAATCTCCGCGGCCGTATCGCGCTGCGATTGTTCGACGGCGTTCCGCAAGGTTCGCCGCTGCGCGAAGGCACTCGCAATGCAACGTTCACGGACATGGGCATCGTCGAGCGTATCGAGGTGATCAACGGCCCATCGGCGTCCGAGGGCATCGGCGCCGCCGGCGGCATCATCAACTACATCTCGCGGACGCCACGGACCATCGGCACCGAAATCGACGTCACTGCGCGCTACGGTTCACAGTTCGAAAGCGATAGCGACGACTGGAAGATCGGCGTGACGCTTGCGCACAAGCAGGACAACTACGATGTACTCGCCGCTGCATCCTTCGGGGATCGAGGCATCACCTACGACGGGAATGGCCGCCGGATCGGACTCAACACCAGCGGATCGCTCGCGGATTCGGAATCCGAGAATCTGTTCTTCAAGGGCGGCGTGAACTTCGGCGGCGCCGGCGAGCAGCGCCTGCAGCTGTCCGTCAGTCGCTTCAACATCACGGGACAGGGCAACTACCACCTCGTCGACGGCGACCGCGCCACCGGAGTGACGAACACGTCCGAGCGAGGCCAGCCGCTGGGAGGAAAAACCGAGTTCAACGATTTCAACCAGGAGAGCCTGTCCTATACGCACGGCAATCTGTTCGGCGGATCGCTCGCGATTAACGCGTACCACGCCGATCAGGCCATGCGCTACGTCACCGAGGATGGCGAAGACCGACAGGATCCTCTCATCGCACCGATCGGCACGCTGATCGAACAATCCGAGATCCTTACCGAGAAAAAAGGACTGCGGACCTCGTGGGCGCGTCCGAATGTCTTCTCCGTCGATGGCCTCGAGCTGAGCGTCGGCCTCGATCTCGTGGAAGACGTAGCTGAGCAACGGCTGGCGCTGACGAATCGCGTCTGGGTGCCGCCGATGGAGTACACGAGCGTCGCGCCATTCGTGCAGACGTCCTACGACATCGGCCCGGTCACTTTGAGCGCGGGTGTGCGTCGTGAGGATGGCGAGCTGCAGGTGGATGACTACGTGACGACCTGGTTCCGGGATCGCAGGCCCGTTGACGGAGGTACGCTGGGCTACGAAGAGACGCTGCCGAATTTTGGCGTGGTGTGGCGTCTCGGCGCCGGTTGGTCGGTGTTCGGTTCGTACAGCAAGGGATTCAGTCTTCCGAACGTCGGCATTCCACTGCGCAATGTGCAGTGTTTGAACGACACGCCCGAAGGCACGCAGCCGGATGGCTGCCCGAATGATCCCCGTCAGACCGTAGAAGGCATCCTCGATCTGCAGCCGGTCGTGGCGGATAACACCGAGGTCGGCTTCAACTGGCGCGGATCGTGGGGCAGCTTCGGCGGCTCCTACTATCAATCCGATTCCGATTTCGGCGTGTCGCTGGCCCTCGATCCCGTCTCGCAGGATTTCATCATGCTGCGCCGACCCGTTGAGATCAAAGGCTATGAGATGACCGGTGAGTGGAGGGTGTCGAGTACGTTGAAGTTGAACGCGCTTTACTCGCACACCGAAGGCAAGACGCGATCGACCGATACCGGGCCGCTCAATCGCGAGATGGGCGTCAACGACATCAACCCCGACAAGTTCGGCGCTTCGGTGACCTGGCAGTTCGCCGATCAGGGCGATCTCACGGTAGGTTCGACCACTTTGCTTGGGCGCGATCTCAACGAGGGACGCGCTGGCGAAGAACACACCAGCGGCTACACGCTGTTCGATCTGGGTGCGAATTACCAGATCGCGAACGGCACGCTGACGCTCGGTGTGGAAAACGTCACCGACAAATTCTATGTATTGAGCTGGTCCCAGGTCCCCGGATTCAGGAACTACTGGTCGGGCCGCGGGCGCGTGACCTCGCTGACCTACACCATGAAATTCTGATGATCCATTCGCGCTGATCCCCCTGCGGCTGCTCATGGTGTGATGGGCAGCCGGTTCTTTGTAAGGAAGGTGATCGTGATCAGGGGATAGGGGATAGCAAGAGTCAGAGCCCGAGTTGCGGACGACTCCGACTACTCACTACCAATGCCGTCTCAGTTCAGCGGATGCGCATATTATTCGTCACCTCTCCCCTTTGGGGCCGCTCCAGCGCATCCATGCGCCCCGCGCCATTCGCACATCCCTGTGCATCAGAGGTCGCATGAAAGTGCGGGTGAGGGGAGAGCGCGGAGCGCAGCGACGCTGGCGCAGCGTTTTCTGCGAAGCGCCGCATGCATTTGTCCCCTGACCCGCGCTGTGCGCGAAGATGAAGACGATCAAACCCGCGCCTTGACTAACCGTGATCTTTACTCCTTCGAACCGATGAAAGCGCTCGTTGCTACGCTGCTCGCTGCTGGCGCTGGTCTCTATGAGGTGAGCGCCGCGGCCGCACAGTCCTCATGGCCGCTCCCAACAGCGCGACCCGAAAGCGAAGGAATCTCGGCAGCGCGGCTCGAGCCACTGCATCAGTCCATGCGGAAAGCGACCGACTCAGATTATCTCGGCGCGGTCACGCTGATCGCTCGTAACGGCAGGATTGTCGACTGGCGCGCCTATGGTCATCGCGATCTCGCCCGAACCGCGCCGATGGACCCGGACGCGATTTTCCGGATCTATTCGATGACGAAGACCGTCACCTCGGTCGCAGCGCTCATGCTGATGGAGGAGGGGAAGTTCGAGCTCGACGATCCGCTCGAGAAGCATCTCGCGGAGTTCGCGAGCATGCAGGTGTTCGTCGGAGGAACGGCTGAGACGCCGCAACTGCGCCCCGCGGCGCGCCCGATCACGATACGCAACCTGCTCACTCACACGGCCGGATTCGCGGTGGGCGGAGACGATGCGGCGGAGGCGGTCAGGAAGCTCAACAACGCCCAGCTTCACACCTCGCCTGACCTGAAGACCTACTGCAAACGACTGAGCCGCTTGCCGCTCGCAACCGATCCGGACACGCGCTTCAATTACGACGGCGTCCAGATCGTGGTGCTGAGCCGCCTGATCGAAGTTGCAGCGGGGATGTCTTTCGAGGACTTTCTGCAGCAACGTATTTTCGGCCCGCTGGGTCTTCGGGACACCGGTTTCAGCGTGCCCGAAAGCAAGCGCGCTCGCATCGCCGAGATGACGTCGACCGATCGCGACGGTCGGCTCGTCGCGACGCCTGAGTACATCGACGAGCATCCGGGCGAGATGCTGAATCCGTACCACAGCGGCGCGGGCGGCTTGTACTCGACGGCGGCCGACTACGTACGCTTCAGTCAGATGTTGTTGAATGGCGGCGAACTCGACGGTGCATCTTTCCTCAGCCGCAGGACCGTAGACCTGATGATGCGAAACCATCTCACGCATCTCGATTCATCCGGGGACGACTTGCAGCAGGGTGAGTTCCGCGCGGGTGAAGGGTTTGGACTTGGGGGCTATGTCGTGCTCGACGCAGGCCGCCGCGGCCGGCTCGGTTCGGCAGGGCAGTTCGGCTGGTTCGGCGCCGCCTCGACGTACTACAGCATCGATCGCGAAGAACAACTCATCGCGATTCTGATGCTGCAGCATCTGCCGCAAGGCCTGCCGCGCGATCCGCCCAAGCTCAGCGCCCAGTTCTACAATCTGGTCTATCAGTCGCTGCTCAGGTAGGCGCCCAGGCATGATTCTCGTCGCAGGCTCGGCCAATCTCGACTTCGTCGTTCAAGCGTCGCACATTCCCGCGCCAGGCGAGACGGTGCTCGGACGTGACTTCAAGACGTATCCGGGCGGCAAGGGCGCGAATCAGGCGGTCGCTTGCGCGCGCGCCGGCGGAATCGCGACTGAAATGCTGCTGGCCCTGGGCGCCGATGCTTCGGCGGCGTTGATCGAGACCTCGCTGAACGACTCCGGAGTGCGCACGCACGTGGTGCGAGTAGAGCAGCCCACGGGCGCGGCGTTCATCTGCGTATCCGACGACGCGGAGAATGCGATCACCGTCGCGCCCGGTGCGAACAACTGTCTGCGCGGATCGCATCTGCCGCCGCTCGACGGGGTCACTCACCTGCTGCTGCAACTGGAGACGCCGATCGAGACTGTCGCTGCTTACGCGCAGGCGGCGCGAGCTCGCGGCGTGAAGGTGGTGCTCAATGCCGCGCCTGCGCGTGCGTTGTCGCCGGAGTTCCTGGCGCTGATCGATGTGCTCGTCGTCAACAAGGGAGAGTTGGCGACGGTATCAGGTCATCAGGGGCGCATCGATCAGTGCATGAAACGCATCGATGCGCCGTGCGTGGTCGTGACATTGGGAGATCGAGGCTGTTGCGCGCGGGTGGGCGGCGAACTGATCATGCAGGACGCCTTCGCGGTGATGCCGGTCGACACCACAGCCGCCGGCGATACTTTCTGCGGGGTGCTCGTCGCGAGTCTCGGCAACGGCCTGACAATGCGCGAGGCGCTGCGCCAGGCGAATGCGGCCGGTGCGCTCGCCTGCACGAAACTGGGCGCCCAATCGAGCATTCCGACGCATGATGAGTTGCAGGCGTTCCTCAGGATCCACCGCTGACCATTGCTAACTATCCCTCGACATTTGTAGTTCATGAAGCCACAACGCGCTCCCGTCTCCCAGATCGGCGAATACGCTCTTCCGCACACCGTCGGCGCTCACTTGCCCACGCCCGGCAAGGCGCCGGGCTGGCCGATGGCCAACATTGGTCAATGGCGCATCGACGTGAATGGCGGCGTCGAAACCTGGCTTGCGGAAATGAAGGTGTGGCGCCGCGAACATCTGATCCGCATGGGATACGACGATGCAGAGTATCGCCGCAAGGAGTTCCTGTGGACGCAGCGAAATTTCGTTCACACGCAGATGATGGTCGAGGATCGCTACTTCTACGATCCGGTCGCCCGCGAGTACACGGTCGACAAATATCTGGATGATCTCGAAACGCGCTTCGGCGGCGTCGACAGCGTGCTCATCTGGTACGTCTACCCGAACATCGGCGTCGACGATCGCAACCAGACTGCGCTCGCCAGTGATTTACCGGGCGGACTCGAGGGCCTGAAGCAGGCGATTGCGGATTTCCATCGGCGCGGTGTGAAAGTCTTCCTGCCGACCATGGCGTGGGACAACGGCACGAAAAGCGAGGGCGCATCCGACTGGGAAGCGGTCGCGCACCTCGCGAAGAAAGTCGGCGCGGACGGCGTAAACGGCGATACGTATAACGGCGTGCCGCGCGCATTCCGGGTTGCATCCGACGCAAGCGGTCATCCGGTCGTGTTCCAGCCGGAATCCGTTCCCTACGCCGATGAGCAATTGATGTGGAACAACCAGAGCTGGGGCAAGGCGTCGAGCGACATCATTCCGGCGGTGAGCAAGCTCAAGTGGCTGGAACCGCGGCATCTGATCAACATCGAGAATCGCTGGGCGCGCGATCGCACCGACGATTTTCACTACATGTTCTTCAATGGCGTTGGCTATGTCGCATGGGAGAACGTGTGGGGCGTGTGGAATCAATTCACCTCACGCGACGCCGAGACCTTGCGCCGGCTCGCGACTCTGCAGCGCAAGTTCGCCGAGCTGTTCGTGAGCCTCGAATGGGAGCCGTACGCAACAGCGCTCCAGCAAGGGGTTTTTGCGAGCAAATTTCCCGGCGTCGACGTGACGCTGTGGACGCTCGTCAATCGTAACGAGTACGACCTGACCGGCGAACAACTGGCCGCGCCGCATCGTGAGGGATGCACCTATGTGGATCTCTGGAACGGCGAGGCGCTCGAACCGCGCATCGTCGACGGGCAGGCGCTAATCGGGCTGAACCTCGAAGCACGAGGTTACGGGGCGGTGCTTGGATTGGAGCGCGGCGCAAAAGTCGATGGACTCGAGCCGTTCCTGAAGACCATGAAGGAACTGAACAAGATTCCGCTGCAGTCGCTTTCAAATGCATGGCAGGCTCTGTCACAGAAGATGGTCGAGATTGCGCCGACGCGGCGTGTCGCGAGCGCACCGCCGGGCATGGTCACGATCCCCGCCGGGGAATTCGACTTCAATGTCGCCGGCATTGAAATCGAGGGCTACACCTGGAACGGCCTCGACTTTCAGTACCCATGGGAGAACTCGGCGCGACGCAGTCATCTGCATCGCATGCGGCTTGCGTCCTTCCACATCGACAAGTATCCGGTGACGAACGCGGACTACAGGCAGTTCATCGATGCGAGCGGCTATCGACCGAACGACGCTCACAACTTTTTGCGCGACTGGGAGAATGGCTCGCCGCGCAGTGGATGGGAGAATAAACCGGTCACCTGGGTGTCGATCGAAGACGCACGTGCGTACGCCGCGTGGGCGGGCAAACGTCTGCCGCATGAATGGGAATGGCAGTACGCCGCACAAGGCGGCGATGGACGGCTTTACCCGTGGGGCGACGACTGGAACACCGCCAACATGCCGCAGCAGAGCAGGGCGCGGGAGATGCCGATACCCGCCGACGTCGACGCACACCCGCAGGGCGCGAGTCCGTTTGGCGTGATGGATCTCGTCGGCAACGTGTGGCAATGGACTGATGAGTTCTACGACGAACACACCCGCGCCGCAGCCGTGCGCGGCGGCAGCGCATACCAGCCGCAGACATCGCACTGGTATTTTCCGCAGGCGTACCAGCTCGATCAGCATGGCAAGTATCTGTTGATGGCGCCGAGTAAGGACCGCTCGGCCGGCATCGGCTTTCGCTGCGTCGTCGATGCTGCGTAGCCGATGACGGAGCGCATGAAATTCGGCGCGCCCGGCCGCGTTCGCCTGGGCGGTGTGTTGGGCGCCGCACTGGACGCGAACCGCAGTGGTCGCCTGACTCAGTTCGTCAGCGGCGCAACGAGTCCGCCGATTGCGCTGTTCGATCCGGCGCATGTTCGCCAGAACCATGAAGGCGATTGGTACGGCGAGCACGCGGGCAAGTGGTTATACGCCGCCGCGCGGGCCGCCAATCGCACGGCAAATGCGGCGTTGACGGCGAATGTAAGGCGCGTCGCGGACTATCTCATCGGCGTGCAGGATGCTGACGGTTATCTCGGCACGTATGCACCGGAGCGCCGTTTCATGCACAAGCAACCGCGCGCGGCGCGAACCTGGGACGGTGCGCCCAGCCTGCGCACTTGGGATATCTGGACCCACAGCTATCTCGTGCTGGGATTGCTGGAGGTCTACAGCTACTTTCCGGAGCGCGCGTATCTCGCGGCTGCACAAAAGATCGGCGATCTCTGCTGGCGCACGCTCACGACAGGCGGCGTCGACATCACCGAACTGGGCAATCATTTCGGCATGTCGGCCACGGTTTTCCTTGATCCAGCGGTCGAACTCTATTTTGCGAGTCGCGACGAGAAGTATCTCGATCTGGCGAAGTTGATCGTGAAGCAGGCGGATGAACGCCCGGAACTTGCGCTGTTGTCACAGGCGCTGGCCGGCGTCGATGCGTCCGAGATCGCAACCGGCAAGGTCTATCAGCTGTGCTGGAACATCGTCGGTGTCGCCAAGCTCTACAAGGCGACTGGCGAAGCTCAGTACCTGTCCGCAGTCCGGCATCTCTGGGAAAACGTCCGCACGCATCACCTCACGCTCGGCGGCGGACCGTGGGGCGGCGTCGGGCATCGATCGCGCGAGGTGTTCAATCACTACACCGTTTTCAGTCCGTACGGCTACGTGGAGACCTGTTCCACGCTCGCGTGGATCCAGCTGAATCGCGAATTACTCGGTCTCACCGGTGAAGCGAAGTACGCCGAAGAAATCGAACGGTCGGCTTATAACGATCTGCTCGGCGCTCAGGCGCCCAACGGCGAAGACTGGTGCTACTACTCTTTTCCGAACGGCGAACGCGTCCACACGACTTATTGGCGCTGCTGCAAATCAAGCGGTGCGATCGCGCTGGAGGAGTTGCCGCCGATCGCCTATAGCATCACCGCGCATGACAGCGTTGCGATCAATCTGTATGGGCCCGGCGAGGCGACGCTGAGAACCGCGCAAGCAGGGGTCGTTCAACTCGAACAGGCGACCGATTATCCATTCGACGGCGCGGTCCGGATTCGCGTGAATCCAGAACGCCCTTCGCACTTCGCCATTCTCCTGCGTATTCCCACGTGGGCTGGGGGCGCGACGCTCAAGGTGAACGCCGTCGACTGGACGCATCCGGCGACGCCTGGCGCTTTCGTCGTGGTGGAGCGTGAGTGGCGCAGGAACGATGAGATCACGCTGCAATTTCCAATGGCGCCGATGCTCCATCGCAGATCCAGCCACAGCGTGCAGGAATCGAAAGCGCCGGATGGCGCGCCGATCCGTCAGGAAGTCATGCGCTACGACCATGTCGCCATCACTCGCGGACCGCTGGTTTACGCAACCGGTCTCATCGACGGATTCAAGAGCGCGGAAACGATCCGCATGCCCGACGACGAGGAGATCTCGTTGCTCGAACTCGTCGATGCGCCGAGTGGATATCACGGGCCGGCCATTCGCCTGAATCTGCGTTGCCGCGACTCGCTGACATTCCTGCCCTATTACGAAGCGGGCGGTCGAACCGATGGAGCGTGGCGCCTCACGTGGATGCAAGTCGTCGTTTAAGAGCTGTAACCGCTGATTGCCCACTGTCGTTCTGGTTCGGCGCTCGATCGAGTGCTGCGTGAATATCGGCCTGAGCGCCCGCCTTCCGGCGCTGTTTTCAGGGCCGCTAGCGGCTGGCGTCAGATCCGGGTAGACCCTTCTCACGCAGGACGCAGGGCGCAATACGCACGGCGCGGGAACGTGAGAATTTGTGATGTTTGAGGATAGGGAATCGATCTTTCTGTTTGCGGCGCGGTCCTCCAGACTCGTATGCATTGAACATGTCGACTTCACCCGATAAGACTCCGCTCGAACGCTCAGGGCCGCCCGGTCCATTGAGCGGCGTGCGTGTGCTGGACCTCAGCGCCTACATCGCGGGGCCGTATGGCTGCACGCTGCTGGCCGACCAGGGCGCGGAAGTCATCAAGATCGAACCTCCCGATGGCGACAATCTGCGCAAGTATCCTTCGACGCTGCAGGCGGAGAGCCGTGCCTTCATCGGCGTCAATCGCAGCAAGCTGGGCCTGTCGCTCGACCTGAAGAAATCTGAAGGACTCGCGGCGTTGCTGCGACTGGTGCGAACCGCGGACGTGCTCGTGCATAACTTCCGCCCCGGCGTGCCGAAGCGTCTCGGGATCGACCACGAACAGCTGAAGCTGCTGAATCCGCGGCTCATCTATTGCGCGGTCAGCGGCTACGGCGAGAAAGGCCCGCTCAGGGACAAGGCCGGCTACGACCAGGTGTTGCAGACGATGACCGGCATGTGCGCGCTGCAGGGCAAACGCGGCGGTGCACCCGAAATCATCTTCGGCTCAGTCGTCGATTACTACGCCGCGGCGCTTGTCGCCGGCGGTGTCGCGTCCGCGCTGTACGAACGCGAACGCAGCGGCGAGGGTCAGTTTGTCGGGGTATCGCTGCTGCGCAGTGCGCTGACGATGCAGTCGGCGCGACTGGTCTGGGTCGACGGCGAGCCGCGCGACATCGGACGGGATTTTCGCTCCGGCGGCATCACGGGACTTCACCCAACTCGCGAAGGATATCTCTACATCTCGGCGAACACGCCGCGTTTCTGGCAGGCGCTGTGCGAAAGAGTCAATCTGCCGATGCTCGCAAAAAGCGAGCGGTACGACACCGTGCGCAAGCGCGCGCAGTTGGCGGGGGAAATCGTGCCGCTGCTGCACGAAGCGCTGGAGGCGCGTACCGCGCTTGAATGGGAAGCGCTGTTCGGCGACGACGTGCCCTGCGCTGCGGCGCGGGCCGTCGAAGATGTCTTCGACAATGAACAGGTGCTAGCTGAAGAGATGGTGGCGACCATGGAGCATTCGCTCGTAGGCAGGTATCGAGGACTCAATCGCTCCATCAAGTTCGACCGCACGCCGGGCCCTCAGCCCTTTGCAGCGCCGAGCTTCGGCCAGCATTCCGACGCGGTGATGAACAAGAGCGGCTGCTCGCAGCAGGAAGTCGAGGAACTGCGAGAGAAGAAGGCGCTGCTCTGAGCCGGGCTACCCCTCCATCTGGCGTCAGACTCGCGCACCCGCGCGCTCCGCAGATCCCCTCACCCTGGCCCTCTCCCCGCGGGAGAGGGAATTACATCGACGGTTCTTCCGCGCGTACCCGGACCCTCGCTGGTGAAGGGCGATGTACGAGATTGACAGATGCGTCCCCGCTCCCGTTGGGAGCCGCTCCGGCGCATCCATGCGCCTGCGAGATTCGCACATCCTGTGCAGCAGAGGCAGGTGAGCGGAAGCAACATCTCCAGTTACAGGCTCAGGCTCTGATCACCGATACGCCGTACGAGCCGCTGCCGCTCAATCGATTGTAGTGACGGACCTGCACGTAGTATTCGCCCGGCGCGAGGTCGGCGGTGATCCTGGGGTTGTACCCCGCGCCGCTGTCGTCGTCTTCTGCGATCAGTTGCGTGCGGTTGTCGGGGCCGAACAGTTTCATGACCAGGTCCGTTTCACCTTCGGTCTGAACGGTGTAACGACCGGCGGATCTGACGCGAACCTTGAAGCGATCTTCCTCTCCCGGCTGACCGATCGCCGCCGCTATCGGTTGCGGTTCGAAGACGGGTAGTTCGATAAATTCCGGTTCCGTGCCGCGGCCCGGGTACATCTTCTCGCCGGCGACGAACGCCTTGTCGATGGACGAGAGCGCGGCGTTCGGCTCCGTGTGAAAACCATCGGTGGTCCACTCCGCGGGGAAGCTGTAGAGCATGATGGACGCGGGGTCGAATTCGCTGCCGTTGATCTGATCGTGCCGGTATTTGTTCAGCACATTGTGACGGATCGTGGCTTCGTCCCAATTGTTCGGAGGCCCGGACAGGTCGGCGATCACTGCCGCTTCATTCCATTGAACGCCGCCGTCGGGATTCTGATGCTCGTGCGCAAGACCGAGCGCATGTCCGAATTCGTGCAACACGACTGCTTCGTCGAGCCAGCCGAAGTTCATCGTCGGCTGGTCGACCGGAATGCCCCGCGCGTCGGTTCCGAGATAGGACCAAGCGCCGTCGTCCGCAAACGCAATGCGAATCTCCGCCTCCGGCGCATTGTTGAACTCCAGCCGCAGATTCGCATGCCGCATCCATTGCGGCGCATATTCACTCACCTCCACACGCTGCTGCGTCGCGCCGTCGAGGAAGCGCACGCGCAGCGTGCTGCCATTCATCCACAATTTGCCGAGCGGCGTGATGGCGCGCGTCCGGCCGGCGCCCATCGAAAGAAAGGGCGTTGCACGCCGGAGTTCGGACGGGAGAATGCGATCGATACAGAGATGTTTTGAGGTGCTCATGCGGCCTCGCAAGTGGTCTGACTGGTCACCGTTCGATCATGCGTTCACGGCGCCTGGTGAGCTCGATCGAGCAGCTCATCGCCCGCAGATCACAGGTGGTGCAGTGATACCCCCGTGTCATCGGCCGTTCAATCGCACAGAGGGATTAAGCGGCCCAGCCTCTCTGCGGGAGCGGCGCGCCGCGAAAATGTGAAGGAGTGAACACTTGTCCTGCTGAAGGCTGGTTCGACCCGGCCCAGCGGTTTATGATTCCGGTGGACCCGGCGCCATAGATTGCGTACGAGTCGCCAGGGACACGGCGCACCGCCAACCATAATTCGAAGCGTCGGCCAGCCGGCGTCATCGGTCGAGCCAACGTTATCAGGTCGAAGAGCCCCGCCACATGATCTGTGCTCATTGCAGCGAGTTTCTCTCCGATCGCTGCGGCGTCAGCGCATGACCCGGTTTCACTCCGCGCTTCAGTCCTTTCTCGATGGCGGAGCCGATCTGCCCACCGTTGAGCGTGATCTCAGGTCGGCGCTGACGCGCGAACCCTCGCTTGTCGCAACGCTCGCAACGCAGATCGAAACGGGTCATCGCTCCGGGCGCATTGCGCCCCCGGCATACCTGAGTCTGATGCGGATTGTTCGCTCGATTCAGCCGGCCTCAGCAGCGCCTGATGAAACGCTGCTGTCAAATTCCGACGAGACACGGTTTCACTCCGTCACGCCTGTGGTTCGCGCGGACGACGAAGCCACGCGCTACCGGCCGGCGTCAGAGGAGCCGCGCGCGGCTGATGCGCCAGCGAGCAGTGCGGGTGACGGCAAGAGCGGTCCGCGCTCCGGTGGATCGACGAATCCGACCTGGAACGATCCCGCGCAATGGGCCGGCGGGGAATCTCGCGCACTGCGTCCTGGCGACACCGTCAAGGATCGTTTTGTGCTGGAAGAGATCATCGGCGCGGGCGGCATGGGCGTCGTATTTCGCGCCCGCGACCTGCGCAAGGAGGAAGCGCAGGATCGTCATCCATACGCGGCGCTCAAGGTTCTGAACGAAGACTTCAAGCGCCATCCGGAATCGCTGAAAGCGCTGCAACGCGAGGCGCGCAAGGCGCAGAACCTCGCACATCCGAATATCGTGACCGTGTACGACTTCGATCGCGACGGCGCCAACGTCTTCATGGTCATGGAGTTGCTGGAAGGCGAACCGCTGGATCGATTGATCAGGGGCATGAACGGAGTCGGCTTCAGCATAGACAAGGCGCTGCCGATCATCCGGGCGCTTTGCGGCGCCCTCGCGTACGCCCATGAGCATGGCGTCGTGCACTCCGACTTCAAACCGGCGAACGCGTATGTCACGCGCAGCGGCGCGATCAAGGTGTTCGACTTCGGCATCGCACGCGCGGCGAGGCGTCAGGGAGACCTCGACACAGCTGGCGACAAAACGCTGTTCGATCCGGGCTCGCTTGGCGCATTGACGCCGGCGTACGCCAGCTGCGAAATGCTCGAGGGTCTCGACCCAGATCCGCGCGATGACGTGTACGCATTGGGCTGTGTGGTCTACGAGCTGCTGACGGGCGCCCATCCGTACGATCGCAAACCCGCCGTCCAGGCTCGCGATGCGAAGCTGAAGCCCAGACCGGTGCGCGGACTGACGCGCCGCCAGTGGTGGGGATTGCGGCGGGCGCTTGCATTCGAGCGCTCGGCTCGCATCGCAGGCGTCGCAAAGTTTCTCGAAGAGATCTCGCCGGAACCGCGGTCACCGGCTTTGTGGGCCGGCGCCGCGGCCGTCGTGCTGGTGCTCGGCGCGACTGCCGCGTTGCTGCTACCGGATTACCTGCAACGTCGCCACGCGGCGCAGCTCGCTGCACTGATTCGCAGCGGAGCAGAAGGTTCGATCGAGCAGGCGTTGCCGGAGATCCATGCGCTTCCGCCCGACGCTCGCGCCGCGATACTGCTCGATGACGATCTGCGCTCCACGCTGATCGAGCGCCTCAACCGGCAGATCGAAGCCGCCACGGACGCCAGCCAGCGGAAGTACGACTACCCGCATGCCGAGGCGCTCATCGCGCAGTTGAAGCTCCTGTTTCCGGATTCACAGGCGGTGGCGCAGATCGGCGATCGGCTGATGACGCGCAAGAACGACGAGATCAAGCTGCAGAGCGATCGGTTCGATGAGTATCTGCGCAAGGGTTGGCTGGTGGATGGCCAAAACGCCGAAAACATCTCCGCCGTGCTCGCGCTGATCGCACAGATAGACGCTGCTCACCCGTTGCTCGCCGATCCGCGGCTGCCGTCCGCATACGCGGAGCAGGCCCAGCTCGCCATCCGGCAATCCGATATTCCGCTGGCGCAAGCGCTCGTTACAGCAGGCCTGGCGTCGGCTCCGGCGGACAGTACGCTCAAGGATCTGAGCGATGTGGTGAATCGCGAGCTCGACACGCAGCGGCGCGCCGCACGGCTGGCGGACCTGAAACGGAATCTGTCCCAGGGACTTTCCAGCGCAGCGACGCTGGCTGAGTTCGATGCAATGCGAAATGACATGTCCGCCATGCAATCGCTGGCGCCCGAAGACGCGGAGTTGCAACGACTGCGGTTGCGTTTGCAGGCGCTGGTGGATGCTGAGGTTGAGTCTCTGGTCGCTCGACGGGCGTATGACGACGCGCAGGATCTGGTCGCCGGGTATGCCGATCTCGCGACGCCCGCGTACGTGGAGAGCAAACGCGTGGCGCTGGAAGGCGCACGCGATACCTCCGGCGCCGGCGTCTTTGCGCGTCGGGACACAACTATCGCCGGCCTGAAGTCCTCACTCGATGCATTGCTGAAGTCGCCGGGCGCTGACGATCACTGGGACGATCGGGTCCGGGCTCAACTCGCCAGACTGACTGCCTACCTGCCTGCGACCGACTCGTATCTGATCGGCGCCAGGCGTGACGCCGCGAACAATCATGTGGCAACCGCTCGCGAGCTACGCGCGCAATCACGCTTGAGTGAAGCGGAGCGGTCGCTGGGGCGTGCGCTTGCGCACGCGCCGGAGCATGAAGCCGTCATCGAGGAGCAGTTGCTGCTGACGCAGGTGCGCGCCCAGCAGGATTCACGGAGCAAGGAGCAGAAGCGGGTGGCGGAGCTGGCGGCTCTCAGACAGAAATTGCTCGACCAGGCAACCGCCAACGAAGTCGCCGAAGCAACGGCGTCGCTGAGCGAACTGCGCGCCAGTCTGGCGCCGAATGATCCGTTTCTGAGTACTGCTGGTCCGAGGGCGATCGCCGGCGCCTATGTGCGACTCGCCGCTGTCGCCGCCCGCGACGGCCGCATCGATTCCGCGCTGACGCTGATCGATCGCGCACTGGAATTCGATCGCACGAGCACTCAGACCGCGGCGTTGCGCGAACGTTATGTCCAACAGGCAGGGGCGCAGCAGGCAGCGGCAGGCCAGAACCCCACGCTCGCGAAGAGCGATGCACCGGAGCCGGTCAGTGCACCTGTCGAAGCTTCGACGCCGCCGACCGGAGCGGCAGTTGAATCTTCAACGACGCTGGCTGCGTCGCAGGCGATGGCGACATCCGGGATCGCATCCGGCGCCGCGACGGCGGCCTCCACGCCAGCCTCCAGCGCTTCGTCGTGCAATTCCGCTCTGGCGGGCTACGGCACGCGCAGCCGGGGAATCTGTTTCGACGCGCTGCCGACCGGTCGAGGCCCGGACCTCGTGGTGATTCCCGCCGGCAGCGGGGTTGCAAGGCCCTTCGCCATGGGCCGATATGAAATCTCGGCAGGAGAATACAACGCATTTTGTCGGCAGGCGGGCGCCTGCATCAGCTCTCAGACTCAGCTCGATGCGCCAATGACCTCGATCGCGATCGCAGACGCGCAACGCTATGTCGAATGGCTCAGTGCGGCCACCGGCTTCGTCTATCGCCTGCCGACCGACTCCGAATGGGTCCATGCCGCCAATGCGCCGGGCGGCGGGGCGGTGCGGGATTTCAACTGTGTCGTGGAGATCAACGGGCAGAAGATCCGTGGCTTCAGTCTGAACAACGTGCGTTCCGGACGAGCCAATGGCTGGGGTCTCTACAACCAGGTCGGCAATGCGCAGGAGTGGGTGAAAGCGGCGGACGGATGGAGTGCTCGCGGCGGCGCCTACAGCGATCCGATCTCACGATGCGACGCCACGCTGACCCGCGCGAGCACTGGCGCGGCAGACGCCATCACGGGGTTCCGCGTAGTGCGCGAGTTGCGTTGACGCAGATCGGACGAGGCGAGCGGCGCATCGATTGCAATCCCGGAACCCGCCCATTAGCCTCCGGGGAAAGCAACTATTCATAGCTATTGGCTGATTCCGCGAGCCTCTGCAGAAAAGGGGCCTTACAGGGAGCAACATTGGTCAGCGCCGCTTCGGCTCGCACGCCAGCAACAGCTGCGTGCAGAGCAATCCTCATCTGTTCCCTGATTGCATCCACTAGCTGGGCGCAGCAGGTCATTCCGCCGGCTGCAACACCCGGCGGCGCACAACCACGGCAATCGCCGGACGCTCCGTCCGACGCCAGCCTTGCGCCGTTTCCGGTTCCACGCGCGCCCGATCGCCCTCTGGGACTCGAGGAGGGACCGCGGGTCCGCGTCACGAAGTTCGAGTTGATCGGCGCCGCAACGCAGCCTGACGTACCCAAAGCGCAAGTCGATGCGATCCTGTCCGCTGCGCTGGGTTCACAACCGGCCGAGGGCTACACCGTCAATCAGCTGCAGGAAATCGCGAACCGCGTCGCGGAGATTTATCGAAGCCATGGGTTGATTCTCGCTCAGGCCGTCATCCCCGCGCAGGAAGTGCTCGGCGGAGTGGTGAACGTAATGGTTCTCGAAGGGGCGCTCGGCGAAGTGCGCTTCGAGGGCCAGCAGATGTATTCGCAGACGGCGCTGTCGCGGCCATTCCGGGATTTGCTGGGCAGGCCCATCCACAAGGACGACATGGAAAGTGCGCTGCTGTATCTCACCGATTACCCGGGGCTGTCCGCGTTCGGTGTATTTCAGGCGGGCGAAAGAATTGGTGCGACCGACCTGATCGTACAGACGCAGGCGGAAGAACGATTCGCGCTCGATACGTCCGTCGACAACCAGGGATCGCAGTTCAGCGGCGAGTATCGCGCCAACATCGGACTCACTCTGAACAATCCTCTGGGACAGGCCGACAGGCTCAAGGTATACGGCCTCTACGCCTTCGATCCTTCCGACAACGATTCGAAAGGCTTGTACGGCGGCGTCGAGTATCGGCTGCCGATTCTCGGCCCGAGGCACGAGTTGCAGTTCGGCTATTCGCACAACCTCTTCGAAGTCGGACAGCTGCTGCGCGACCTGGGCATCGAAGGCGCAACGGATATCGCCCAGATTTCCTACAAACGGAAGCTGTGGAAAACGAGGCTGGGCTCGGCTTCTGCACAAGCATCATTCGCTCGCAAGGACGCCGAATTCGAACAGCAGGGGGCGACCACCGCGCACGACGTTCTCTCGGTCGGCAGTCTTGGGTTTCACTGGGACCAGATCGGCCTGCGCACTCGCGGTATTACGCAGCTGTCGTTCATCTACAGTCATGGCTTCGGCGATCTGCTCGGTTCGCTCAAGAGCTACGATGCGCAGGAAGGCGTGCGCGCGAGTCGTCTCGACGCGGGCGGCCAGTTCGACAAGATCACCGGACAGGTCCAGCGCTTTCAACGCATCACTCAGAATCACGCGCTGCTGATTCGCACCTCGGGCCAGTATTCGAGCGACATCCTGGTGTCGCTGGAGCAGTTCTCGATCGGCGGTCCGGACACCGTCAGAGCCTATCCTTCGGCCGAGTTTCTGGCGGACACGGCGGGCTTCGCCTCGCTCGAATGGATCGTGAACGCTCCCGGCTTTGCATCGCGACCAGCGTTCAGCGGACGCACCTGGGGACAGATTCTGCAGGCCTCCGTATTCGTCGACTACGCGACGGGCCGACTCACTGAAGCGCTTCCCGGAGAGGAAGACAGCTTCGATCTGTCGGGTTGGGGCGCGGCGCTGCAGTTGAATGTTCCCAACCGGTTCTTCGCGCGCATCGACGTCGCGACGCCGCTCAGCGAGGAGGAGCCGACCAATGGCCGGGATCCTCAGTACTTTTTCCGTTTCGGCTTCACGCTCTAGTTGCGCGCGCGACCGCATCCACGAATCGATATGAATACGAACAACAAGTCAGCTCAACCATCGCGGTCGCGCTATCTGGCTGCCGCAGTATCCGCGGTTCTCTCGCTGGCGGCGGCGTCTGCGACGCATGCAGGACCGCAGAACGGCGTCGTCGTCAGCGGCGAGGCCGTCATCAGCGCACCGGATCTCCATCTGACGCAGATCGATCAGGGCAGTCAGAGTGCGAGTATCGACTGGCAATCCTTCGACATTGCCGCGCAGGAACGGGTGATCTTCAATCAGCCCGCAGCCAGCTCGATCGCGTTGAACCGCATCCTCGGACAGGATCCGAGCCAGATTCATGGCGGCATCACCGCAAACGGCCGGGTGTTCCTGATCAATCCGAACGGCGTCATTTTCGGCGCGTCCTCACGTATCAATGTGGGCTCGCTCGTGGCGAGTTCACTCGACATCACCGACGTGGACGCCGCAAGCGGTCGCTACGTTTTCGGCACAGCGGCGGATCACAGCGGCGCGATCAGCAATAGCGGACAGATCATCGCGGCGGACGGCGGCTCGGTCACGTTGCTCGGCGGGTCTGTAATCAACAACGGCCTGATCGTCGCTGATTACGGTTCTGTGAATCTCGGCGCGGGTCGAGCCGCCACGCTGCATTTCGATGGCGATGGGCTGGTCAGATTCCAGATCGACGCAGGCCTGCTCGAAAATTCCAGTGGTGCAGGCGCTGCAGTCGACAACATGGGCGAGATTCGCGCCGACGGCGGCCAGGTGCTGCTCACCGCCAGAGCCGCGACCGATGTGATCGCACGCGCGGTCAACAACGACGGCGTGATTCGCGCCGCACGCGTCGAAAACGTCGGCGGCCGCATCCGGCTGCTCGGGCCGGAAGGCGCTGTCGTGAACGGCGGGACGCTCGATGCGGCGGGCGCGAGTGCAACCAGCGCCGGGGGTGAGGTGCAGGTCCTCGGCGATCGCGTCGAATTGACCGGCGCGGCGCTCGTCGACGTCAGCGGCGGCGCGGGCGGCGGAACTGCGCTGCTCGGCGGCAGCTTCGGCGGCGCCGATCCGGGAGTGTTGAACTCGCAACGTACGGACGTGAGTGCGGGCGCGGTGATCAGGGCGGATTCGACTGTCAGCGGCAATGCGGGGCAGGTCGCCGTCTGGTCGGACGGGACCACTACCTTTCACGGCGACATCTACGCGCGGGCATTCGGCGCGGATGGCGACGGCGGCTACGCTGAGGTTTCCGGCCGGGAGCACCTTCGTGTCGGCGGACATGCCTGGCTGAACAGCGTGAATGGAAGAGCGGGTACGTTGCTGCTCGATCCGGGTTCCCTCACGATCACCGACGGACCCAATGCTGCGCCAACAGGCGACCTCGACGTCGTCAATGACGGGTGGATCGTCGATCAGCTGGAGGACGCGAACGTCATCATCGAGACCGATGCGTCCGACAACGACCTGACCGAGGACCTCATTGTCGATGGTTCGGCGAATATCTCCTGGGCCAATGCCAACTCATTGACGTTGCGAGGCGACGACTCCCTGAGCCTCGCTGCAGGCAGCAATATAGCGAACACCGGCAGCGGCGCGCTGGTGCTGGAGTCTTCAGGCGATGTATCTGTCGGCGGTACTGTTTCGCTCGCGGGTAATCTGACTGTCGACGCGGGTGCAGACATTACGCAGAGCGCTGCGGTCGTCGTGGGCGGAGCGATGAACTTCACCGCGGGCGGCGGCATCACGCAATCGGGCGCATTGGACATCGGCGGTCCGTCCAGCTTTCTCGCCGCTGGCGGACAGTCGATCGTGTTGGCCAACGCCGGCAATGCATTCGACGGTACGGTGAGATTTGCGTCGGTGAGCGGCGGGAATCTTCAGGACGTAGTGGTGAGCAGCACCACCGCGCTGGATCTGGACGCACTCACCATCGATGGGAATCTCAACGCCGCCGCCGGCGGGTCGATTACGCAATCAGGCGCGCTGATCGTGGACGGCGCCTCGAGTTTCACGGCGGCGGGCGGTCAATCAGTCCTGCTGGACGACGCCGGGAACAGATTCGGCGGTGCAGTGAGTCTTGCATCGGGAGGAATTCTGCAGAACGTCGCCTTGCGCGATTCCACGGCGCTGGATCTGCAGGCGCTCACCCTGACTGGAACTCTGGGCGTCACTGCCGGCGGCGCAATCACCCAGTCGGGTGCATTGGTCGTGGGTGGTGCAACCAACCTCTCCGCGGCGGCCGGTCAATCGATCCTGCTGAACAACGCCGGCAACTCCTTCGCCGGCGCCCTCACTCTCGCAGCAAACGGCGGCGGGAATCTGCAGAACGTCACGGTGCGCGACGCCAGTGCGGTGGATCTGCAGACGCTCGCTATTGATGGAAATCTGAGTATTGCTGCGGGTGGAGCGATCTCTCAATCCGGATCGCTCAGCGTGAACGGCGCCGCAAGCTTCAGGACGCTGAACGACGTCGGCGCGGCGATTGCACTGAGCGGGACCAACACTTTCGGCTCGGTCCAGGCGGCCGTGCGCAACACCGCAGATACGGCGAACGCCGCCGCCAGTATCGTCATCAACGAAAGCAACAATACCCTGCTCGGCGACATACAGACCGGATCCGGCCAGAGTGTTTCCATCGTGTCCGCGGGCGCGATCGCAGCCCTCGCGAACACCGATATATCGACGGGATCGCTGGCGCTGGCTGCAGCGGGAGACATCGGCAGTGCGGCCACGCCCATCTCCTTGATTGCCCCCACCGGACGTCTCGACGCAGTCAGTTCCGGCAACGTCTACGTCGCGAACACGGGCGGCGTCGGATCTACCGTCGCCCTGGATCGGGTCGTCGCCGGCGCCGCCGGCGCAATCGAGATTGTGAGCGATGGCGACATCCAGGTAGCCGATGTTCGGGCCGGCGGTTCGGTGTCGCTCACCTCGACGAATGGCGGCATCTTCGATGACAACCTCGACGGCGCAGGATCGCAACTCGTCACGGGCAGTCTGACGTTGCAGGCGACAGGAGCGATTGGACAGGCGATCGGCGTCGGCAATGGCGCGCTCGATCTGCAGGCAGGATCGATCGGCGCAAGTGCACAGGCCGGTGGGATCTATCTGGACGAGACAGACGGCGACCTCGCCATTCGTCAGGTCAGCGCCGCAGGGCCGGTCTGGATCCAGGCCGCCGGCGGATCCATTCTGGACGACTTGACCGACGCATCCGTTGCATCGATAACGAGCACTACCGGCGGCGTGCAGCTCAGCGCGCTCAACAGCATTGGTACAGTGACTGATCTGCGCACCCGTCAGGGTGCGCCGATTGTCGTCGACACGAGCGGCGGCGCACTGAGTGCAAGCGTCACGAGTGCGACGGGGCGAATCAATCTTGATATCGCAAGCGGCAGCAATCCCACCGCGGGCGCTGCCACGATTTCTGCCGGCGGATCGGGCCAGTTGCTGCTGCAGTCGGCTGGCGACCTTTCGCTGAACTCATTCAACTCCGCGATTTCCGGCTTCTCCGCAGCTGGCTTCAGCTCGGGTGGAATCCTGCAGCTGAGCGAGCAGCAATCCGCACTGATAGCCGGCCCGCTGGCCACCCTGGTGCTGCACGGCGCCGACGACATCGTGCAGGCGGATCGCGTATTCGATCTGAGCGCGACTCATCTGATCTTCGAGTCGGGAGCTCAGGGAGGCGATGTCACACTCAATACGAATGTGGACCAGCTCGACGCCGCGATCGGCAATGGCGCCAATCTGACGGTGGTGGAAGGGGCGGGCGACATTACGCTCGGCGCCATCGTCGCCGGCGGCGACGTATCGATTCGCGCTGCGAATATTTTCGATGATGGCGATCTCGGCGGGATCACCCGCGTCACGGCCGGAAATGCGGTATCGCTGCTGGCGAGCGCCGGCATCGGACAGGAACCGGACGCCGGTCGCATCGACACGGCTGGCAACGCCGTCTCAGTGCTTGCCGA
Organism: Steroidobacter sp.; assembly: GCA_050738395.1. GTDB lineage: Bacteria > Pseudomonadota > Gammaproteobacteria > Steroidobacterales > Steroidobacteraceae > Steroidobacter. The sequence goes on from JBOHZJ010000507.1 coordinate 30,185, forward strand.
GGCCGGGCCTGTCTTCATTTCACACCTCGGCGATTTGCAACTGAGCGGCGAAGCCCGCGGCGGTCGCATCGATGTCGCCGCCCCGACGGGCAGCATTACGGTGAGCGGCGTCCTCCGCGCGACAGGGCCCCTGACGCTTACGGCCGGCGCCGATGCAGCCGGTGCAACGCCAGCCGTTGCGGGCGACATCAACCTGCTGGGCGCGGCGCAAACGGATGACGCCATCATGTTGTCTGCGCTTGGCGGCGGCGTGATTGCGGACGCGGGCGATGCGATGACTCATCTGTCCGCAACTGAGGCCGACCTCACGGCGACGCTCATCGGCTCCGAAAGCAATCGCCTCAACGTTGCCGTGGAATCGCTCAACGCCCGTGCGACGGACGGACTCTATCTGAGCGAGGCCGACGCCATTCAGCTGCGAACGGTTTCCGCTCAGAACGTCGTGATCGACGCGGCCGGCGCCATCGCAGACGATGGTGATGCGCAAACGCGCATCACCGCCGGCGACGTGTCGCTGTCGGCATCGGCGATTGGGGCAGTCGCCGCTGGCGCTGAAATCGATACATCGATCGACAGGTTGTCGGCAATCGCTTCCGCGGGCGGCGTCTACATCGGCGAGCAGGGCGATCTGCAACTCGCTGCCGTGAACGCGAGCGGCGCCGGCAATGAGGTCGCGCTCGTCGCTTCGGGTGCGATGACGGATGACGGCGACAACGCGACACGCGTCAGCGGCGGCTCCGTGACGCTGGCGGCCGCTGCGATCGGCGCCGTGGATGCAAACGCGGAAATCGATATGCAGGCGACCTCGCTGACGGCGACCGCATCGAGCGGCGGCGTCTTCATTGGCGAAGCAGACGCCCTGCAGTTGAACGCCATTACCGCCGGTGCGGGCGGCAATATCGGCATCGCTGCCGGCGGTGCGCTCATCGACGACGGCAATGATGCGACCAGAGTTGCCGGCGAGAACGTTTCGTTGGCCGGCCGCAGCATCGGTGCAGCGGATAACCGGGTCGATACAGCAGCGGCTGTGTTGTCGACGAATGCCGCTGACGGCGGAATCTATATCGATGAGCAGGATGACATCACATTGGCGGAGGTCGAATCCGCGGGGACCGGCAACACCGTGGACCTGCGAACCGGCGCCAACGGCAGCGTCATCGTCCAGAATCTGACGACGCAGGGCGGCGCCGTGAATCTGATGGCCGGCGGCGCGGGCTCTCTGACCGTGACAGGCGCAATTGCCTCCAACAACGGGGTCGTCAATCTGACGGCAGGCAATGCGCTTGCAGCGCCCAGCCTCATCACCGGAACAGGATCGGTGGTGCTGCGTACGGTCAACGACCTGAACGTCGGCGCCATCACGGCCGGGTCAGTATCCATCACGAGCGACACTGGCGACGTGGTGCTCGGAACGGTCAATGCCGGGGCGGGACCCGCGTCTATCACCGCAGCCAACGGGACGATTACGGACGGATCGGGGACGAGCCTGACTGGGGGACAGGTGACATTGTCCGCGCAGTCCATTGGCAGCGGAGACAACCCGTTGAACATTGCCGCGGACACGCTCAACGCGACGACCAGCACCGGCGGCCTATTTGTCGATGAAGCCGATGGTCTGAGCGTCAGCGACATCACTTCTGCCGGCGCGCTCAATCTCGTCGCAGGCGGATCGCTCATTCAGACCGGCGCGATCGCGAGTGCAGCGAGTGCGATCTCCCTGTTCGCCGAAAGCATCGACATGGAATCCGCGGCGACGACTGTTTCCGCGGGAGGAAATATCACTTATGCGGCAAATGGCGGAGATGTCACCCTTGCAGTTCTGAACGCCGGGAGCGGCCGCACGCTCGTCATCGCCGCCGACAGCGTCTACAGCTCGCTGGGGTCGACCTCTGCAACGAACAACATTACGGCGTCCGCGGTTGAAGTCAGAGCCGGCGGCCTGGCGTCGGGAGCGGGCGAGATCGGGACGGCCAGCAGTCCACTCGGCATTTCAACGCCCGGCGCCCTTCGATCCGTCTATCTGATCGTTCCCACACTCAACGGTATTCAGATCAGCACCCCACGCGTCAACTACTCAGGTCCGTCGTCCGCGCTGTTGTTGAAGGGCTACAGCGGATCCTCCGGCGCGCTGCTGTTCGATCTGTCGAGCACGTTCACGCCGGACGCCGTCCTGAGCAACGGCGAAAGCATCGTGCCGCTGTTGAATGGCCGCATCGCGATCAACAGCGATAGCCTCAGGGCCGCCACGCAGGCGTTGTCTTCCGGCGTGACCACTCGGGTCAACGTCGACTGGGGCGCATTCGACCCCAACGTGAGTCTGTTCGGCATACTCGATCCGGCGTTGCGCCTGCCGGCCGATCAGATCGATGACGCGGGCGCCGCGGCCAGTCTGATCCCGGAAGGAACGACGCTGGTGGTCACGCGCGACGGCTGGAGACTGCAATCCGCCGCATTGCTTTACTAGCACTACCCAGCGGCCGACTGAGAGCTCCTCCGATGAACGTGTCAGGCCTGCCCCCCGCAACTGATGTCGCCGAGCGCTTCCTCACTCATCTTGTGAGCCGGACTCGTATAAGCGACGTCGCCGCGGAGCGAGTCAGGCGAGTTCACGTTGAGACGCTCGATCGACTTGCCGCCGTGCTTCTGAAACTCGGTGCGCTTTCGGAAGACGATCTCGCGAACGAAATGTCGACGTTCGTGGGCTGTGCGAGGCTCGAGCCAAACTCATCGCTTCGCAATCTGCAGGCGCCCGAACTGCCCGTCACCGATTCCTTTCTGCGGGCTCATCAGCTCGTTGCACTTGCCGCGGACGAATCGTCCGTCACGGTCGTTTGCTGGGATCCACTGGATGACTACGCCGCCAAAGCGCTCGTCTTTGCCTGCGGCCGACCGATCACCTGGGTGATCGCGACACGGACGCAGATCGAGCAGGCGCTGGATGCGAGCGACGCCGCGCATTCAGCGACGCCGGAGTCTTCGCTCCCTATGAGCTCAGCGCGAATCTCACCTGGACAGGCGGCAACGTGCGTTCCACGGCGCTGGGACCGGTCACGCACACTGAGCCACAGCAGCCGTGGAC
>JBOHZJ010000508.1:0-1966 GCA_050738395.1 Steroidobacter sp.
CCATTTCCCTGATGCGACCCCCCGGCGGCTCTAGTCCGGATCTCGCGACTCACGGCTCACGCGTGAGGATCAGGCGCGTCTGGCTGTACTTCCGGCCGCGCGGCCGCGAACTCGGGCAGCGATTCCAGATGTGCGCTGATCGCGGTCAGCGTCGGAAAGGGCGTGAGGTCAGTCTCGAAGCGGCGTGCATTGAACATCTGCGGTACGAGGCAGATGTCGGCGATGCTGACCGAGTCGCCGAAGCAATGGCGTTTGTCGCTGGAGAATTCGGACGCCTGCGCCTCCAGCCCCCTGAACCCCTCCGTAACCCAATGGCGATACCAGGTGTTCACACCATCATCGTCCTGCTTCAGTTCCTTGCGCAGATAGTTCAGCACGCGCAGATTGTTGAGCGGGTGAATCTCGCAGGCGATCGCGAGCGCCATCGAACGCACGCGCGCGCGATCGAGCGGGTCGGTCGGCAGGAATGGCGGCGTCGGATGCTTGTCGTTCAGATATTCGATGATCGCAAGCGACTGCGCCAGTACGGCGCCGTCGACTGCCAGCGCGGGAAGCAGGCCCTGCGGATTGATTGCGAGATACCCGGGTGCGCGATGCTCGTGCTTCGCAAATGCTTTCGGGGCCGATTCATACTTGACGCCCTTGAGGTTGAGCGCGATGCGTACGCGAAAGGCCGCGGAGCTGCGAAAGAATGTGTAGAGCTTCATCAATGGGACCCACAAGAAGAGGAGAGGAGCCGCAAAAGACCGCAAAAAAACAAAGGTTGGCCTGCGCAGAGAATCCGACATGTGGTTTCGAATTGGGATAGTTCACCTATTCCGTTCCTTTGTACGGTCTTTCGCGGCTCTACTGCTGTAAGTCTCACCTGATCATCGTCACCAGCGTGTCCAGACCATCGACGCCGCCTTCGAGGCGATCCCCCGATTTCACGGCGCCGACGCCGGCGGGCGTGCCCGTATAGATGAGATCGCCCGGCGCGAGCTCGAACAATGTCGAGAGCTCCGCGATGATTTCCGGCACGCTCCAGATCAGTTCGGAGAGATCGGCGTTCTGGCGTGTTTCACCGTTGACGCTCAGCCAGATGCGGCCCTTCTGAAAATGTCCCGTCTCGGTCGCCGGACTGATCGCTGTGATCGCCGCGGAACGATCGAATCCTTTGCTGGTGTCCCACGGACGACCCTGGTCGCGAGCCTCGAATTGCAGATCGCGACGCGTGAAATCGTTGCCGACGGCATAGCCGTAGACGAGCTCCAGCGCAGTTGCCGCCGCGATGTTCTTGCCGCCCTTGCCGAGCGCGAGAACGAGCTCGATCTCGTGATGCAGATTGGCGGTTCGCGATGGATATGGAATCGTCGTGTTGTTGGGCACGATCGCATCGGCCGGCTTGGTAAAGAAGAACGGCGGCTCGCGATCCGGATCCTTGCCCATCTCACGCGCATGCGCTGCGTAATTGCGTCCAACGCAGTAGATGCGATGGACGGCGAAGCGCTCACTGCGCCCCTTGATCTCGACCGACGGGATGGCGGGCGGCGGAAATACGAAAGACATGAGGACCTCGCGAAACGTGGGTCAGTCTGGCGCCCACGAAAAGTTGTAGATCTTGCGTTCGCCCTGGGCCCTGTCGACGCCCGAAGGGACCTTCCGGCGGAAGACAGCGGATCGAGATCGTTTCCACGGACTCACGCGAACGGGAATTGAGAAAGTCGGAACGCGTGCTCCGGCTGAAGACGTGGGCTGCGTACTATGGACTCATGAACGTACGCCCACGAGGAGGCCGTCGGCGATCCAGCCCTTCAGCAAGGCCGCTGCACGCAACGGAACTTCGTCCGCCTCGCACGTCGCGCACAGCGCATCGCACATCGTTTCGAAACTGCCCCCACCGATCAAAAGATCCAGAACCTCGGCTTCCGCGTTGCTGAGCGAACGATAGTTCGTCTTGAAGTTCTGCCGCCAGATCAGCCAAGGC
>JBOHZJ010000509.1:0-8286 GCA_050738395.1 Steroidobacter sp.
GTGACCGAGAGCGGCATTTCGAAATGATCGACATCGCCGCCAATGAAGAACGCGGGGCCGAGCCCGATGTCGCCCCGGATGCCTGACTCCCAGTCGTACATCACCCCCGCGGCGACGCCCAGCGGAAATTTCAGATCTACTTCGGCATCAAAACCCTCCAGCGCCAGGTTGTCTTCATAGAGCTCGGCGACGTGCTCGACGTCGCTCGCATAGGCGATCCCCAGACGCCACTCAAGCGCATGAGCCCTGGAGATGCCCGCCGTCATGATGATGACGGAGAACGCAAAGGCAGCGATCTTCATGGGTGGGAAGTCCTCTCTAGCCGCGAGGCTGTCGGACTAATACCGACGAACGGCCGGAGAGGTTCCGAGGTCCGAGGATATTTTTAGCGCGGGCGACTGGAGCGCCGTGCGCTGCGAGGGATTCGGGATTCGGGCCAGCCTGATACGCACGTAAATAGCTTCTTGCGAGTCCCGAGTCCCGAGTCCCGATCTCACGATTCACAACTCACGACTTCATCACCCGAACAGCTCGCGCAGCGAGCGCTCGCCGGCGGGCGAAAACCTCACGATGCGGGAGCCGCGCGACGGCTTCGCCCACCGCAGCGCAACGATGCGATCGAGGAGCGCCGCGCCGAGCGCGCCGGCCAGATGATGGCGGCGCTCGCTCCAGTCGAGGCATGCACGGCACAGTACGCGCCGTTTCCGCGACAACTCATCCACATCTATGTCGAGCTCTCGAAAAAAAGCTCGTCCACGGCCGCTCAATTCAAGTTCTCCGTCACCGAATGCGAGCGCTTGCTGCTGCACGAGGCGCTCGTATACGAACACGCCAAGTTCGCCTGCGAGATGGTCGTAGCACAGACGCGCTTTCCTCATCGCAGGATCATGCGGGCCCGATCGTGGCCCGCCATCGCCGGACCGAAACGCGACGCCCATCAGATTCTCGAGCAGGTGCGCGACTTCGGCGTTCGCGAGTCGAAAGTAGCGATGCCGTCCCTGGCTTTCGACGGCGATCAGACGCGCAGCGCGCAGCTTGCTCAGATGCGTACTGATGGTCTGTCTGGTGACGCCGGCGATATTCGCGAGCTCCGTCGCAGTCAGCGCTCGCCCCGCCAACAGCGCGGTGAGCGTCTGAGCGCGCGCGTGATCGCCGATGAGTGCCGCGACGCGCACTATGTCTGGACCGCCATGCATGGTTCGATGTTAGTCGAACCATGCAGACCGCATAAGGAGCTATCGTGCGGCAGGTGTTACGGGCTTGGGGCTTGGAGCGCGGGGCTTGGGCCAGAGAGGAGCAGCGGCCGCGGCGCCGATCCTTTGACCCGAACTCCAAGCCCCGCCCCCGAGCCCTCGATCAGCGAGTGCGACATGAACCTCACCTGCTTTATCCGCTACGAGATCGATCCGTTCCAGCGCGAAGCATTCAGGGCCTACGCCGAGAACTGGGGACGCATCATTCCACGTTGCGGCGGTCGGCTCATTGGATATTTCCTGCCGCACGAAGGAACGAACGACATCGCGTGGGGACTCATCGCCTTCGATAGTCTCGCGGCTTATGAAGCCTATCGCACGAAACTGAAGGCCGACTCAGAGGGCAAGGCGAACTTCCAGTTCGCGCAGGAGCGGCGCTTCATCCTGCGCGAAGAGCGCACATTTCTCGAAGCGCTGGATGATACGACGCAAGTCCTGCGCGCGACCGAGGGGACGCAGCCATGATCGCCGTCATTTTCGAAGCACTGCCTGACACCAATCGTCATGACGCCTATCTCGATGCCGCGGCCCGGCTGCGCCCCCTGCTCGATAACATCGACGGGTTCATCTCGATCGAACGTTTCGCCAGCCTCTCGAACCCCGGCAAGTTGCTATCGCTTTCGTATTGGCGCGACGAGGAGGCGGTGATGCAGTGGCGCAACGTCGAAGCGCATCGCGACATTCAGCGAGCCGGCAGAGATTCGATCTTTGCGGACTATCGCCTGCATATTGCGGAAGTCATTCGCGCCTATGGAATGAAGGATCGCGCGCAGGCGCCAAAGGATTCTTTGACGGCGCACGGGGAATGACGGCGCGTATCTGTCAGTCACGGCAGCGGCGCAGCTGCAGCAGCCCATACACGATCAGCAACTGCGCGAGCGCGTATGTCATCCAAATCGCCGGACTGATCCACGGCGCGCTCCAGAGAAATTTATCGAGCGCAAGCAGACTGTCCGAAACGACAAACGACATAGCGCCCACCGGGACCATCCATGCGGCGACTCGCAGCGAGAGCAGCGCCATTGTCACGATGGCCGCCATGTAGAAAACGACCGGTATAGCGAGGCCGCCGAGTTCCGGAAAGAGAACCGCGACAAAAGTGAGGGCGAATAACGGGATCGCCGCCAATGCGGCCATTCGCCAGCCGGCGAGCCTGGCCTTCTGCGCCTTCGCGAAGTGCACGAAAATCGCTGCATACAGCAGTTGCGTGATGAGGAAGCTTGCGAGACCCGGCATGAACAGCCGCTCGCCATCGATTCCAAGAAATGCATCGCCCGCCGCGGAGAAGAGCAGTGCAAGCGCCAGCAGCTTCTCGCGTTCGCGCCACGCGAGCACGGCCAGCAACGCGCACATTGCGGTTTTCAGAATGACGTCGCCGGGATAGGGACGTACGCCGAGCAGCAGCAGGTATGCGATTGGCGAGGCCAGCGCGAGCCATGTAATCAGTCGATTGATTCGATCGATGGAAGCGGCGTCCACAGCAATGGCCGCAGTGTTCTCGTTCATTTCAGCGCCCCTCGGTAGTTTTCATTCTTCGCAGTTCATCCAGCAAGGCTGCCGGCGAGACCGGCTGGCCGAGGAAGCTGCGTAGTAATTCTGCAGTCTCCCTCTCATATCCCGAACTGAACAGACGCTGGGACAACCAGGCATACCAGCGCGGATCTCCCGTTTCGAACGGCCCCAGCTGGTCTTTGATTCGTGCGCGTATCTGCGCGGTAATGACCGAGCCCAGGCCGTAGTTCACCATGTAGCCAGGGGAATCGACCAACTGCACGCGCACCGCCCACCATGACAAGTCCGGATGTGGAACGACGTGCAGATAGCGGCTCGTAATCCCGGTCCAGACGACATTCGGATCGCGCGTCGGCTCGCGCAACATACGCAGATCGAATAGCGACCAGGCCACGTCGAGCATGACGCTCGAGTACAGCGCTCGCAGGGATGCCGCCTCCGATGCGCGTTTACCCAGATACTTCTGCTGCCACGCCGGTTCGTAGGTACTCCATGATGGAACGTCGGCAACTGCTTCGTAGAAAACCGCATCGCCAAGATCCATGAACGCGGGCCGGGTACGCAGCGCCATCATGTGAACGACGTGGCCGTTCTCATGCACGAGTTCATTCAGAGGACCGAGCCCGCCGCGAGTGTAGTTGCCTGACACCCGGACACGGGTTGGTCGCCACACGCCTTCCACTGTGCGCCCGCGGCTCACGTAATCGGCATACGCGAGCGGCGCCTTGCCAGGGCGCGGCGCCAGATCGTAAATGACATTCCACGCATTCAGCTCGGCGCCCAGATCCTTGTAGTAGCGCTCGTTGAGCGGCTGCATATTGTCGAGCGATACGGCGTCGCCTATTTCGCGATCGGCCGCGCCGCCGATGTATCGATAGTCCCACGGTTCAATCGGCGCATCACCGCTGACCTGTCGCCACGCATCCAGGATCTGTTCGAGCCAGCGCTCGAGTTCGCTGGTCGAGACGCCCACTGTCCTCGCCGCGGCGTCGACTGCTGAACCTTTCTCGCGCGCCTCCGCGGCCGCCATCGCAATCATGCGTCGATAGGGACTGTCCGCTTCGCTGCGCCCGTTTACAGCCTGCCACAGAGGAACGAATGCATGAAACAGCGCCCTGCGGCGCTCGGGTTCCTCGATGCGGGTGAGCAGATCGAACGCGGAAACGCGTGCGAATTTCGCGCCTTCGAACTCGATGTTGTTCGCGAGTTCATCGAAGCACGCGTACAACGCTTCGCGCAGGGCCGTGGACGTCAGGCTCTTCTGTTGGGCGTCATTGCATTTGCGTGTCGGCGCCAGTGAACTCGCTTCCGAGAGCGAATCCACCGCTTCGCGCATAAGCAGCACGGCGCGCGCGTCGCTCTGCGATAACTTGTCCGCCGACAAGGTCGAGAGGCTCGCGCCCACTTCGGCGAGCTTTGATTCGAGGATTTTCGACCACTGCTCGCGGCCCTTCCCCGCGTACGTCGTGTTGAATCCCGACTCGATCAGTCCGAGCGCGCCGTAGGCGTCGTTCAATTCAGCATACGCCGACTCGATTTGAGCGAGAGGCGGCGTATCTGCGACTGCCGCCGCCGAGAGGAACGATGCGGCCAGCAATGCGAGCCGCCAGCGTCGCACCGTTGCAATCAGGTTCATGGAGCGTTAGCGCCTGCTGGTTCGATGAACAAACGAGAACACCGCCCCGCATCGAAATGCGGGGCGGCCTCATTCTGGCAGACTTGCAGGAAAGCGGCGCGAGGCGCACAGCGGAAGCGCTGTGCGCCCGCGGGCTATTGAGTATGGGTCGAAAGCACGACGGCCGAGGGCGCATCGCCGGCGCCGACGTCGTCGACCGAGGTCAGTGCACCGGTAGCGGCGTCGATCGAGTATCGCGAGACAGTGTCCGTAGCCTCGCTCACGACCTGAAGATGGGCGCCTGAGTAATCGATCGACAGTGCGACAGGGTCGGCCTCTGTCGTGAACGGACTCCCTGCTACCGGGGTGAGCCCGCCGCTTGTGGAGTTGATGGAATACGCCGATACCGTATCGTCCCCATAGTTGCCGACGAACAGGAACCGGCCTGCGGCATCCACGGCCAGTGATCGCGGCCCCGCACCCGCGGAGATCGGCGGCGGCGGATTGATCAGCAGACCGCTCGCAGAGTCGATGGTGTAGATGGAAACGTTGTTGGACCCGGAGTTCGACACGTAAGCGAATCGCCCGGTGGGATCGATGATCATCGAGGTCGGCCCCGCTCCGGCCGGCACAGGCGGCAATATTCCGAACCCGGTCAGCTCGGAAGCACTCAGGTCGCCGGTTGCAGCATCGATATCGTAAGACTGGATGCTGTTGGCGCCGGTGTTCACCACGTACGCGTAGGCGCCGCCAGGGTGAACGACCACTGCATTTGGAGTTCCAGGGTTCGCGAGCGGCGAGCCGATGGACGCCAGCGCCCCGCTGGCCGCATCGATGCTGTAGCTCGAAATCGTGTTTGCAGTGCTGTTCGTGACATAGGCGAACCGGCCGCTCGGGTCAATTGCGATGCTGCTGGGACCGCCGGTGTTCGAGACGGGACCTCCGGCGAGCGCCGTCAGCGCGCCGGTCTGCGCGTCGATATTGAATGCAGAGATCGTGTCGTCGTTCGCGCTCACGCTGTACAGCGTGGTGGCTCGCGGATGCAGCGCTACCGCTACGGGCTGCTGCGTCGTGACCGCCGAACCTACAGCCGTGAGTGCTCCACTCGTGCTGTCGATGGCGTAGGTGGAGATGCTGTTTCCGGAAGAGTTCGCCACGTAGGCGAACTTCGAAAGGAAGCTCAAGGGACTGGCGCCGCCGAAGGCCACGATGCTGGAGGGATCGCGGCCGGTCGTTTGCGGAGACGCAGACAGCGGAACCAGATCCCCCGAGCCCGCGTCGATGCCGAAGGCATACAAGGAATGGCCGACCACATCGACCGCATAGACGTACCGTCCGCTTGGATCCACATCGACCGACGCCGGAATATCCCCCGCGGGTTGCTCTCCGACTGCGCTCAGCACTCCGCTGGCCGCGTCGACGCTGAACGCGTGAACCTTCGATGTCGTCGCCGACGTGACATACATGTATTTGCCGGTCGGGTCGAACGTGGACGCGAGTACGAAAGACCCCGCCAGGAACGGACTGCCGCCGACCGAGGTAAGAGCGCCGCTGGTCTGATCTATTGCGAAGGCCGTCATGCCCTCGCCCGGATCGCCCGGCCCGATCTGGCTCGCTCCCGGGTGACGCAGATAAATGAAGCGGCCGTTGGGATGAACGGCTGCGAGGACGGGGTTGGCCTGGGTCGTAAACGGACTGCCCGCCATTTGGGTCAGCACGCCTGTCGACGCGTTCACGTCGAACGCAGAAATGGTCGCCGACGCGACGCTCGCTACGTACGCGAATCTGCCGCTGCGTTCGAGTACGAAGCCGCTTGCACCTGCCGGCAGCGTTGCACGGTTAGCCGCGAGCTCCGTCAATCGACCCGTGGTCTGATCGATGGCGTAGGTATACACGCCGGTCGAATTCTGGTGCGGCACGTACGCAAATCTGCCGGTCGCATCGATGTTTACGCTCTGCGGAGCAGCCGCGGCTGCATACGGGCTGTCCGGCAGCGGCGTCAGTACGCCGGTCGCCGCATCGATCGAGAATCCCGTGATGCTGTTCGAGCCGCGGTTCGGCACGTACATGAAGCGGCCGCCCGGATGGACCGTATGCGAGAGCGGAGCATCGCCGGTTGCGAATGGGCTGCCTGAAACAGGAGTCAGGGCGCCCGTTCCGGGCTCCACGCGAAACGCAGCAATGCTGTCGGACGCAGCGTTGACGACGTACGAGAAGCCGCCCTCAGACGCACCGGCGCCGGAGATAGGCGTCGCGCCCGTCCGCGCCACAGTGCGCGACCGCGGCTCCCCCGTCTGTGCATCGATGGCGAACGTCGCGACCGTTCCATCTCCCTGATTGATCGCATACGCGAAACGCGGATGTACGCCCGAACACACAATCGTTGCAGCGGCGACGTTGGCGGCGACGACCACTCCGGCGCCATCGGCGATGACGCAGTCCTGGACTGGAGCGGTCGGCGGCAGCAACACTTCAATGCTGTATGCGCCGCCGCTCGCAATCGGCGTCGTAAACGTGAACGCGCCATCCGCATTGATCGTCAGGTTGTCGCGGCGGTTGTTCTGCAGCACCAGTCCGGCGCCGGCGAGACCGGACACCGTGAGGCCGACCGTATAGGTATTGGTCGTGCAACTGATCGCGACATTCTCGACATTTGCGCCTGCTACAGCTCCGGCGCCCGTCGCAACCACGCACGTCTGGCTCGGATTCGTGGGTTGGGTGAGCACGGCCACGCTGTATGCGGCGCCGGTCGCAAGAGAAGTCGAAAACGCGAAGGCGCCATTCGCAGCGACTGCGAGATTGTCGCCGCCATTGTTTTGCAGCACGAGTCCGGCGCCAGCGAGGCCGGAAACCGCGCCGCCGATGGTGTACGCAGAGACAGCCGGCGGCGGTGGCGCCGGTGGTGGCTGATCGGGTGGATTGGCGCTTGGTCCGCCTCCGCCCCCGCCGCAACCCGCCAGCGAAGTGAACAGGAACAAGAGAACCGCCGGACGGGACGCACGCATTGCAATCTCCTTAGGCACGCCTTCCGTAGTGGAGCGCCGCCGCTGTTGATGTCATCGTTATGTAAGGCGGCTTGCCTGGGCGCCGCTGCGCCTTGATAGCAGAGCGCCTCGCGCGCAACACGTAACCAGTTCCGGATTTGAGATTTGATTTGCATCGGAGGACGCCGGGCTGGAAAGTTTTGTGGGCGCACAGCGGCCCTGGATACTTTGCGAGCCCGCGTTCGAGAACAGCCTTTCTGCAACTTCCGGCCTGGAGCCGTGTTCTCGAACTAAACGACGACGCTTCAAGTGGACAGGAAAACTTCGGATCCCATCCGTTCCGGCGACTTTGCGAGTTTCATGCGCGCCTATCAGGACATGGTTTTTTCCACCGCCGCCCGCATTACCGGCAACGATGCGCAGGCGGAAGACATCGCGCAGGAAGTGTTCCTCAAGGCGTACGAGCACTTCGACAACTTGCGCGGGAGCGCGACGGCCGGAGGCTGGCTGAAGACCGTCGCCACCAATCTCACGCTCAACTACATCTCACGCTACCGAAGGCGCTGGCGCTTCTTCTCGGAATTGCGTCGTGACAATGCGGATGAGGACGACGCACAGATCGAGTTCGCCGCCCCCGAGACGCTGCTCGCCGGCCTGGACTCGCAGCAACGGGGGGCGTTGATTGATGAGGCTTTGAATGCGCTGCCGCAGCACCAGCGCACACCGCTCGTGCTCTATCACTTCGAGGATATGCCCTACGAGGAGATCGCCGCGCGGCTCGGCGTATCGTTGTCAAAGATAAAAACGGACATCTTCCGCGCGCGCGCCGTACTTGCGAAGCAGCTGACGCGCCGCGGCGTGAGCGATGCAACCGACGTGGCGAGTTGATGAATACTCCCGATCGCAATGATGAACTCGAGAG
>JBOHZJ010000510.1:0-8197 GCA_050738395.1 Steroidobacter sp.
CGTGAGCGCGCTCGCATCGAACCGAAACTCATATCCACCCGCTAGATCCTTTCGCTCCTTCGCCAGCTGCAGGAAAAGCTTCCTCGCACGAGCGAAATGGTCAGATCGCTCCTCGGCCGGGATCGCACCAGGAACGCAGGCCAACGGCGCAGACAAAGTGGCGCTGTCGATCATGGATTGGATTCTCACCAGTTGAGGACACTTGCCTCGACGTAGGGAAGCGTACATATTCAAGTCAACTTGAGGTCAAGGACTAATTGCATGGCGACCATGCTTTCGATCGGTGAGGTTGCGCGGCGCACAGGACTACGCCCCTCTGCGTTGCGCTACTACGAGGAAAGCGGAATCCTTCCCGCCGCGGCACGCGTGAGCGGACAACGACGCTATAACGCCGACGTCATCCGGCGTGTGGACTTGCTACGGTTCGCTCAGCAAGCTGGCTTCACGCTCGACGAAATCAAAACACTGTTCTACGGCTTCGGTGCGCACACCCCGCTTAGCGCTCGCTGGCGCTCGCTCGCGCGCAAGAAGGTGCGCGAACTGGATGAGTTAGCCGAACGCGTGCGGCGCATGAGAGAAGCGTTGGACCTCAGCCTCAAGTGTGGTTGCGTGCGGCTGGAGGAATGCTCACTGTCGCCGGCCGACGTTCCGCAAACGGGACGACAACGCACACGGGCGCGGAGTAAGTGCGCTTGCTGATCCTCAAGACGTTCGCGTTGTTCGTGCTGACGGCCCTTGCAGAAATAGTGGGCTGCTATCTGCCGTATCTGTGGTTAAGGATGCACGGTTCGCCCTGGTTGCTCTTGCCCGCGCTCGCTAGCCTGGCGCTGTTTGCATGGCTGCTCACGTTACATCCTGCGGCGTCCGGCCGCGTATATGCGGCCTACGGCGGCGTCTATGTTGCCGTGGCGCTGGTCTGGCTTTGGAAAGTGGACCGAGTTCCGATCACCACGTGGGACCTTGCGGGCGCGGCTGTCGCGATCAGCGGCATGGGAATCATTGTGTGGGGCGGTTGGGCGCGCGGTTGAAGGTGCCGACGCTGGAAGCCCGACCCACGTTTCGCCAGCATTTTCGGCGAAACTCTGCTACACCCGGCTGGCGCCTGCCGAACTCAAACTCCTCCGATGAATCGGCCCGAGTTTCGCGGGGCTTTTCGGCGATACCCGTGGCCCCCGAATCGCTTGCAGATTTCAGTGGAAACGGGCTAACAACGCAGTCTTAATTTCGTCGAAATTCTCCGCGATTCCTCCGGCTGACTCTCTTGCCTGTGCTCACCATGATTGGCATCGAGTGACAGCCCGCCACTCAACGAGTCGGGTGGTCGTTCTACCTGATGCGGCGCTGAGTTAGCCCTGCAGATCGCAAGCCCTTGAATCGACCATGGTATTCATTGACTCTGATACGCATCGGCAGCGCCGGGACGGCGCATGTCGCTTCATCCCGAGAAAAACGTTCATAATCAGAGACTTAAGTCGATTTGAACCTGCAGCGCCGCGGTGCGTTCAGGATTGCAGTCCAATGCTCAAGCGGACGCCAGCACGACGCAATCGGCGTAATTGTTCGCCGTGATGGAAACGGGAATCAGTGAAATGCATTGTTTGGTTGACTTTCCGAGAGTGTAGATCGCGAGGTGAGACATCGTGAATTGCCCCATGATGGACATGGCTGGCATGGGTTGGATGATGGCGGGCGTCGCCTTGTTCTGGCTGCTGTTCGTCGTCGCACTGCTGCTCAGTATCGCCGCTTTGTGGAAATACTTGCGATCGGGGCATACGCGACCGCCTGCCACGTGAGCAGCGCCGCCCATGTTCGCGAACCGCGAGATCGTCGTCGTCACGGGCAGCAGCGGCTTCATTGGCCGCCCGCTCGTCGAGCGGCTCGCCGCGCACTATACAGTCGTCGGACTCGATCGCGAGATTCCGCCACATCCTCCCGTCGTGGCCGAATGCGTCTGCATCGATCTCACCTCGCAGTCGAGCATCCAGACAGCCTTGCAGCGGGTTCGCGTGGCGTATGGCGAGCATCTAGCCTCTGTCATTCACCTCGCGGCGTACTTCGATCTCAGCGGTGAGCCGAATCCCAAGTACGAAGAGATCACCGTGCGTGGCACCGAGCGGCTGCTTCGCGAGCTGCAAACGTTTCGGCTCGAGCAGTTCGTGTTCGCGAGCTCTATGCTCATTCACGCGCCGAGTCGCCCCGGACAGCGCATCGACGAGAACTCACCGCTCGACCCGAAGAAGCTGCCCTATCGCGAGTCGAAGATCACCGCCGAGCGGACCATACACGAGCATCGAGGCGATGTGCCCGTTGTGTATCTCCGCCCCGCGGGTGTGTATGACGATCAGGGGCACGCCGCCTTCCTTGCGCATCAGATCGCACGCATCTACGAGCGCAAGCTCACGAGTCGCGTGTATCCGGGGAATCTCGATGCCGGTCAGCCGTATCTACACCTCGAGGACCTAATCGTTGCCCTAGTGCGCACCGTCGAGCGCCGGCGCTCGCTGCCGCGCGAGACCGCACTCCTTCTCGGCGAAGAGGAAACGCTCAGCTTTCGAGCTCTGCAAGAGCAGATCGGCTGCCTCATTTATGGGGAGCAATGGCAGACGCATCAGATCCCACAGACGCTGGCCCGGGTCGGTGCGGCGGTGGAGGAAGACATACTCGAGAACGATCCGTTCATCCGTCCTTGGATGGTGGATGCTTCGAGCGATCACTACGAGCTCGATCTGTCGCGCGCACGTAGCTTGCTCGAGTGGGAACCCAAGCGATCCTTGCGCGCGACGCTCCCCACGATCGTTGCTCACCTCCATCGCGACCCGAGCGGCTGGTACCAGACGAATAAGCTGAATCCTGCGGTGGTCGCTGACCGCGCCCCTGCCGTTCGTGAGCAAGCTGCGATGAAGCATGGCCATGAGGAGATGGCCGAGCACTCGGCGCAGATGCAGCAGATGCACCTGTCGACGCTTTGGGTGCACTTCACCAATATGATGCTGGGCGCCTGGCTGGCGACGAGTCCATTGGTGTTCGGCAGCTTCCACGGACAGGAGTTCAGCGAGGCTGTCCTGCGCGTCACTGCCGAGCGAAACCTCGCCCCGCCGGAGCTGCGCATGGCGCTGTTCGCCTGGAGCGATGTGATCAGTGGAGCTCTCATCATGCTCTTCGCCGCGCTCTCGCTCTCGAGGCGCTTCTCCTGGGCTCAGTGGGCGAATGCCGCAGTCGGCATTTGGCTGCTCTTCGCCTCGCTCGTCTTCTGGTCGCCAAGTGCTGCCGTATACATGAACGAGACCCTCGTGGGTGCGCTCGTGATCGCGTTCGCGATCCTGGTACCGATGATGCCCGGCATGAGCCACGCATCGATGATGGACCGGTCCGACCTGCCGATCGGATGGACTTACAGCCCATCGACCTATGAGCAACGTCTACCCATCATTGCACTGGGATTCGTTGGCCTGCTGATCTCGCGAGTGCTCACCGCGTATCAGCTCGGACACATCGAGAGCGTCTGGGAGCCCTTCTTCGCCGGCCAAGGCGGCCGCAATGGCACCGAATTCATCATCACCTCTGACGTATCCAAGGCATGGCCGATTCCAGACGCCGGGCTCGGCGCCGTCAGCTATCTGTTCGAGGTGCTGATGGGTGTCATGGGTGGTCGTCAACGTTGGCGCACCATGCCGTGGATGGTCGCCGCGTTCGGCATCGTCGTCGTGCCGCTCGGAGTCGTCAGTATCTACTTCATCATCATCCAGCCGATCATGATCGGCACATGGTGCACGCTGTGTCTGGCGGCGGCGCTCGCAATGCTCATCATGATTCCTTTTACGCTCGATGAGCTGGTGGCGATGGGGCAATACCTTGTCCAGAGCCACCGTCGGGGAGAACGAGTATTGCGCACGTTCTTCATGGGCGGCGCCTCCCCCGGCAGCGGCAAGGATCACGTCCCAGGATTTGGGGCGGGGCTAACTGAAACGGCACGCGCGGGTGCGCGCGGTGTCACCGTTCCATGGACATTGCTTGTGAGCGCCGTGCTCGGAGCGACGCTCATGTTTACCCGGCTGCTCTTCGGGACCGAGCCGCCCATGGCGGACAGCGATCATCTGGTCGGTGCGCTGATCGTGACCGTCGCGGTCATGGCCATGGCGGAGGTCGGCCGGACGCTGCGCTTCATCAACGTGCTGTTCGGCCTCTGGCTGATCATCGCGCCGTGGATGCTCGAGGGCGAGTCCGCAGCCGGTGCTTGGGCAGGTGTTGTCGTCGGCATTCTCATCATCTTGCTCAGCCTGCCGCGCGGTGCGCGCAGTCGCGAGCATTACGGGAGCTGGGATCGATATGTTCTGTGACGAGGCAGCGATCGGGCGACCGTTATCCGGGAAGCGCACGACCTTCATACATGAACGTCATCGGCTTGGGTCCCTTCATGTAGCCCGTTCGGAGCTGCGTGACCGAGAACCCGCCGCGCTGTATGAGCGATGGAATGGGTCTGTTGAGATGACAACCGCCGCCGATTCGCTTCCAAGCGGTGGCAGTCGGTCCTGCCACTGGCGGACGCGCATATCGGGTGATTGCCCGTGCTCGGTGAACAGCAGCTGACTGCGCGGTTTGAGGACGCGCCGCATCTCACGCAGGGCAGTCACTGCATCCGGGATGGTGCACAAGGTCCAAGTCGTAACGACTGTGTCGATGCTGCGGTCCTCAAGCGGAATCGCCTCCGCCGATCCTTCGATGAAACTCGTTGGCGCGGCGGATCGGCTTGCAGTGCGCTGCGTCATTGCGACAAGGCGCGGCACCGGCTCGAGCCCCACGATCTCGTGAGCGCGCGCCGTATAGAACGGCAAGTTGAGTCCCGATCCGATGCCGATTTCCAATACACGTACACGTCCGTGTGCCGCAGAGATGATGCGCTGTCGATAGGCGCCGAGATTGCGATTGCGCATCGCCAGGTTCATGACATGCGGCAGAACGTGATCCTCGTACCAACTCATGCGCTGCACCTCAAGCGATACAATCGACGGCTGATCCGCGAAATTAGCGGTTCACGGCCTGACCTGAAAAATCTTTCGCTCGTCGGCTGCACGGGCGAGATCCGCTGCTATGGACCGGAGGATCAGCGAATGATCGATCAGCTCCTTCAGGCGCTTCAAACGGGCGCGGGTCTCTTCTGGAGAGCCTTCTGGGCATTGGCGTTCGGCTATGCATTCTCTTCCCTCATCCAGGTGCTCGTCCCGCGCGATGTCATCGCGAAGCATCTCGGCCGAGGTGGCGTGAAGCAGACGAGCCTCGCCATGCTCTTGGGCCCGGCGTCCTCGTCGTGCTCCTTCGCCGCGCTCTCGGCGGGGCGGGCGCTGCTGACCAAAGGGGCTGCCTTAGTGCCGATGATGGCCTTTCTCTTTGGCTCGACCAATCTCGCGCCGCCGGTTGCAGTGCTCGCGTGGATCTTCTTGGGCTGGCAATTTGCATTGGCACTTGTCGTCGGCTCGATTGCTCATGTCGCCATCATGGCGGTGGCTGTGCGATTGACGTATCCCGAGAAGATGCTCGAACGCGCTCGCAAACAGGCCGCAACGGCCGGTGAAAAACGCGCTGGAATGCGTGGGGATCCGGCCGAAGGGCTGCCGCAGCCGTGGCGGGAGAAACTCTCGAGCGCTGAGGCGTGGCACCGCATCGGCGTGGTCTACCGCAGCGAGTGGGGCATGGTGTGGAAGGATCTCTTCTTCGGTTTCTTGGTCGCGGGTGCAGTGGCGACGCTCGTGCCGGACGCGGTGTTCCAGGCAATCTTCCCGCGTGAGCTGAACTCGCTCCTGCTCATACCTATTCACGCGCTGCTCGGACCGGTGCTGGCGATCTTTACGATCATCGGCTCGATGGGCAACGGTCCACTGGCGGCGGTGCTCTGGGAAAACGGTGTCTTGTTCGCCGGCATCATCGCATTTCTCTACGCCGACTTCGTTGTCATCCCATCGCTGCGGATCAACACTGTCTACTATGGCTGGCGCTTCGCTGCCTATCTTGGCGGGATCTTCACCGCCTCGGCTGTCGGCGCTGGCATCATCATGCATGCCTTGTTTTGGGCACTTAACCTCATCCCAGAACCGAAGGCCGGGCGTGTGCAGGAGCTGGCGCAATTCCGAATCGACTACGTCTTCTTCCTGAACCTGGCGGCCATTGCCATCACGTTCGCATTCATCTGGCTTGGCCGCCGAAGCGCGCGGTCAGCGGAGCATCAGGCGAGCGAAGCCAGCCGCGAATGATTTGTTCCGCCCGGCTTGTTCATCGGCGATCTTCGCGTCAGATGCATGGTTGACCGCGCGCTAGATCATTACGGGCACGCGCGACCTTCGTACATGAAGGTCATCGGCTTCGGGCCTTTCATATAGCCGGTTTCGAGCTGCGCGATTGAGAAGCCGGCTTCGTGGATCAACGCAGGAATCGGGCGATTGAGATGACAGCCGCCCCCAATTCGCTTCCACGCAGGCGTCAGCCGGTCCTGCCATTTTCGGATTCGTTCTTCCGGTGCTTGGCCATGCTCAACGAACAGCAATTGCCCTGTCGGTTTGAGCACGCGCTTCATCTCGCGAAGCGCGGCGAGCGGGTGCGGAATGGTGCACAACGTCCAGGTCGTCACGACCGTATCGACGGAGCGATCTTCGAGGGGAATTGCTTCGGCCGATCCCTTGATCATCCTCGTCGGGATCGGCGATCTGCGGCCGGCTATGGCCTCCGCCATCGTGATGAGGCGCGGCGATGGTTCCAGTCCGAGGATCTCAGTGACCTCCGACGCGTAGAACGGCAGGTTGAGCCCTGAGCCGAGGCCGACCTCCAGGACGCGCCCCTTTGCTCCCGAGATAACTCTTCGTCGATACGGGGCCAAGTGGCGATTGCGCATCGACAGATTGATCAGATGCGGGAGAACGTGATCTTCGTACCAGTTCATCTCACCATCTCTCGGAGGCACGGCGCGAACGAGCGCGAGAGAATGCACTCGGCTCCTTGCGATTTCACTTCTGCGGGGCCGCTTCAGCTTGGCGGATTCGGCCGGCGTACTTATCAATGACCTCAGCCATTTTGCGCATCATCTCTGCGCGCATCTGCATCTCCAACTTCTCATTACCGGGCGGCAGACGTGGCATCGTCATCGCGCCCATCTGACCACCCATCATCATCTGATGACACATGCGCATCATCTTGCCGCCCATCATGTCACCACCCATCATGTGCTCATCCGTTTGGGTCTCCGTCCCGGGGTGGCCGCCCCTTCCTGTGTCTTGCGCGAGACTCGTGATAGTGCCGCCGAGCAGTGCTGTCGCGATGGCGGGAATCAGGATGCGTGATGTATGCATAACGACCTCCTTCTGCTGACGATGTCAGTCATGCGGTAAACAGCTCATGCCCGTTGCCAACAGGCGTCATTCAAAGTAGACGCCGAGCTGGAACTACAGGTTCCGCTGTAGCCCGCAGAGGAGGTTCACGCTCTGCATGATGGAAAGCGGCTGCACCTGGACTGATCTATGGAAGCTGCGGAACCATCTACGAGAGGGCGAGTCGCAAACACGGCCATCCGGCGAACACCTGAGGGTAGTCCCCCAGCCCATTGTTGAGTAGCATCGCTCCTGATGAATCGATTCTGGCCCAAACTGCGTCGCACCGCCGCACTGCTGCTGGCAGTCGCGGCGATGGGCCATGCGCAGCTTGTGCTGGCATGCGCGAGCACGGTGAGCGGCTCACAGCGCGGGCCCTGCTGCCCTCCCGAAATTCAGCAGCCGGCGGGCGCCGACAATACTGGCTGCGAGAAGGCCGCTTCTGAGCGCACGTCGGATTGCACCGCCGTTTTTGATCTCATTCCCGCTCAGCCCGCAGTGGCTGATCACTTCTCCGCGCAGGACGCTGGCGACAGCCTCGATGTTCAGCTAGCGCCGTTGGCGTGGCCTACTCCGCCCGTCACCGCCCATCTGAAACCGCCACCGGTCGGGCCGCCCGTCTCCGCGGCAGCAACACTTCCTGGCAAGCACACCTATCTCGCCACGCTCCGGCTGAGAATCTAAATCTCCTCTGCGCGCAATCCCGTTCGTGCTCGGCACGCGCGGTGCGTTCGATCGTGCTCGATCCATGATCCGCAGAGGAGCGTTACGTGTTTCCAAATTCAAAGAGCTGCGCCATCGGCGTTGGCTTGGCGCTCGCCGCACTCTTGAGTGCGGTGCAAGCC
>JBOHZJ010000511.1:0-7218 GCA_050738395.1 Steroidobacter sp.
GCTCGATGCACACAGCAAGCTCGATCTGAAGACGCCATTCAACTACGTCACGACGAACGACATCGTCGGCGGCAACTCAGGCAGCCCACTGATCGACGCGCAGGGCCGCCTCGTCGGCCTCGCCTTCGACGGCAACATCCATTCGATCGCGGGCAGCTACTGGTACAACCCGGAGATGAACCGCACCGTCGCCGTGCATCCGGCCATCATCCTCACGGCGCTACGCGATGTGTACGGCGCGAAGGCCCTCGCTTCTGAAATTCTGGGATCGGAGTAAGAGTGGAGAGCCGCGAAGGACCGCAAAAAAGCAAATATATGGGTTGGAGATCAGGGCGACGACCACTTGACACCTGCCGACGCATGATTATTCAGTCTGCATATTGAGCACTTTTTTTTGCGGTCTTTCGCGGCCACTCCAATTCTCATTTCTTATTCGCGACGATATTGAAGCGGATATGCAGGCGGTCCTGCACTTCCAGTGCGCCCAGCGCGGCGCTGAAAGGTTTGATGCCGAAGTCGGTCTGTTGGATATCGAATTCGCCCATTGCGCTCAGACGAGCACCCTGGACGGATAGCTTCGTCGGAACCTCCACGTCGCGCGTAGCGCCGCGAATCGTGATCCGGGCCGTGATGCGCGGCGATTCCAGAGAACCTGCGACGTTCGCCGCGCGCAGCTCGATCGTCGGAAAGCGCTCGGCGTCGAGCACTTCCGGGCGCAACATGTTCTTGCGAGTGCCTTCCAGACTGGCCGCCGAAATTTCAGCTGTAAATTCCGCCCCCGCCGCACGTCGGGTTTCCAGGTCATCCACGACCAGTTCGGATACCGGGAATGACAGTTCGAACCCCGATTTCGCAAACGTTGGATGAATCCATGCGCGGCCGCTCACCGATTTCGACGTGATGACGTGATTGTGGCCGAGCCGGGACAGCGCGCCGCCGCGATACACGAGAATGTGGATTTCAGAGTTCCTTGAGTTGACCCCATAAACAGCAGCCCCGCGCGTGTCGGCAGCCGTATCAGCCGGTGCTGGCGGTTCCTCCGGCGTGCGGATCGGGCGGGGGCAGCCTGCGAGCAATAGCGCGATCAATGTCAGTAGCGAGATTCGTGCGCGCTTGCGCATGTGTGCTCCTTTGCGATACTTGAACTGCCTGACGTCGAAGGACGGCGGGATAGCCCTCTTCTTACATCGTAAGCGGCCGAAGCGGCGGTCATTTCATGCAACTGAAGAACGATGCATTGCGCTACGGCGTCGTTGCGCAACTGTTTCACTGGACGATCGTCGCCCTGATCGTGACGCAGTTCGTGCTGGCGAACAAAGCCGGAGATCTTCCGCTCGGTGCGGCGAAGCTTGCGACGCTCGCCCAGCATAAGTCGGTAGGCATCACAATTCTCGGCCTCGCGATCCTGAGGCTGTTGTGGCGTTTGCTGGGCACAGCCCCTGCGCTGCCGGCGACCACCCCGCGATGGCAACACCGCTTCGCTCATGCCTCGCATTTCCTGCTGTACGCATTGCTGCTGATCATTCCGATGCTGGGCTGGCTCATGTCCTCCGCGCGCAATTTTCCGGTGAGCTGGTTCGGCTTTGTCACGCTGCCGGACTTCATCGCGCCGAACAAGGCGGCGTTCGATTTCCTGCGCGATGCGCATGAAGTCGCGGCAAAGACACTGTTCGTCGTGGCCCTCGTGCACATCGCGGCCGCGCTCAAGCACCACTTCATCGATCGCGACAATGTCCTGCGCCGCATGTCGCCAATGAAGTTGCGCGACGAAGTACGTTAACGGAAGTCTCATACTCAGCGGCCAGTCGCCAAGAACACGTCCATCATGCACAAACAGATACAGATCGTTGCAACTGCCTTGCTCGCGCTGCTCGCACTCAGCCTCGCCATCGCGGCCACACAATGGAGCCTGCAGCCGAAGGACAGCACACTGACTTTCATCGGGAATCAGGCCGGTGCGGAGTTTGAGGGCGTCTTCGAGAAGTTCACCGCGGATATCCGCTTCGATGCGCAGGACCTGGCCGGCAGCCGCTTCGATGTGTCGATCGACCTGACCTCCGCGAACTCGCGCGACAGCGAACGGGACGACGTCATCAAAGGCCCGGACCTGTTCGCCGTAAAGCAGTGGCCGACTGCGCGCTATGTCGCGCAGAAGTTCACCGCAAAGGGCGGCGACAAGTATTCCGCGACGGGGAAGCTCACGCTTCGCAACGTTACGCGGGATGTGCCCATCGACTTCACGTTCGACACGAAGGACGGCGGCGCCTGGCTCAAGGGGACGGCGAAGATCAAGCGGCTCGATTTCGGCGTCGGCCAGGGCGAATGGAAGGACACGGAATGGGTGGGGAATGAAGTCGGGATCCGCTTTGAGCTGTTGCTCAAGCAATGAGATGACGGCCGCCTGTATGCAGCCAGGCCGTTAGCAAGTAGGCCGCAGACGCGGCAGTAGGCCTCCGGCGGGACAGACAGCGAAAGGAGATGACGCTGCATCTGTGTCGATCAATCTGACCTGCCCCAGGCCATTTTGCTGCGTCTGCAGCTTTCCTGCGCTAGCCCTCTTGCCGTCGAAGGCGGCCGTCATCTCTCCCCTCGAGGAGGCTGACCGCCACGATCGCCAGCGTCGCGAACAGCACGCCCGGAACCATCTCGTAGAGCTGGAAGATTTCGCCGGCGCCCTGCTTCCACACGATCACCGTGAGTCCGCCGACCACCATGCCCGCGAGCGCGCCGTTGCGGGTCATGCGCGGCCAGTAGAGCGATAGAACGATCGCGGGGCCGAACGCCGAGCCGAAGCCCGCCCACGCCCACGCGACGAGGTCGAGCACCGTGCTGTCGGGATTCAACGCCAGGACGAAGGCAAGCACGGAAACTGTCAGCACCGCGCCGCGTCCCACCCACAACAGCTCCTTGCCCGACGAGGCCGGACGCACCAATCCTTTATAGAGATCCTGCGCGAACGCGGAAGACGCGACCAGCAACTGCGCCGCAGCCGTACTCATCACCGCCGCAAGAATGCCGGCGAGACACACGCCCGCAAGCACCGGGTGCAGAAACGTCGTCGACATGAGAATGAACACTTTTTCGGCATCGCCGCCCTGGAGCTGCTGGTCCAGCACCAATACGCCCGTCACGCCGACGATCATTGCCGCGGACAGCACGGTGATCACCCAGCTCATTGCAACGCGCCGCGCAGTCGTGAGCTGTGCGGGCGATTTGATCGCCATGAAGCGCGCCAGTATGTGCGGCTGGCCGGGATAGCCGAGGCCCCACGCGACGAGCGAGATCACACCGATGGCCCCGAGCGCCTGGCCATTTGCGCCGATCGCGGGATCGAGCAGTGTTGGATCGCGCGCCTGAATGGCGGCGAACGTTTCATTGACGCCGCCCGCGAGCCCCAGTCCCAGCACCGCCACCAACACCAACGCGCCGAACATCAGTGAGCCCTGCAGCACGTCCGACCAGCTCACCGCGAGGAAGCCGCCGAAGAATGTGTACGCGAGCATGACGATGCTGCCCCAGAACATCGCCCATGCGTATTCGATGCCGAACAGCGTCTGGAACAGCTTGCCTGCGGCGACGAAGCCCGAACTCGTATAAAAGATGAAGAACACGAGAATCAGGAGCGCCGTGATCGTGCGCAGCAACCGGCTTCTGTCGTTGAACCGCCGCTCGAAATAGTCGGGCAGCGTCAGCGAGTTCTCCAGCGCTTCCGTGCGTGCGCGCAGCGGCGCCGCGACGAATCGCCAGTTCGCCCAGGTGCCGATGATGAGACCGCCCGCCATCCACATCGCATCGAATCCGGAGGCATAAGCCAGTCCCGGCAGGCCCATGAGCAGCCAGCCGCTCATGTCCGTGGCTTGTGCGCTCAGCGCCGTAACCCAACTGCCCAGCGAGCGCCCGCCCAGAATGAAGTCGGCGAGATTGGCGGTGCGTCGCCAGGCGATGTAGCCGAGCACCAGGCACACGCTCATGTAGACAACGATCGTGCCGATGATATAGGCCGGGTTCTCTACCATTTTTCTTCGCCGCCGCCAGGTTGGCTGCGATGATGACTGTGACGCCGCGGCAATGAAAGTGGCGGGACGCAACGCGTCGGCTCCGCTACAGTTCGTATACATGACGTCATCCGCGCCTGTCCGCTTCACCGACCTCGACGCCTGCGTGGAAGCGACCTTCAACCGCGTCGGCAAGCACATCGTGCTGGGCCTGCCGGTAGCGATCGGCAAACCCAATGCGCTCGTCAACGCGTTCGTGCGTCGCGCCGTCGACGATCCATCGCTGCGGTTGACGATTGTGACCGCTCTGTCGCTGCGCGCGCCTCGCGGGAGCAGCGAGCTGGAACGACGCTTCATCGAGCCGTTCGCGCAGCGTGTATTCGCCGACTACATCGAACTCGAGTACGTGAAGCTGATCGAGCAGAGCCGCCTGCCAGCGAACATCGAGGTCATCGAGTTCTATCTCGAACCGGGCGCGTGGCTCGACAATGCTCACCTGCAGCAGCACTATCTCAGCGCAAACTACACGCATGTGGCGCGCGAGGCGCTGCATCGCGGTCTCAATGTCATCGCGCAACTCGTCGCGCCGGCGCCGGCGGACGAAGCGCCGCCGGGCGTGCTCAGTCTCGGCGCCAATCCGGATCTCACCGCCGATCTGCTGCCGCAGATCGCTGCAATGCGTGCACGCGGCGAGCCTTTTGCTCTCATCGGGCAGCTGCACTCCGAACTGCCGTTCATGTATGGCGACGCACTCGTTGCGGCCGGTACGTTCGACTTTCTGGTCGAGACCGCGGGCGGCTCGCTCTTCTGTCCGCCGAACACACCGATTCAGCCGGTCGAGCATGCGATCGCTCTGCACGTCAGCACGCTGGTGCGCGACGGCGGCACGCTGCAACTTGGGATTGGCGAACTCGGCGATGCGATCGTCCACGCGCTGGAAGTGCGTCACCAGCAGCCCGCCGTGTACCGCGAGATGCTCGAGTCGACTGGCGTCCTTGCGCGGCATCGACGACTGATCGAAAGCGAAGGCGGCACCGCGCCCTTCGAGCGAGGTCTGTACGGCTGCACAGAGATGCTCGGCGACGGCTTTCTCGATCTGTATCGCAGCGGCATTCTGAAGCGCCGGGTCTACCCAAGCGCGCGGTTGCAGCGCCTGCTCGATGAAGGCCGTATCGACGAAGCGGTCGGCGAGCGCACGCTCGCTGCACTGTCCGCCGGCGGTATGAGCCGCATGTCGTTTGTCGATTTCAACGAGCTGCGCGAAATCGGTGTATTTCGCGATGACGTCGAGTACGACCGCGGCATGCTGATCACGCACGATGGCAGGCAGATGCGCGCGAACTTCAATGACCCGGAGCAGCGCGCCGTCATCGCACAGTGCTGCCTCGGCGAGAAATTACGGTGCGGCGTACTCGTCGACAGCGGATTCTTCTTCGGTCCGAAGGCGTTCTATGCAAGCCTGCGCGCGCTGCCGGCGGACGAGCGTCGGCTGTTCGCGATGCGCGGCATCAGCTTCGTCAATGAACTCTACGGCCACGAATGGGAGCTCAAGCTCGCGCAGCGCCGCCATGCACGCTTCATCAACACGGCGATGCTGCTGACCGGCCTGGGCGCAGCGGTATCGGACGCGCTGGAAGACGGGCGCGTGGTGAGCGGCGTCGGCGGCCAGTACAACTTCGTCGCGATGGCGCACGCGCTGCCCGAGGCCCGCTCGATCCTGTGTCTGCGCGCGACGCGGACCTCGAAAGCCGTCACCACCTCGAACATCGTGTGGAGTTATGGGCACACCACCGTGCCCCGGCACCTGCGAGATCTCGTCGTGACCGAATACGGCGTCGCAGATCTGCGCGGCCGTACGGACCGCGAGATTGTGGAAGCCCTGATCGGCGTCATGGATGCGCGATTTCAGGACGCGTTCGTGCGTGCTGCGCAGCGCGCGGGCAAGCTGCCGCCTGGATACCAGGTTCCGGACGCGGCGCGCACCAATGATCCGCGCGCGATCCAGGAACGTTTCGGACCGTGGCGCGAGCGCGGCTTCTTTGCAGAGCTGCCCTATGGGAGCGATTTCACCCCTGAGGAAGTGGTCCTCGCGAAGGCGCTGCGCTCGATTGCCGCCGAAGCGCAGTCGTGGGCGGGGCGGATGCGACTGGCTGCACGCGTCCTGAGTGCAGGTTCCGCCACCCCGCAAATGCGCCCCCTTCTCACCCGGATGGGACTGCAAAGCGCGGGCTCGATCAGCGAAATCGTGCAGCGTCGACTGCTGCTCGCTGCCCTCAAGGGCGAGGGGTAGCAACCTTCTGCGGCATTCGCGCATCCAAATCGTACTTGTCGATCGCCACAGGACGCCGTTATGAAGAAGACCATTCCGCTGGCCGCGCTCGCCGGCACGCTGATCGCACTATCCGCCGCCGCTCAGGACTGCAAGTTCAGCAAGGATGAAGCGGCCAACATCGAGCTTGGTTCGGCCACGCGCGTCGTCATTGCAGCCGGCGCGGGAGAGCTTAAAGTCCGCGGCGAGGAGAACCGCACCGCCCTGAACGCCTCGGGCCGGGCTTGCGCGTCCTCACAGGAGCTGCTCGATCAGATGCGGCTGGAAACGCGCCGCGACGGCGATGCGCTCTATCTCAGGACAATCATGCCGGACATGACGGACGGCCTGCTCGGCTGGCGCTACGCACACCTCGATCTGACCGTACTGATCCCTAAATCGACGGCCCTGTCCGCGGAGGATTCGAGCGGCGATCTGCAGGTGTCGAGCGTGCAATCCGCAACCGTGACGGACAGCTCGGGTGATCAGACCATTCGCGACATCGCGGGCGACCTCGATGTGACGGACAGTTCGGGCGAAATCGAAATCCAGCGCGTCGGCGGAACTCTACGGCTCAAAGACAGCTCCGGCGAAATCGACGTGGACGAAGTGCGCGGCGACGTCGAAGTATCGGTCGACAGCTCGGGAGACATGAAGATCGAACGTGTCGCGGGCAGCGTCCACATCGCCAATGACAGCTCCGGCGAAATCGAGATCACCGACGTTCAGCGCGACGTCACAATCGACGCCGACAGCTCCGGCGGCATCAACGTCGAGCGCATCGGCGGCAATTTCACGGTCAACACAGACGGCAGCGGCTCGATCAACCACGACCAGGTGCTCGGCAAGGTCCGTGTGCCGGAGGAAGATTGAGTTAGAGGCAGAGCCGCGAAGGACCGCAAAAAGGAGCATATC
>JBOHZJ010000512.1:0-3018 GCA_050738395.1 Steroidobacter sp.
GCGCTGAGGCGTCCCAGGCGGGCCGGGCAGACTCAGCGTCAATCAAAGATGGGCGATGAAACTGGCGGCAGTTCCACTGGCATGCCTGTTCGTCTCGGCTTGCCATTCGATCCCGGGTCGACAGGTGGGTGGGCCCGTCTTCGTACCGAAGGACTGCCCCGCATCCCTCGCGCAGGCGAATACTCGCTGTGGGAGCGTCGCTGTCCCTGAGGATTACTCGAAGCGGGCAGGCCGTCAGATTCTGCTCAACGTGGTTGTCTTCAACGCGCTCAAGCCTGGCTACGGGGATGCCGCCCAATTCGATCTCGAGGGTGGCCCTGGCTTTGCCGTCACGGATTCCGCCGAGTTCTACGCCGGCGACGGCGCCATGTATCGGGAGCATCGCGATCTGGTGCTGGCCGATATGCGAGGCACGGGAGGATCGGAAGCACTGCGGTGTCCCGGCCTCGAGCAGTACGAGAAGACGAACGCGTTAGCACCCATCTATCCGCCGACATTGGTCGCCGATTGCGCTGCCTTGCTCGCCTCCTACGCCGATCTGCGTTTCTATTCCACCGCTGCGGCCGCACGCGACATTGACGCCGTTCGCGAAGCGCTGGGCTACCGAAGTCTCGACCTCAACGCCGTGTCCTACGGGACGACCCTCGCGCTGCGTTACATCGCCGACTTTCCGGATCGGGTTCGGACCGCGGTCCTCATGGGAACCGTTCCCGCGAAACGCACTCCGCCGCGATATCACGCGCGGGCTGCAGAGGAGGGATTCATGCTTCTGCTTCAGCTCTGTCAGACCGATCCTGCGTGCGCGTCGGCCTATCCCCATCCAGCCGCCGATCTCGAACGTTCGCTGACACGAATGGATGCGGCCCAGCGCGCCATCTTTCTCGAGAAGATACGAACGCTGCTTTACGCGCCCGCGTCTGCGCGCACCTTGCCAGCGTACCTACGCGACGCAGCCAATGGCGGCGTCGCAACGCCTTCGGCCAGTACCGAAGGACGGCAGTTCGCAGACGGGTTGTATCTTTCGATCACCTGCTCTGAAAGTATTGCGAGGATGGATCTGGAAAAAGCGATAGCCGATTCCGACGCCACACGCTTCGGCGCCTATCGTCTGCAGCGCCAGCGCGATGCGTGCGCCAGGTGGCCGATCGCCGCGGCGGACCCAGAACTCTTCGAGCAACCGGTTTCAAACGTGCCCGTTCTGTTCATTTCGGGCGCCCTGGATCCGGTAACTCCGTCGCAATGGACCGTCGAAGTGGCAGCGCGCTTCCCGCGCAGTCGTCACGTAATTGTCCCTCAGGGCGCACACGTGCTCGAAGGGCTTTCCGGCATGGACACTTGCCTGGACCGCGTCGTGCCACAGTTCGTGGAGAAGGGTTCAGCCGACGACATCGATATGACATGTTTCGCAGGCATGCAGGCGCCCTTCAAATAGTCGTTGATCGCACAGGAGGCTCTCATGCCTGTCACCGGTATCGGCGCACCTACGTCGAACACTTGATAGTCAAAAGGGTTCCGAACGGCTTAAATCGATGCGCACTCGAGTGATGACACGCATCGTTGCAGGCTTGCAGCGGAACTCGTGCGCTCGGCCGATGCTTTCGGTGGATGACGGGTTGTTCACCGGAGGATTGCCATGGCGCGCCGCCGTTCCCCCTCACGCACGAATACTTCTCGCCGGAAACCGGTGCGCTATGCCGTGATCGGTCTGGGGCACATCGCTCAGGCTGCGGTCTTGCCGGCCTTTGAGCATGCAAAACGCAACAGCGTCCTGGCGGCTCTTGTCTCGAGCGAGGAAAAGAAGCTGCAGCAGCTCGGTCGGCGCTATCGAGTGCAGCGCGTGTGCGGCTATGACGATGTCGATGAGCTCTTCGCGAGCGGCGAGATTGACGCTGTCTACATCGCGCTGCCAAACGATCTGCACCGGGAGTACGCGGTTCGGGCGGCGCGTGCCGGCCTGCACGTCTTGTGCGAGAAACCTATGGCGGTGACGGTGCGTGAATGCGAAGAGATGATTCGCGCAACCCGCGAAGCGAAGGTCAAACTGATGATCGCGTATCGATTGCATTTCGAACGGGCGAACCTCGAAGCTGCGCGGAGCGCGCGCACTGGCAAACTGGGCGAGCTGCGTTTTTTCAGCTCCGATTTTTCGATGCAGGTGAGCGACGACAATATTCGCTTGAGACGATCGCAGGAGGGCGGCGGTCCGCTGTACGACATCGGCGTCTATTGCATCAACGCGGCGCGCTATTGCCTCTCCGAGGATCCGGTTGAGGTCTGGGCGACGGCCACTCGAAGCGCCGACCGCCGGTTCCGCAAAGTGGAGGAAACCGTCGTGGGCGTCATGCGCTTCAAGGACGAACGGGTGGCGACCTTTACGTGCAGCTTCGGCGCCGCGGACCGCTCCACCTTCACGATCACCGGCACGCGAGGCTCTCTCACGATGGACCCGGCCTACGAATATGCCGAGGGGCTTGCCTACCAGATGAAGGTGGGCGGGCGCGAGCGGAAAAGGAAGTTTGCCAAGAGCGACCAGTTCGCGCCGGAACTGCTGTACTTCTCTGACTGCGTTCTCAACGACCGCGATCCGGAGCCGTCGGGAGAAGAAGGTCTTGCAGACGTGCGCGTCATCGAAGGCATGCAGCGGTCGATATCGAGCGGACGCTGGGTGGCGCTGAACATGCGTCAGCGTAAACGCCGGCCGACGTTACGGCAGGGGATTCGGCGACCTGCCGTCAAGCGCGAGCCGAAACTCGTGGATGCGGCGGCCGCCAGCCAGTAATCCAAACCCAGGCGTGAGCTCGATGTACTGCCGGCGCGGGAACAAACCGCAGGAGCTGGCGATTTTCGATTCACTTCCGGCTCTCATTCGAGCGCGCCATGCTGCACCGTCAACGATCCCTGTCGCTCTTCATTCTGGCGACGCTCACGCTATCGAGTACTTTCGCGCAGCAGACGCCTGATCCGACGCCGCCTCCGCGCGGAACCACTTCGTTCGTGCCGCTGCCGGATCTGGAGAAG
>JBOHZJ010000513.1:0-16670 GCA_050738395.1 Steroidobacter sp.
GTGCGGAACACTTTATCCTGAAAGTTCTCGATCAGCTGCGCCGAAACCTCGTTCGCAAGGTTGTTCCGCGGATCGAACATGGTGCGCAGAATTCCACCGATTTCCAGCCGCGGATTCGGCCCGGCCTTGATCTCCTCGATGGTGTTGACGAGCGCCGTCAATCCTTCGAGCGCGTAGTACTCGCACTGCATTGGAATCAGCACGCCGTCGGCGGCGACCAGCGCATTCACCGTCAGCATGTTGAGCGCAGGCGGACAATCGATGAGCATGACGTCGAACTGATCAGCGATGGGCTGCAGCGCGTTTCGCAATCGCGACTCGCAGCCGGGCCTGCCCATCAACTGCACTTCAGCGACGACGAGATCCTGATTTGCCGGCATCAGTTTGAAATCGGCGTAGTCCACCGTCGTCAACGCTGACGCGGCGTCACTGTCCCCAAGCAATACATCGGTCGTCGAGCGCTGCACGGTGCGCTTGTCGACGCCGCAACCCATGGTTGCGTTGCCCTGCGGATCGATGTCGATCAACAACACGCGCCGCTTCGTCGCCGCAAGCGACGCCGCAAGATTCACACTGGTCGTCGTCTTGCCGACGCCGCCTTTCTGATTGGTGATGGCGAGAATGCGGTGCATGTGGAAGGGCGGCTGGGTGCTGGGCTCTTGGCGCTGGCCAGAAAGGGATTCGCAATGGTCGATGAGCACTCGCTTGGAAGATTCGGATCGATGCAGGCCAGTCTCGCGCGGATATATGAAATGGCCTTTTACTCTTGCCAGAGCCCAGCGCCCAGTCCCAGCAGCCCCTAAATTCTGTCGTGGCTGCGGCAGAGTTCCACAAGATGCCGCTCTTCGTCCAGACCGGGAACGTTAAGTCGATGGACGGCGGCCAGTTTCCATCCGCTGGGCAGGTTCGCGAGTTCCTCAGTGGGATAGCGACCCTTCATGGCCAACAGTCGCCCGCCGCCGACGCACAGATCGCCCGCCCATCTTACAAACGTTCCGACCGGCCCTACGGCGCGCGCGACGACGCTGTCGAAACGCACCTGCGGTCGATATGTTTCTGCGCGCGTGTGCAGCGTCGTCACATTGCGAAGCTGCAGCAGTTGCGCGATGTGATCGACGAACTTCAACTTCTTCGCAGTGGAATCGATCAACGTGAACTGCGCAGATGGATTGATGAGCGCAAGCGGCAGCCCCGGAAAGCCTGCACCCGTGCCGATGTCGGCGATGCGCGCACCGTGCAGGTGCGGCTGGATTGCAAGGCTATCGAGCAGATGCTTCGTGATCTGCTGCGGCCGCTCGCGAATCGCAGTGAGGTTCATCCGCTGATTCCACTCATCCAGTTCATCGAGGAGGCGAATGAGTTTGCCTGCAGCCGCGTCATCGAGCGCGATTCCGAGCTCAGCGGCGCCAGCTTTGAGTACGTCTAGCATGGTCAGGACAAGTGCACTGCGAGTCCGTAGCCGGTAGTCCGTAGCCAGAATAGTCACGCACTGATTCGCACGACGGTGCGGCCCGTCACACCGGCCTTCAGATAATCATCGAAGGCGCCTGGCAATGCGTCGAATTCAATGGTTCTCGTAACGATCTGATCGAGACGCCGCGGCTTGAGGTCCGTCGCGAGGCGTTTCCAGACCTCGAGTCGCAGGACGCGCGGTGTGAATACTGAGTTGATTCCCAATAGATTCACGCCGCGCAAAATGAACGGCAGCACGGTCGTCTTGAGCTCTACGCCGCCCGCCATGCCGATACTCGCGATATTTCCCCACAAGCTGGTCGTACGCGTGAGCCATGTAAGGAGCTCGCCGCCGACAGTGTCGATCGCACCCGCCCACTGGCCTTCTTCCATCGGCCGCGAACCGAGATTGAGGGACTCTCGCAGCAGCACCCGGCTCGCCCCGAGTCGCAGCAGGTACTCTTCCGACGCTTGCTTGCCGGTGATCGCGACAGTCCGGTAACCGAGCCCCGCGAGCATGTCGATGGCGAGGCTGCCGACGCCGCCGCTCGCGCCTGTGACGACGATCTCACCATTCTCGGGAACCTGTCCGTTCTGTTCCATGCGATGAATCGCAAGCGCCGCGGTGAATCCGGCGGTGCCAAGCGCCATGCAGTGAAATTCATCCAGTCCGGCCGGAATCGGGATGACCCAGTCGCGCTTCAGGCGAGCGAACTCGGCGTAGCCGCCATCATGTGTCTCTGACAATCCGCAGCCGGTGACGAGCACCTTTTGCCCGACCGGCAAGGCTGCATCCTCGGAAGAGACAACTTCGCCCGCGAGATCGATGCCGCCGACGAGCGGGTGCTTCCTGAGAATCTTGCCAGCGCCCGTCGCCGCGAGCGCATCTTTGTAGTTGATCGTCGAGTAGCGAACTTTGACGAGGACTTCACCGGCGGCGAGGTCATCGAGCTCGATCGTCTCCATGCGTGGGACGATCTTGCCGCCTTCCTGATGGATTCGAAACGCGCGGAAGCTCTGCATATGACTATCCGCTATCCGCAGATCATTTCCCGCATTTACCGTGTTCCCGGATTTCGTCCGTGCTGCATAGACCAGGCTGCCTGGCGAAGAACTGACCAAGCGCTTCGAAATCCTTTTCGTCCACGCCTGCGACGATGCCGACCATGACCGGATTCTTGCGCTTACCATTCTTGTAGTCCCGCAACGCCTGCACAATGTAGTCGGCGTACTGGCCGGCAAGCACGGGGTACTCCGGCGCGATCGTCTTTGCACCATCGGCGCCGTGGCACGCGACGCAGGTTTGCGTCGCCGCGGGCGGCGTTCCGACCACTTCGGCGCCCGGCTGCACGCGCTCGCCTTGTATATATGCTGCGATGTCCTGGCGATCCTGATCGGAGAGAGTCACGGCTTGTGAGTGCATGGTCTGATGCGGCCGCTCGCCGGCGGCGTACGCCTTGAGCGCAGTCACCAGATACGGCGCGCTCTGTCCGCCCAGCCGCGGTACGCTGTAATTCGGGTAAGCGTTCTTGTAGTTCGGCACACCGTGGCAGCCATGGCAGGTGTAAGCCAGTACTTCGCCTCGCTTCGCATCACCGTCAGCATTGGCGCTTACTGCTGCTGCGCCCAAAACGAGGCCAAGGCCGAACGCCGCCATGCTCGGTCGAAACTTCATCACCAGTCTCCGCTTCAGTCGCCGACTCGTTCCCGGATGTGGGGCCCGGCGGCAGGGCGCGCAATGGTAGCGGAAGCTCGCCGTTGGCGGTTAGCGGTTGGCGGTTGGCAGAAGCGCAGCAGCGATCGGATCGTCGGGTGGTGAGTGAGGCCCTCCTCACAGCTGCAGCAGGGATCGGACTAACCGCCAACCGCTAACCGCTAACCGCTTCTTCTTCAGGCTATACTCCCTTCTCCCCCGTGTTCCCGTTCCGAGTTCCGAGGTTCTCAATGGCCCGCATTACCGTCGAAGATTCTCTCAACAACGTCCCGAATCTGTTCCAGCTCGTGCTGGTTGCCGCGAAACGCGCGCGCCGGCTCGCCAACGGCGCAGAAGCGACGGTCGAGTGGGAGAACGACAAGCCGACGGTCGTAGCGCTCCGAGAAATCGCGGCTGGCCACATCGGTCCCGAGATCCTCGAGGAAGTCGAGCGTCCGCAGCCCGAAATGATGCCGGAACCTGAAATGTCCGGCGAGCTGCGCGCTCCGCACCTCGGTCTGGGAGACTGAATCCAGAAGCGGTTGGCGGTTAGCGGTTAGCGGTTGGTAAGAACAAAGAGCTACTCGAGCTGCCTTTTCTGACCAACCGCCAACCGCCAACCGCTAACCGCTTCTTTTATGGATTACGCGTCTTCCCTGCTGAACCTGCTGCCCACGGGAAGACGCTCAGGCGTCACGCAGCTTCTCAACAAGCTCGAAACCTACCTGCCGCCGGCGCAGGTCGATCGCGTACGCGACGCCTACGAATTCGGCGCCGAGGCGCATGAAGGCCAGAAGCGCCTGAGCGGCGAGCCGTACATCGCGCATCCGGTCGCGGTGGCCCACATCCTCGCTGATCTGCATCTGGACGCGCCGACGATACTCGCGGCGATTCTCCACGATGTGATCGAGGACACGCCGACCGCCAAGGATGAAATCGCGGAACGTTTCGGCGCGGACGTCGCCGAGTTGGTCGACGGCGTCTCCAAACTCGATCACATCCAGTTTCGCAGCCGCGCTGAGGCGCAGGCGGAAAGCTTCCGCAAGATGCTGCTCGCGATGGTGCGCGATATCCGCGTCATCATGGTCAAACTCGCCGATCGCACGCACAACATGCGCACCCTCGGCTCGGTGCCGCCGGCGAAGCGCCGCACGGTCGCGCGCGAGACGCTCGAGATTTACGCACCCATCGCCAATCGCCTCGGCATTCACGCCATCAAATCAGAGCTCGAGGAACTCGGGTTCAAGGCGCTTTACCCCGGGCGTTATCGAATCATCGAAAAGGCGCTGAAGAAAGCGCGCGGCAACCAGAAGCAGTTCGTCGGCAAGATCGCCGACAACCTGCGCGGCGCGCTGGACAAGGCCGCTGTAAAGGGGCGTGTCGAAGGCCGCGAGAAACATCTGTACAGCATCTACCAGAAGATGCGCCGCAAACGCTCTCCACTGAATTCCATCGTCGATGTATTCGGTTTTCGCATCGTCGTGGATTCGATCGACACCTGCTATCGCGCGCTCGGTCTGGTGCATGGGCTCTACCGGCCGATGCCGGGGCGCTTCAAGGATTACATTGCGATTCCCCGGATCAACGGCTACCAGTCGCTGCATACCACGCTATTCGGCCCGAACGGCATGCCGATCGAGGTGCAGATTCGCACCGACGAAATGCATCGCGTCGCGGAGGCCGGCATCGCGGCGCACTGGCAATACAAGAGCGGCGAAGACGCGGGTCACGCCTATCGCGACCGAGCGAGCGAATGGCTTCAGCACCTGATGGAAATGTCGCATGGCGGCAATTCCGAAGAGTTCATGGAGAGCGTCAAGGTCGACCTGTTCCCGGACAAGGTGTACGTCTTTACCCCGCGCGGCGAAATTCGTCGCTTGCCGCGCAACGCCACGGCCGTCGACTTCGCGTATTCGGTTCACACCGACATCGGGAACCACTGTGTCGCGGCAAAGGTTGATCGACGCCTCGTTCCGTTGCGAACGCCCCTGCGCAATGGTCAGACCGTCGAGATCATCACCGCGAAGGGCGCGACGCCCAATCCCGCATGGGTGAACTTCGTCGTCACTGCGAAGGCGCGTGCAGCCATTCGGCACTATCTCAAGGGGCTGAAGCATTCCGAAGCAGTAGAGCTCGGCAAGCGATTGCTGACGCAGGCGCTCGCGGATCTTTCGCTTGTGCTCAAGAAGATTCCGGAGGAGCGACTGCAGTCGGTCTGCGGCGAACTGAATATCAAGAGTCCGGAGGAGCTGTTCGAGAAGATCGGGCTGGGTGAACGCCTCGCGCCGCTGGTCGCGCGTCGTCTGTTGCCTACGGATGGAACGGTGCTGGCGGAAGCGTCCTCGCATGCCGGCCCACTGGCCATCGCCGGCACCGAAGGCATGGTCGTAAGTTACGCGCGCTGCTGCTTCCCGATCCCGAACGATCCCATCATGGGCTACCTGTCGAGCGGCCGCGGCGTGGTCATTCACCGCGAGGCGTGCGGCAATCTGCGCAACTACCGCAAGCAGCCGGACAAATGGCTATCGGTTACCTGGCAATCGAGCGTCGATCGACTGTTCAACGTCGAGGTGCGCATCGATGTCACGAATCGCATGGGCGTACTCGCAGCCATCGCATCCAACATCGCCACCACCGAGACGAACATTGAACATGTCGCAGTCGACGAGCGGGACGGCGACGCCTCGACGCTGATCTTCGATCTGCAGGTCCACAACCGCAAGCATCTGGCGCACGTCATCAAGAACCTGCGCAAGATGCCGGAAGTAATGCGGGTCACGCGGATGCTTGCTTGAAGAAGCGACTAGTGACTGGATAGTCAGAACCGGAGGCTGCTCGCCCTTCTCGCTATCCACTAGTCACTAGTCACTAGTCACCATTGCCTTCCAAGGTGCTTCTCTATGCCACGAACCGTCATCTCCACGCCCAACGCACCCAGAGCGGTCGGGACTTATTCGCAGGCCGTGAAATGCGGCAGGACTGTGTACGTGTCCGGGCAGATTCCCCTCGATCCGGCGACCACGGAGCTGGTGCAGGGTCCGATGGATGCGCAGATCCGGCAGGTGTTCGACAATCTCAAGGCGATCGTCGCCGCCGCGGGCGCGGACTTCTCGCACGTCGCGAAGCTGAACGTGTTCCTGACTGACCTGAATAATTTCGCGCTGCTCAACAAGATCATGGCCGAGTACTTTGTCGAGCCATATCCCGCGCGCGCTGCAATTCAAGTCGCAGCGCTGCCGAAGGCCGCGACGGTAGAGATGGATTGCGTCGTTGAGCTGGACTGAAGCAAGCGACGGGCTACAGGCCACCGGCTACTGCCAGAGAATCAAGAACCCGGTCGAACCGCTCAGATGGTCCCGGTCTTTCGCTGTAGCCTGTAGCCCGTAGCCCGTAGCCTGTCGCTCCTGCTCTACACTCGCCACGGAAAGGCTGCACATGCCGACTCAATCCTCCACAAAACGTGCGTCGCGCACGGCGGTGCGTCCAGATGCGCCGTCGCCCGAATTTCGTCCAGTGACCGATCTGCGGGGCGTGGGCGAATCGCTGGCGCGCAAACTTGCGAATCTTGGCGTCACGACGATCCAGGACCTGCTGTTCCTGCTGCCGCTGCGTTATGAAGATCGTACGCAGGTCGTTCCCATCGGTTCAGTGCGCGTCGGCGAGCGAGCGGTGGTCGAAGGCGAGATCCTGCTCTCCGAAGTCGCGTTTCGCGGGCGGCGGCAACTGCTGTGCCGCATCGCCGACGGCTCGGGTTCGCTGACGCTGCGTTTCTTTCATTTCTCCTCGGCGCAGCAGCAAGCGCTCGCGCGTGGTGTGCGCCTGCGCTGCTTCGGTGAGATCCGACGCGGCGTCGCGCACTGCGAAATCGTGCATCCCGAATATCGGCGGGTCGCGAGCGATGCTGCGACGCCGGTCGAGGAAGCACTGACGCCGATTTATCCGTTGACCGAGGGACTGCAGCAGGGTCGCGTACGTCAACTGACCGCCGAAGCGTTGCGCGAGTTTGCGAATCGATCCGTGCGCGACTGGCTGCCGGAAGCCATCGTCCGCGAGATGAGCTTGCCCTCGTTGCGCGAGGCGCTCGAATACATTCATCGCCCGCCGCCGGATGCGAATGTCGGCCTGTTGGCGAGCGGCCGCCATCCGGCGCAGCGCCGCCTTGCGCTCGAAGAATTACTCGCGCATCAACTGAGCCTGCGCCTGCTGCGCCGGGAGATTCAGAAGGATCCGGGTTGGAAGCTCGAAGGCGGCGCCGGGCCGCTGGTGAACCGTTTCCTGCAATCGCTGCCCTTCAAACCAACCGGTGCGCAAGCACGTGTGTGGCGTGAGATCGAACAGGATCTTGCGCGGCCTAATCCGATGCTGCGGCTCGTGCAGGGCGACGTCGGTTGCGGCAAGACCCTGGTCGCCGCGCTTGCCGCGGTGCGCGCCGCGGAAGCCGGATTTCAGGCCGCGGTGATGGCGCCGACCGAATTGCTCGCCGAGCAGCATGCACGCAACTTCAGCTCCTGGCTCTCGCCGCTCGGGCTGAATGTCGCATTGGTCACGGGCCGACGCGGCGGCGCGGGGCGAGCCCGCACGCTGTCTGATCTCGCCAGCGGCGATGCACAGATTGCGATTGGAACCCACGCATTGTTTCAGGAAGGCGTCGCGTT
Organism: Steroidobacter sp.; assembly: GCA_050738395.1. Taxonomy (GTDB): domain Bacteria; phylum Pseudomonadota; class Gammaproteobacteria; order Steroidobacterales; family Steroidobacteraceae; genus Steroidobacter. The sequence continues at coordinate 7,801 of JBOHZJ010000513.1, forward strand.
CCAGCGACTCGGGCTCGCAATCGTCGATGAACAGCATCGCTTTGGCGTGCACCAGCGATTGCTGTTGCGCGAGAAAGGGCTCGCGGCAGGTCGCTACCCGCACCAGTTGATCATGACGGCGACGCCCATTCCACGGACGCTTGCGATGACCGCGTATGCGGATCTGGACGTGTCCGTGATCGACGAATTGCCGCCGGGGCGTACGCCGGTGCGAACGGTCGCGCTGCCTGAGAACCGTCGAGACGAAGTCGTCATGCGCATTCGCGATGCGTGCCGCCAGCAACGGCAGGCGTACTGGGTATGTCCGCTCATCGAGGAGTCGGATCAGCTGAATGCCCAGGCCGCGGAAGAAACTGCGGCCGTTCTGGCGGAGGCGCTATCCGAATTGAAGGTGGGGCTGGTGCACGGCCGGATGTCAGGACGGGAAAAAGACGCGGTGATGACGCGCTTCAAGGAAGGCGCGATCAATCTGCTGGTCGCGACCACCGTGATCGAAGTCGGCGTTGACGTGCCGAACGCGAGCCTGATGGTCATCGAGAACGCCGAGCGCATGGGCCTTGCACAATTGCATCAACTACGCGGCCGCGTCGGACGCGGCGCCGCAGAGAGCACGTGCGTCCTGTTGTATCGCGCACCGCTCAGTGAGATCGCACGGGAACGACTCGGCGTCATGCGCGCGACCAACGACGGTTTCGAGATCTCACGACGCGACCTCGAACTGCGCGGTCCCGGCGAATTGCTGGGCACCCGGCAGACCGGATTGATGCAGATGCGGGTCGCCGATCTGGTGCGCGACTCGGACCTCCTGCCGATAGTGCAGGAGGCCGCCGAATTGATGCTGCGGGACAATGAGACGAACATAGCGCCGCTCCTGCGTCGCTGGATCGGGCAGGACGAGCAGTTTGGAAAAGTATGAGCACTCCGCTGATCTCCATTCGCGACCGCTTCCGCTGGTTCGGCCATCGCTTCGCATCGACTGCGTTCGCGACAGAATTCCTGCCCGCCGCCGCCTCGAAGGCGCGCAATTACGCGGCGCTCACGCGATTGGATCGACCTATCGGCGTGTGGCTGCTGCTGTGGCCGGTGCTCTGGGCGCTCTGGTTATCCTCCGGAGGCCGTCCGGATCAGCAGGTGTTCGTCGTCTTCGTGCTCGGAGTCGTTCTGACTCGTTCCGCGGGCTGCGCGATCAACGACTTCGCGGACCGTAACTTCGATCGTCACGTGAAGCGCACGCGCGATCGACCGCTCGTCACCGGGCAGGTCGATCCGATCGAAGCCGTTGCGCTGTGCGTGGCCCTCGGCATGATCGCGCTGGGCCTGGTGCTGACCCTCAATCATCTGACCAAGCTGCTCGCGCTGGTCGGCGGCGTACTCGTCGTCACGTATCCGTTCGTCAAGCGCTTCTTTCCGCTCCCGCAGTTCTACCTTGGCGCCGCGTTCACCTGGTCCGTGCCGATGGCGTTCGCGGCGCAAACAGGCGCGACGCCGCGACTGGCGTGGCTGCTTTTCATTGCGGGAGTTCTGTGGACGATGGCGTACGACACCATGTACGCGATGGTCGATCGCGATGACGATCGCAAGCTCGGCATCCACTCCAGCGCAATCCTGTTCGGCGATGCAGACCGCTTCATCGTCGGCGTCATGCAACTGATGACTTTGTTCGCATTGTGGCTCGCGGGGCGCGAACTGAAGCTCGGTTTGTGGTTCGGGGTGGGCCTCGCAGTCGCGGCGATGTTCGCGCTCTATGAGCAGTTTCTGATTCGTGCGCGCAAACCCGACGATTGCTTCAAGGCATTCCTCAACAGCAATTACTTCGGCATGGCGGTATTTGTAGGCATCGCGCTGGAGTATCTCTTCCAGAAGTGACTGGTGACTGGTGAATGGTTAGAGACGGGCGCATCGGGCCTGACGCCTCCCGCGCAAAGCCGGAGTCGCTTCCATTGGCCTGGGCCGCCCAGAGAGCGGCAAGCGCGCCGGGTCGCTCTGACCATTCACTAGGCGCTGGTCGACATTCGTTTCACGAGTAAGTCGCTCTCGCGACCGCCCACACTTCCACCCGCGTCGCACCGGCGCGGCGCAGCACTTTCGCCAGCTCGTTCGCCGTACTGCCGGTCGTGATCACATCGTCCAGAATTGCGACGCGCCGCGCGGGCAACGCTTTGCACATCGCGAACGCGCCGCGAATGTTGCTGCGGCGCTCTTTCTGTTTGAGGCCGGTCTGCTCCTGTGTATCGCGCGCTCTGACCACCAGGTCCGCACGCACGGGAATTCCGAGCACAGCCTGGATTGGGCGGGCGAGTTCGCTGGCTTGATTGAATCCGCGCTCGCGATAGCGGCGCATCGAGAGCGGCGTCGGGATAATGAGCTGCGGCGGTGGATCCGGGAGTCGCAGGAGCAAGCGTCGTGCAAGCAGGCAGCCAAGCACCCGACCGCAGGTCGCCTCGCGCCGGTACTTCAGCCCCTGAATCAAGTGATCTACCGGATAGCCGTAGCGCAACGGCGCGTAGCTCGCGTGAAAGTGCGGCGGGCGCTGCAGACAAGCGCCGCACAGCTGCACCGGAGCGAAATCTGCCGCTAATGGATTAGCGCATCTCGCGCAGGCAATCGGATTGAACGGCAGGTCGGCTTCACAGGCGGCGCACAAGTCCAGACCATCCTGCCCGGCGCCCCGACAAAGCACGCATGTTGTCGGCCATAGCAGGCGCGCGGCCCGCGTTCGCCAATCGTCAACTTCGATTCCGCGCGTTGGTTGACAGTCTGCGGTCGCCTGCGAATACTGCAAGCCATTCTCCCGTATCGAATATTCGTCGTAGTGTGCTGCTGCGCAATGCGCGCATTCGATCGAAAACCTGAGGATTCATCGAGAAATGCCGGCCCCTGACACTCATGCGCTGATCAGCCGTCTCGGACAGATTCGCCAGGATTGGGCGATCGGTGAAGTGCGAGCGCTGTTCGTGTTGCCATTCGCGGATCTCATGTTTCACGCGCAACGTGTGCATCGCGCGAACTTCGATCCGAATGAAGTGCAGATCAGCACCCTGCTGTCGATCAAGACCGGGGCGTGTCCGGAAGATTGTGCGTACTGCTCGCAGAGCATTCGCTTCCAGACGGGCCTCAACTCCGAGCCGCTGATGGACATCGATGACGTGCTCGACAAGGCTCGGATCGCCAGGGCGAACGGCGCCACGCGGTTCTGCATGGGCGCGGCGTATCGCAGTCCCAAGGCGAAACAGCTCACACAGATCGCGCAGATGGTGAAGGGCGTACGTGCGCTCGGAATGGAAACTTGCGTGACGCTCGGCATGCTGACGCCCGAGCAGGCGCGCGAACTGAAGGATGCTGGTCTCGATTTTTACAACCACAATCTCGACACGTCCGCATCCTATTACGAGAAGATCATCACGACGCGCACCTACCAGGATCGACTCGACACGCTCGAGGCGGTGCGCAACGCCGGCATCAATGTGTGTTGCGGCGGCATTTTAGGAATGGGCGAGGCGGAGCAGGACCGTGCCGAGCTGCTGCACACCCTTGCGACTCTGCCGCAGCACCCGCAGAGCGTGCCGATCAATCAGCTGATGCAGGTTCCGGGCACGCCGCTTTATGGTTTGAGCAAACCGGACCCACTCGAATTCGTGCGCGTCATCGCCGTCGCACGTCTGTTGATGCCGCGCGCACACGTGCGCTTGTCCGCCGGCCGCTCCGAGATGAGCGATGAGACGCAGGCGCTGTGTTTCCTCGCGGGCGCGAACTCGATCTTTTACGGCGACAAACTGCTGACCACCGAAAATCCTGGCGAACACCACGATCAGGGATTGTTCGCGCGTCTGGGTATTCACGCCGAGCCCATGCGCGGCGAAGATGCCTCCTGCTCGCAACGCGAAGCCGCGCTCGGGTAAGAGAAAGGCCTTCCAGACCTCACCCTGGCCCTCTCCCTGCAGGGAGGGACAGAGATGAATACGTTCAAGTAAGCGCGATTGGAGTTAGACGGCCGCAGTTGCGGGGACTATCTTCGGCGCCGCATGCGTTCCGCCGACACCGACGAATTCTTCCTCGATCCACGTGCGGTGCGCCGCTCATTCGACGCGGCGAGCGGGACGTACGACGCTGCGGCGGCAGTCCATGCAGAGATTCGCGCGCGCCTGCTCGAGCGGCTCGATATCGTGCGATTGCAACCTGCGGTCGTACTCGATCTCGGCGCGGGCACAGGCCACGCCGCGCGCGCACTGAGGCAACGCTATCCCGATGCGCAAGTCATCGCGCTCGATCTGTCCGAGTCAATGCTGCGACAGGCGGCGCGACAGCAGCGCCTGTTTCGCCGCTTCCAGCGCCTCGTTGGGGACGCACATCGCCTGCCGCTGAAGGACGCGAGCGTCGACCTGGTCTTCAGCAATCTGATGCTCGAGTGGTGCGCGGACCCCGATGCGGCGTTCAGCGAGATGCGCAGAGTGCTGCGCCCGCAGGGATTGCTGAGCTTTACGACGCTCGGCCCCGACACTTTGAAAGAACTGCGCGAGGCGTGGCGACGCATCGATGGCCGCGTGCATGTGCATCGATTTATCGATATGCATGATCTCGGCGATGCACTGCTTCGAGCACGGTTTGCCGAACCGGTGATGGATGTCGAGCGTTTGACCGTCACTTACAGCAGCGTGCAAACCCTGTTTCGTGAACTGAAGGCCAGCGGCTCGCGCAATATTGCGCAGGGGCGCAGCCACGGACTCACGGGTCGCAAGCGTTGGCGAGCACTTGAGCACTACGGTGAATCCAGCTTGCGCGAAGGCGCGCTGCCGATCAGCGTCGAGGTCGTTTATGGTCAGGCGTGGGCAGGCGAGCTGCGACCGATCCGACCAGCAGCGGGGGAAGTCCGAGTCCCGATTACGGATCTGAAACGACGGCCGACACTTTAGTTTTTCTAACTGTGACTGGCTAGCTCCTGTGGACACTGCCGCCCCAGTCAAGGTTTTTCGAATCATGGCAATTGGTGACGCCGCGCAATTACCCTCGCCGACCACGGTAGCGCCTGGCACGGAACGCCGCGTCGAACTGGCCGCGCGCTGCTCGCTCACCCCGCGCACCGCGCACATTTTCATAGCGAGCATTGCGGCGACCACCTTCGCAGTCGCGGCTCCATTTGCGATGCAGGGCTTCTGGCTGGTGCTGCTGTTCGCAGCCCTCGAGATTGCACTGCTCGTGTACGCGGTGCGTGCTTCGATGCGCGCCGGCCTGGAACGCGAGACGATCTGCATCACGCACGACTGCGTCACGATCACGCATCACCGATGCGGCGGTGAGCGTTCCTCGGTATTTCCTCGCCACTGGTCGAGGGTTACACTCCGCACCCCGCCGGCGGCGCTACATCCCAGTCGACTCATCATCGAGTCGCACGGCTGCGTCTGCGAGGTGGGCCGGTTTCTCACAGAGGACGAGCGCCGCAGTCTCGCGGTTCGTCTCAAACAACTGGTGGGGAATATGAACGAATCGCCCGCGCTTTGAACAAGGCGTGGCGATGAACTGCGGGCAGATGAGACGCGCGCCCGCCAGGATTCGTTGTCGCCGCTTGCCGGCGCCCGCGGACACGAGCACTTGGGAGCATGGCGCCGATGTTGAAGATTCTGAAATACGCCGCGGCCGGACTCGCGGGCTGCCTGCCTTCCGCAGCGGCGCTCGCCGCCTGGGATTTGAACATGCCGGTCGGCGTGACCGAACTGAGCCGTGAGATTCACGGCTTGCACATGCTGATTCTGTGGGTCTGCGTGATCATTGCGGTCGTCGTCTTCGGCGCGATCATCTACTCGATCATCAAATTCCGTCATTCGCAGGGTGCGATCGCTGCGAACTTTGACCACAGCACCCGCGCTGAAGTCATCTGGACGATCGTTCCCATCGCCATTCTGGTCGGCATGGCGGTGCCCGCCGCCGAAACGCTGATCAAGATTGAAGACACGCGCGACGCCGACCTCACCGTCAAGGTCACCGGCTATCAGTGGAAGTGGCGCTACGACTATCTCGATCAGGGCGTGGCGTTTTTCTCGACCATTGCGCGCGGCAGCGATGCAGCCCGTCAGCTCGATTCCGGCGTCGATCCCTACAGCGTCGAGAACTATCTGCTCGAGGTCGACAATCCGCTGGTCGTGCCGGTCGGCGCAAAAGTTCGTGTGCTGCTCACTGCCAGCGACGTGATCCACGCATGGTGGGTGCCGGCGTTCGGCATGAAGAAGGATGCGATCCCGGGATTCGTCAACGAACTGTGGTTCCGCGCCGATACGCCGGGCGTGTATCGCGGCCAGTGCGCCGAGTTGTGCGGGCGCGACCATGCCTTCATGCCGGTGGTCGTCGAAGTCCGTTCGCAGGCGGATTACGAAAGCTGGCTGCAGAGCCAGCAGGAAAATGCGCAGCCGGCGGCCCAGCCCGCCGCCGCGCCGGCAGCCCAGACGATTGAAACTGCGGCGGCCAGGGTCGTCCCGCAAAATAACGCGACGAAATAAAGCGACGAAGTAGAGTCGGAGTAAGAGTTAATGAGCACTGCACACACGCCCGCCGCCGGTCACGTCGACGCACATCACCACGGCGCGCACGACCACCATGGCCCGGAGAAGGGGTGGCGCCGCTGGGTCTTTGCGACGAATCACAAAGACATCGGCACGATGTACCTGCTGTTCAGTCTGACGATGTTCTTCGTCGGCGGCACAATGGCGATGATCATCCGCGCCGAGCTCTTCCAGCCGGGGCTGCAGCTCGTCGATCCGATGTTCTTCAATTCCATGACGACCATGCACGCGCTGATCATGATCTTCGGTGCGGTGATGCCGGCGTTCGTCGGCCTCGCGAACTGGATGGTGCCGCTGCAGATCGGCGCGCCCGACATGGCGCTGCCGCGCATGAACAATTTCAGCTTCTGGATCCTGCCGTTCGCGTTCACGATGCTGCTCGGCACACTGTTCGTGCCCGGCGGCGCTCCTGCCGGCGGCTGGACCATGTATCCGCCGCTCTCCCTGCAGACGGGCGACGCTTTCCCCATGCTCATCTTCGCGGTCCACCTGATGGGCGCTTCCTCGATCATGGGCGCGATCAACATCGTGGTCACCATCATGAACATGCGCGCGCCCGGCATGTCGCTGCTGAAGATGCCGCTGTTCACCTGGACCTGGTTGATCACCGCGTACTTGCTGATCGCCGTCATGCCGGTGCTCGCCGGCGCCGTGACGATGCTGCTGACGGATCACTTCTTCGGCACAACATTCTTCGAAGCCTCGGGCGGCGGCGATCCGGTGATGTTCCAGCACATCTTCTGGTTCTTCGGACACCCCGAGGTCTACATCATGATTCTGCCGGCGTTCGGGATCGTGTCGGAGATCATTCCGACGTTCTCGCGCAAGCCGCTGTTCGGCTATGACGCCATGGTGTACGCGACAGCCTCGATCGCGTTCCTGTCGTTCATCGTCTGGGCGCATCACATGTTCACGGTCGGCATGCCGCTTGCGGGGCAAACGTTCTTCATGCTCGCGACGATGCTCATCGCCGTGCCAACCGGCGTGAAGGTGTTCAACTGGACGGCGACGATGTTCAAGGGTTCGATTTCATTCGAGCCGCCGATGTTGTTCGCGCTGTCGTTCCTGTTCCTGTTCTCGATCGGTGGATTCTCGGGCCTGATGCTCGCGATCGTGCCGGCCGACTTCCAGTACCACGATACCTACTTCGTGGTCGCCCACTTCCACTACGTGCTCGTGCCGGGCTCGCTGTTCGCGGTGATGGCCGCGGTCTACTACTGGCTGCCGAAGTGGACCGGCCACATGTACGACATGCGGCTCGGAAAGTGGCACTTCTGGCTGTCGGCGATCTTCATCAACGTGCTGTTCTTCCCGCAGCACTTTCTCGGGCTCGCCGGCATGCCGCGGCGCATCCCGGACTATGCGACCCAGTTCACCGAGTGGAACATGGTCTCCTCGATCGGCGGCTTCGGCTTCGGGCTGTCGCAGCTTCTGTTCGTGTGGCTCATCGTCAGGTGCGCGCGCGGCGGCGCGCCGGCGACCGCGAAGGTCTGGGAGGCGCCGACCGGCCTCGAGTGGAGCGTGCCTTCCCCCGCGCCCTACCACACCTTCGTGACAGCGCCGGAGGTCAAGTGAGCGGCCTCGACCGCAATGTCCGGCTCGCCCTCGCGCTCGGCGCCGTCGCGCTGGCCGTTTACGTGGGCTATCTCCTGCTGCGCTTCTACCAGGAGGCGCCGTGAGCGACGAGAAGCGCCGCGGCAACACGAGCCTTGCGCTGCGCCTCACGCTGATGGCCGCGGGCAGCTTCGCCTTCGGCTTCGCGCTCGTGCCGCTCTACGACGTCTTCTGCGAGATCACGGGCATCGGCTCGCGCGAGCGGCTGACGCGCGCGGGCACCGCCGACGGCGTCGCTGCCGGCGACGGGCGCACGGTCATCGTCGAGTTCACGTCCTCCGTTCCACAGGGCGGATGGGAGTTCGAGCCGGTCGCGGTGACGATGGAGGTCGAGCCCGGCCGGCTCTACGAGACCCATTACCGTGCGCGAAACCTCACGGCCCAGGCGACCACCGGCCAGGCCGTGCCCTCGATCGCGCCGGCGCGCGCGGCGAAGTACTTCGTCAAGACGGAATGCTTCTGCTTCACGCCGCAGAAGTTCGCGGGCGACGAGGAGCGCGAGATGGCCGTGCGCTTCGTCGTCGACCGGGAGCTGCCCGGCAGCATCGACCGGCTGACCTTGTCGTACGCCTTCTACGACGTCCAGGGCTGAGCACATGGCACACGCCCACGACAGCAGCGAGTATTACTTCCCGCACGGCAGCCGCCTGCCGTTCTTCGGCTCGATCTCGCTCTTCGTCCTGATGGCGGGCGCCGCGGCGACGC
>JBOHZJ010000514.1:0-1536 GCA_050738395.1 Steroidobacter sp.
GTGCTGAGCTGGTCAAGGTCTTCGAGGAGCAGCCGGTCCACGCGCCTCGCGCTCGCGCTAAGGCGATACAGCGCCAGGCGAAGTTCTACGGTGTCCTTTTCGCTGGCGCCGGACGGCGCTCGCGCGACACGCAGCAGCAACGCCCGGAATCGCTCCAGATCGGACCGAAACATACGAACCGCTTCCGGCTGAATCGGCGTCTGCTGCGTCGCGCGGTCAAATTCAGAGAGCGCCTGCGTCAGCAGCGCAAAGCCCTGATCGCGTTGCCATGGCGCATCGGGGGCGCCGCCGAGCGTGAAGTGCAGAAAGCCCCTGGAGAGATCGTTGTTGGCGCGCCCCAATTCGCGAACGATGCGGGTTGCGCGTTGCAATCGTTCCTGCTGGTAGTAGTGCAGACCGGCGAGCGCCAGGCTGACGAGGATTCCCAGAGCGATGATGACCCAGACGCCGGCGCGCAGTGATTCGTACCAGGAGCCCTGACGACCGACAAAGGCAGTCACTTTCGCAATACCTCGCTCGTGTGCACATCAGCGGCAAGATTCGAGGCCTCGAATCCGAATCGGGAAATCGTGCGCAGGTGCTCTGGACTGCCAATGAACTCCGACTGGGCGCCGTTCCACGCGCGCTGCAGGGCTGCATCGGCGGGATGAAATGCAAAGGCGACGAAGTCGGCGCCCGCTGCATTACGCTTCGGTGGATCCGCAAGAACTTCGTACGAACCTCTGGAGGATTTTGCGATCCAGCGCAGCGTCGGCAAAGACAGCGCAATGGCGTCGACGATGCCCTGCGCCAGGGCGGCGCGCCCGGCCTGTGCGTCCGGAACGACGACCAGTTTCTCGCCGTCCCAGCCACGCGCGCGCAGGCGCTCTTCTTCAACCGAACCGGCGAGCACCGCGACTTTCGCATTGCTGCCCGCAGTCAGCGATTCGAACGAGCCCAGGCGTTGCGGGTTGCCGCGCAGGACGAGCAGCCCGGGAGCGACTCGCACGGTAGGATCGGAGAAGCGCACCTTGCGGGCCCGTTCTTTGGTGACAAACAGACCTGCGGCGATGACGTCGAGGCGCCGATCGCGAAGATCCGGAATAAGCGCCTCGAAGCGCAGCTGGACCCACTCGGTTCGAGCGACGCCCAGCCGCTTCGCGATCTCCCGCGCCGTTTCCGGCGACTCGCCGGTGATCCGCCCGTCCGGACCGATCATCGCGAACGGCGCCTCGATCGCATAGCCGATCCGCAGCACGCCGGCAGAACGCACGCGCTCGAGCGAATCGTCTTTGCGCCCGATCCAGATCGCAAAGCCGATCGCCAGCGCAACGAGCGCCGGCACACCGAAGAAAAGCAGACGTTTCGATCGCCGCATGAATTGCGGTGTGGTCCTGTGTTGCGGCCCGTGCGGCATTCCGCCCTCAGGTGACGGCGTCAGTCTGTCGATTCTCTGGTCCGATTATGTGGGCAGCTCGCCGCTTTGCCGATGCGCGCGCCCAGCATGAGGTCCGCGGATGCAGCTCAACCATACGCATTCACCATCGATGCATACGG
>JBOHZJ010000515.1:0-8011 GCA_050738395.1 Steroidobacter sp.
CCACGTTGCGCCGCCCGGTCGCGATGATCGCTTCGCTCGGCACGACGAGTTGCGGTTGCGTCTCGGCGCCCGCGAGAGTGAGCGACACGAACATGCCCGGAACAAGCTTCTGGTGCGGGTTTTCGAGAGCGACGCGCACGGCCAGCGTGCGCGTCTGCGGGTCGACGTCGGGCAAGAGAGCGATGACGCGGCCGCGAAACTCCGACCCGGGCCAGGCGGTCGCGCGCGCCGTCGCCTGTGAACCCTCAGGCACGAGTGCTGCCTGCGTCTCCGGGATCTGCGCGTTCGCCCACACGGTTGCGAGTCCATTGATTCGAACCAGCGGGTCGCCGGCCGAAAACGCCGAGCCATCGCGCACCGCAAGTTCGCTCACCACGCCGGTGATCGGCGCCGCAAGCATCGTGGTCGCATCGGTCTTGCGGGTCCGCTCGATCGCGCTGATCGTCGCCTCCGGCACACCGAGAACAGTGAGTCGCCGCCGAGCGGCATCGCGAATCGAGTGCACTGACGATGATTGAGCATCGAGCAGCGCGAGGTAGTCCTGCTGCGCCGCCTGCCATTCGGGCGAGAGGATCTCGAGCAGCGGCTGACCGCGTTTCACTCGCGTCAACGGCGCTTTCACGTGTAGCCGGGTGACATAGCCGGTCACGCGCGCCTGAACGACTTCGAGCAGACGCTCATCGAACGAAACCGCGCCAACTGCATCGATGCCCGCGTCCAATGCCCTCTTTTCCACCTGCCCGAGGCGCACACCGAGGTTCTGCACGACGCCCGGATCGATGCGTACCGCCGCACCGCTTTGCTCGTTCGCGTACACCGGCACGAGATCCATGTCCATGAAGGGCGACTTGCCGGGTTTGTCGAACTTCGCGCCCGGAACCATTGGATCGTGCCAGTACAACGCTTCGCGTTCGGCGGTCGCGGAGGGCGCAGCAGCGTCGCGAAGCGTTTCACTCCGTTCCGAAACGATATAACCGAGCGCAGCGCCGATGATCAGGGCGGCGATGACGGATGCGGCGATGAGCGGCGTCTTCGGGTGGTTGGCGTTCATGGCGAGGGATGTTCCGTTTCGAGATAACGCAGGAAAGTCCACGCTCCGCCGAGGTCGGCGGTCAGTTCCGCGTAGGCACGATGCGCTTCGACTTCCGCGACGTGACTGGCAAGCGCCTGCGCGAGCTCGATGCGGCCCGCCTGGAATGCGGCGAGGGCAGCCTGCGATTGCTGGCGCGCCAGCGGCAATCGTTCGCGCTCGTACAGGGCAATGCGTTCGCGCGCGGCGTCCCACGCGGCCAATTCGCTCACGATCTGCGCTTCATGCATGCGCAATTCGACGTCGCGCTCAGCCTCGAGCTGCCGGAGTTCGGCGCGCCGTGCGCTGATTATCGGGTCCTGGCGATTGCCGCTGAACAGCGGCAATCCAATGCGGAATTCGAGCGAAGCCATGTCGTCAAAGGCCGCGCCACGCTTCGCGTATGCGAGTTGAACGCTCCAGTCGGGACGCTTTCCAGCGCGCGCCACCTCGACGTCGCTGCGCGCAACCGCAAGCCGCGCGTCGAACTCCTGCAGCGTCGCATGGCGATCGAGCGAGGCAAGCAGTCGTTCGCGTGGATAAGGCAATTCACTGAATGAGGGCGGCTGCGCCAGTGGATGCTGCGCGTAGGCGCCGATCCATCGCCCAAGCTCAGCGCGCGCCTTCTGCAGATCGCGCTCGGCCATGAGCACCCGGTCCGCCTGCTCGCTGATCGCACTCTGCGCTGCGATGGCCTCGACGGAGGAGCCGCGACCGCTCGCCAACGCTGCACGCGCCGCTTCCGCCTGCAGGCGGACTTCGGGTTCGAGAGACTTCAATTTGTCGAGCACCTGCTGCGCGACATGGACGCCGATCCATGCATCGGCCGCCGCGCGCGAGACATCCAGGCGCGTCTGTTGCGTCTGATTGCGAGCCACCGCCACCACAGCGTCGGCGCGATCTCGTTCCGAAGTTCGCTTGCGGGCGTTCGGAAACGTCTGCATCACGCCGACCTTGCGCATCGTCATGAAGTCGGCGCCGGAGGAGTATGCATCCGCGCCTTCGACGGGCAGGTTGTCAACGCCGAGCACCAGCTCCGGATCGGGCAAGCGACCGGCGCTGATAGCGAGCGACTGCGCGCCGTCGAGCGCCGCACGCTGCGCGAGCATCTGCGGCGTATTCGCGGCCGCTATTTCGACGGCTTTATCGAGCGATAGCGCATCCGCGTGCGCTGCGGACGCACACCAGATGCTGCTCGCCAGCGCGAAGAGTGTTGAGCTGAAACAAAAAGCGCCCAGGCGATCTGGCATGGCGCACCTCGAATCCACGCCCGTGCAGGACCGGTTAGACCGGCGCACGAGAATCAAAAAGGGATGCAAGCCGCCGTTGCCCGTCCGGCTTTGGCCGGCCACGCGCGTCCGAATGAATCGGACCTACGGCGAGATCAGTCGGTTCGAGATGAGGAATTAGAGGCGCAGACGCGCCGTCTGGAGCCAGAGGTCGGATTGGTCGATGCGCAGTTCGCGCGGCGGCGGGTGCGCTGTTCGACCGGACAAGGCAACGAACGCCGCAAGCGATGACGGGGTGTAATCCGCAGCGTCGTCCGTCAGATCATCGATGAGAACCCGCTTGGTCTTCTCCACGCCAGCCGCCGCGATCGGCGCCGCGCTTTTCAAATCACAGCATTCGAGCTGTTCAGGCGTGACCGGCGCGCCGGCATCGCACGGGCTGTCGTGATCCGGACAGCACTCCTGCATGGGCATCGGCATGTCTGCCGTGCACGCAATGGCCGCCGGCAGCAGTCCCGAAAGACCGATCCAGAGCAGACCAATGGTTGCAACACGACGCCACATGGCTTGAGTGTAGTGCGCCGCGACGCGACGCGACAAGTTCACGAGCCTCGCAGGTGTGAAGCGGTTCACGGTGCATCCGGATTAAAGAGCCGCTAAAGACCGCATAAAGGAGATCAGGCTGATGGGAACGAGTCTGGTTGATCTACGACGCTCGGCTCCGGCTAGCGATCCACAGGCGCACTCGTGGACACCACATTTCTTTTATGCGGTCTTTCGCGGCTCCGCTCTGATCCGGAAACCTCAACGCCTGGCTTGTGGGTCGGAGTTCAACCCGACATGCTTGCGCGTCGGAACAAATTGGAGTCAATGCCTCATGGCCAGCAAGCGCAAAGCCCCGCGTCGTCGCACCGCCAAGGCGGCGCCGAACAAACTGAGAAGTCATGCGCGCCACGCCGTGCTATCCAAGCGCAAGCGCGCGACGGCGCGAGCGACCGGTTTGCGTGGCCTCTATCCCGCGGTAAAGCCGTACCGCACCGGACATTTGCGCGTTTCGGACGTGCACGAGATCTACTACGAGGAGTGCGGCAATCCGAAAGGCAAGCCGGCGCTGTTCGTCCACGGCGGACCCGGCGCGGGCTGCGACGCTCGCGCGCGCAGCTTCTTCGACCCGGATGCGTATCGCATCATTCTGTTCGATCAGCGCGGCTGTGGCCGCAGCCGCCCGCATGCGAGCCTGGTCGAGAACACCACCTGGCGTCTCGTCGAGGATATGGAGGAATTGCGCACGCACCTGGGCGTCGAGCGCTGGCTGGTATTCGGCGGCTCGTGGGGTTCGACGCTCGCCCTCGCCTACTCCCAGACACACCCCGAACGCGTCAGCGAACTGGTGTTGCGCGGCATCTTCATGTTGTCGCAGTTCGAACTGCGCTGGTTCTATCAGGAGGGCGCCAGCGCGCTGTTTCCAGATCGCTGGGAGAACTACGTCGCCGCGATTCCACCCGCGGAACGCGGCGAGTTGATCCATGCGTTCTACAAACGTCTCACGAGCGAGGATCGCGCGACCCGCGTAAGAGCCGCGCGCGCCTGGTCGATCTGGGAAGCCGCCACCAGCTACCTTCAGGTGAACGAGGAGAACGTGAACAAGTGGGGTGAGGAGGATTTCGCCATCGCGGTCGCGCGCATCGAGTGCCACTACTTCGTGAACCGCGGCTTTCTTGAAAAGGAAGATCAGCTGCTGCGCAACGTCGATCGCATCCGCCACATCCCGGCGGTGATCGTGCAAGGCCGCTTCGACGTCGTCTGCCCGATGCAGACCGCGTGGGCGCTGCACAAGGCGTGGCCCGAAGCCCAGTTCCACATCGTTCCGAACGCCGGCCACTCAGCGTTCGAAGCGGGCAACACGCACGAACTGGTCAGCGCGACGGACAGATTCAGATGAGGTGAGGTGAGGAGCCGCGAAAGACCGCATAAAGGAACCAAAAGCGTCAGAACTGAGAGGCAAGAAACTCTATGGTCGCGCATCCTCCTCTTCGGATCTCCGGATGCTGAGCAGTCGACTTCCTTTATGTGGTCTTTCGCGGCTCTTCTCCTTATCTTTTCCTCCAGCTCACAAGACCTGTTGCGTCGATGATGGAGTGAGCGATGAGCCATTGGCGTGCATCTTCAGCGTCGTGTTCGAACCAGGCTTCGGCTGAGCCGAGGCGGAACGTATAACCCCAGGCGTCCATGTCGGCGCAGATGCGTTCGCGGCCTACGGTTTCGAGGTGATCCGCCAGCAGGATCTGCAGATAGCACACTGCGTTTTCTTCATCGTGGTCGCCGCCGGCGTCGCGCTCGAGCGCGACGCGTCGGGACGAATCCATGCAGATGTAATGACAGGTCTCGTGCAACGCAGAGTGCACCGGCGTGTCGCTGCGAAGAAATAAACAGGCGCCGACAAGACCCGCCTCGCTCTCCCCCCAGTACGAGCCGGGAATCACCACCCCTCCTTCAACCCACTGCGTCTGCACACCGTATCGGCTGAAGAGCTGCGCGAGCGACTCATACGCGATCTCGCCGACGCGCAGAACCGCTCCGTCAGTGTCGATCTGCATTCGGGGTGAGTTCATGGATGTTCCAGCCTGCGCGAAACGAAACCGCCCTTCACAGCAGCCCTTGCGCCAGCGCTGCTTTGTGGACTTCGGCCTCGAGATTCTTTATCAGATGCTCACACTGCCGGAGAAAGTCACTGCCCGCGGGCTGTCCTGCGGTCACATACGCCTCGACGAATCTCTGAAGTCTCTCCGCGGCGCCGCTGATGACGTCGAATCCGAACATGGCGCCGCTGCCGTGCACCTTGTGCGCCATCTGCAGTATTTCTACCAGAGCGGCCGTATCCCCGCGGCGCGCATCGCCGAGCAGTTCGCGCAATCGCTGGGTCTCGCCGATCGTTCGACGCAGATAACGATCGCCGATCTCCTGCGTCATTCGCTGCGGTTCACAAGGAGGCGAGGCTCCTCACGACCAGGGCCGCCAGATCGCGCGCCAGCGCCTCGCGCAAAATGGCTTGTTCGCGCTGCTTCGCCAGGACGGCGGTTTCGTCGTAGCTGTAATCCCGCGTCAGTTCCAGTTTTTGCGGCGGGATCAGTTCGCCTGTTTGATTCGCGACGGAATACTCGATTGCATAGAACACTTCGTATTCTTCGGGCGTGTTGCGCGCCGAGACGGATAGCACCCGCTGACCGCTCTCATCGCGAAGGATTCGCACGGTCGCAGTTGCACCGCCGGGACGGCCCGCGAGCGTTGCGCCGGAAGCGCGCAGGCTGTCGCGCAGCGCCCGATTGAAACTCGTGTAGCGATCATCCGTTTCGATATACGTCGAGGCCAGGGTTGCAGAAAGTTTCGAGGACCCCTGCAGTCGCCAGCCGCACGCCCCGAGGACTACTGCGCAAAACGCCAGCAGTGCGACCGATCGCAGCGCCGATCGGGAAGGAGTTCCGAGACGTCGAATAGAGGGCACGTGTTGAGTCCTGAAGTACGAGCGCACCATGTTCGCGGCCGCGCCTCATCCGGTCAACACCGCCTGACCCCCGCCAATGGCGCTCGTCCTCTCCGGCTCAGCCGGCCGATCGCGCGACGGCGCCCGGCACTTCTTCCGCATCGCCCGCAACGCCGGCCGCCTTCAGTGAGCACTCGCTATCGACGACGTAGCCATGTCGGCAGGCAATGGCGACATGACATGCGACGCTGCGTTGCACGGCCCGCAGTTGCTCCTGACCGGTGCGGCCCGGACAATCGAGGCAGTGCGCGGCGACCTCCAGCATCTCTGTTGCATCAACCTGCGCTCCGGCCGAAACGCTCCGCTCGATTGCCGCGACGCCGACGTTGAATGTGATCTGCGCATCCGTCGATGCAGAATATCTCCGAAGCGCATTCAGCAACCGGTCCTTGATGGCCGGCGCCTCGGCGACGCTGGCTTCCGGCAGAACCGCAACGAACGTGGCGCCCACGGCCGCATCGACGCGGCCAACCCAGTCCACGTGTGCGCGCACGGTGGTATCGATCGTTTGTACGACGCCGCGGAGAATTTCCGCCGTCGGCGTCGTTAGCGCGCGGTCAGTCGCATTGATCGAAATGACGGCGAGCTGACGCCCATAGCGTTGTGCACGCTGGATTTCGGAATGCAGCTTGCTGTAGAGCTCGCGCGGAGCAAAGGCGCCAGACGCGGCGTCGATCGACACAGAGTCTTCCAGCGCGGCCTGCGCATCGTTCAAGGATCGGCGTAGCGCGAGCGTGTTGAACGCGGCATGGATACGCGCGAACAATTCGGCGTCGGGCACCTTCTTGGTCAGATAGTCGTCGACGCCGGCGAGATAGCCGCGCTCGTAGTCCAGACTCGCACCGCGCATCGTCAGCATGATCACGTACGTCTCGTCCAGACCGCGACCGCGCAGCGCTTCAGTGAATGCGACGCCGTCCATGACCGGCATCTGCCAGTCGGTGATGACCAGCGGATACCACTGCGTCGCGAGCATCGCGAGCGCTTCTTCGCCGTTCATCGCGCGCGCAACCTGAAAGCCCGCAGTGGTCAGCCGGTCAGCCATGAGCTCGAGTTCGAGCTCGTCGTCGTCCACCAGCAGAATGCGCATCGGCAGTGCACGGGTGAGCACAGACATCCTTGTGGCCATCGCGTCCGGGTTCATCCAGAGTTCTCCTGCGTCGTTCAGCTATTGTCGCAACTCGACGTAAGTGTGCAGCGTGTCCGGCAATGCGAGTATCAGCAACTTAGGCGCAACTTGGTGAGTTATTCCCTGAATGGCGTTGCGAGTTGCGCGTTGTGCGTAAACCGAACCAGGCGCTTCGCACGGTTCCCGACGGACAACAACGGCGCCGAGCGCCAGGATTATTCGCAATACGACGGATCCACCCGATCCATCTTCCGCAGAAGCGCCGGCCACGTAAGTGCACTGCCGGCGCCGCGTGTCACGGCTTTGACATAGCCAGGCACGGTGTCGAGCACCGACTGCGGGATCTGCACCAGTTCGGCGCCGTATCCCTGAGCGAGAACCTGAATCTCGCAGGCGCGCTGAAACGTGAACATCGCCAGAAACGCGTCCGGGACAGTCCGGCCGATCGTCAGCAGACCGTGATTGCGCAGCATCAGATGACGCGCTTCGCCCAGATGCTGCTGCAGTCGCGCCTTCTCTTCCGGATTGAGGGCGATGCCTTCGTACGCGTGATAGGCGAGCGATTGAATCACGATGCTCGCCTGCTGCGAGATCGGCAATACGCCCTCTTTCTGGCAGGACACCGCGATGCCTTCGATCGTATGCAGGTGCAGAACGCAGCCGGCGTCTTCACGTCCTTCATGAATCGCGCTGTGAATCGTGTAGCCGGCCGGATTGATGTCGTAGGGAGTCTCCAGCGTCTTCGACCCGTGCAGATCGACCCGCACCAGATTCGACGCCGTAACCTCATCGAACATCAATCCGTAGGGATTTATCAGGAAGTCGTGCGTTCCAGGCACACGAGCCGAGATGTGCGTGAAGATCAGGTCGTCCCAACCGAGGTGCGCCACCATCCGATAGCACGCGGCGAGATCGACGCGCGTCGCCCACTCCTCCGCCGAAACCTGGTTGCGAACGTTCTGTGGGACGCTGTCGACGGCTCGCATTTGCATGGGGATATCCGAATGGTTTGACGGTTGACGGTTGACGGTTGACGGTTGACG